>JAYVNL010000317.1:0-3103 GCA_043758495.1 Rhizobacter sp.
CCACCGAGAAGCCGGCGCCGTGCACGCTCAGGTAATCGTGGGCGAAGTCCGGCGGCGCCATGCTGAACTCGGCGGTGATGCACCCCGCCAGACCCGGAAGGATGGTGCGGTCGAGTGCGGCCACGATGCGGTCGCGAAGGCGCGGGCCTTCGACCGCCCAGTCGATGCCGGCCTGCAAGTTCGGGACCGGACACAGCACGTAGAAGCTTTCGCAGCCTTCGGGCGCGAAGCTCGGGTCGGTCGCGGTGGGCCTGTGCAGGTAGAGCGAGAAGTCCTCGCTCAGCACCTTCTTGTCGAAAATCTCGGCGAGCAGCTCCCGGTAGCGCTCGCCGAGCCAGATCGTGTGGTGGGCGACGTCGGGGTAGCGCTTGCGCGTGCCGAAGTAGAGGACGAACAGGCCCATGGAGTAGCTGGCCGCCGACAGCTTGAGCCGAGACGACCAGGCCTGTTTCGCCTTCGGAATCATCGAGGTGTACAGGTGAGCGGCGTCGGCGTTGGAAACGACGAGGTCCGCCGGTATGACGCCGCCGTCGGCGAGCTCGACCGCGGTGGCCGCACCGTTCTCCACCCGGATGCGCTCGACGGTCGTACCCAGCCTCACGGCGACGCCCCGGCGATCCATCAGCGCGCCGAGCGCCTGTGTGATCGCGCCGGTTCCGCCCATGGCGAAGAAGACGCCGTGCGCACGCTCGAGGTAGTGGATCAGTCCGTAGATGCTGGTCGTGTCGAAGGGGTTGCCGCCCACCAGCAGGGGCTGGATCGAGAAGGCCTGGCGCAGCTTGTCGCTCTTCAGGAAAGTCTTCACCATGCCCCAGACGGTGCGATCGCAGCGGAGCCGGAGCAGGCTGGGAATCAATCGCAGCATGGTGAGGAAGCGGTCGAAAGGCTGGGCCGAGAGTTGAGTGAAGCCGATGTCGAAGATCCGCTTCGAGTGCGCGAGCAGCCGCAGATAGCCCTCGCGGTCCTCGGCAGAGATGCGGCCAATCTCGGCCAGCGTCTCGTCGAGCGTGCCGCCGTAGTCGAAGTGGTCGCCGTCGGCGAACCGGAAGCGGTACCAGGGCTTCAGAGGCACCAGCTCGACGTGGTCGTCGAAACGCTCGCCGAACAGCTCGAAAAGCTCTTCGAAAAGAAAGGGGGCCGTGATCACCGTCGGGCCCGCGTCGTGGCGAAAGCCATCGCGCTCGAACACCTGAGCGCGACCGCCGAGCTGGCGGCAGCGGTCGATCAACGTGACCCGATAGCCCTTGGCCCGCAAGCGCAATGCCGCTGCCATGCCGCCGAAGCCGGCGCCGACGACGACGGCGTGAGGCGCGACCGCCACCCACGCGGGGGCCAGGTCCGGGCGGCGAGCGCTGCGCTCGAGGCCGCGGATGGGGACGGGTACGAATCCGACGTTCATGGAGGCCTCGGGGCGATAAGGTCTTCAGGCAACGGCCGGCGGCACCCGCACAGCCGTTGCCTGAGCGGTCACCGGGTCGCCGGCTCGACCTCGGACTTGCGGCTGGCGATCATGTAGATCAGCACGCCGAACACGGCCTTGGCGACGACGTCTGCCACCGTGTAGCCGACCTGCACCGCCGTCGTCGCCGCACCACCCGTGAACCCGATCATGGGGAACACGAAGACGAGCGGATAGAACAACCACGACACGACCGTCAACCAGCGCGCTGCGCTCACCAGCCCGCGAGCTTCCGGGGGCTGCGAGGCGATCGAGCTTCTGAGGCCGAAAAAGAGGTCGTAGACGATGATGACGAACGGGATCATCGCCAGCCCCCACCAGAGCCAGCGGGTGCCGAGGTCGGACGAGATCTCGCCGGGATAGCCCAACAGCACCATCAATGCGGCGAGCAGCCCCAGCTTGGTCGCCTTGGCCAGCGTTTCAGCCTTCGACAAGCGCATCACGAGGATCAGTTCGACCAGGAGCAAGGGCACCGTCAGCAGCCAGTCAACGTAGCGATAGGCATCGTTGAAACGCGCGCCGGTCTGCTTGATCGTGCCGTCGACCAGGGTGTAGGCACCTTCCCAGCTGTTGAAGATCCGCACGTAGTGATACAGCGCAATGAGGGTCACCAAACCGGTGACCGTGAGCGCCGTCCGGTAGGGCGGCGTCACTTGCGAACGCGACAGGAAGAAGAACACTGTGGCCGCGCCCATCACAGCGATCGTGAACGAGAAGGCGTTGTAGACCAGGCTGTATTGCCCGGGCGAGATTAGTTCCATGGGAGCAGCACCAAAGTTTCGAAAACGTGAATGCTATGGACTGTTGATGCTCTGTATAGCTTGTCGTTATACAAGACCACTTCGCTGACCCAGGCAAGTCGATTGCTCCTCACAGGGACGGTTTGCCGAAACTCGCGATGTAGTTGACCGACACATTGCGCGTCCACCAGGCGCGGTGAACAGCGGGCAGGTAACCCATGCCGCGCAGGTCGTCCTGCACGAGGCCGCAGGCGCGCGCCGAGCGCTCGAGCTCGTCGGGCCGCACGAACTGGCGCCAGCGGTGGGTGCCCCGCGGCAGCACGCGAAAAACGTACTCGGCGGCGACGATCGCGGTCAGGAAACTGCGCGGTGTGCGGTTGATCGTCGAGACCAGCAGCAGGCCACCGGGCCTCAGGCGGCGTACCGCCTCGCGCACGAAAGACTGCACGTTGTCGACATGCTCCACCACCTCGAGCAGCAGCAGCACGTCGAACGTGTCGCCGTCGCCCAGCGCGGCATCGGGCTCGCCGACCCGGTAGTCGATGTCGAGGCCACCGGCGGCAGCGTGCAGCCGCGCGGCGGCAACGTTGCGAGCCGCGGCATCGACGCCGACGACCCGGGCGCCGCGGGCCGCCAGGGGCTCGCACATGAGGCCGGCGCCGCAGCCGATGTCGGCGATGCGCAGCCCATCCAGGTCGCCAACGGCGCGCTCGAAGCGCCGGGCGATCCGCTCGAGCACGTAGCCCAGGCGAAGACCGTTGACGACGTGCAGCGGCCGCATCGGCCCGGCGCTGTTCCACCAGGTAGCCGCCAGGCGGTTGAAGCGCTCGACCTCGTCGTCGCGGATGGTGCTCATGATGTCGCGTGAAGGCGAGACGTCGATCGCAACTTCATATCCGGCGGC
>JAYVNL010000318.1:0-26668 GCA_043758495.1 Rhizobacter sp.
AACCTACACTTATGCACAGCTGACCGTCACGCGGTCAGCGAGTAGCCCCGGCTTAATATTGGATCGGCACGGTGGCTCAGTTTTAGATCGGCGCCCACAAACTGAGACAGACTTTATTCATCCCGAACACTGTCCTTCCCAGACCCATCGGTACGCGCCTGCGGAATTAACGTTTACGACTCTATTGCGGTGTTTACGACTCTATTTACGAATTTACGACTTTATTTGGTCAGAACAGCTGGCGAGACCCGCCACTCTCATCAAACGAAATTTTCCCGACTGACTTCGTTTTCTTCCGACGGACTTTATTTTCCGCAAACAAACGTCGGGCCTATCGCCACGAATCACTCCACCGTGACGCTCTTCGCCAGATTCCGCGGCTTGTCGACATCCGTCCCGCGCGCTACGGCCGTGTGATACGCCAGCAGCTGCAGCGGCACGACATGCAGGATCGGCGACAGCGCGCCGTAGTGCTCGGGCATGCGGATCACGCGCACGCCTTCGGCCGACTCGATGCGGGTGTCGGCGTCGGCAAAGACGAAGAGCTCGCCGCCGCGCGCGCGCACCTCGTGCAGGTTGCTCTCGAGCTTCTCGAGCAGCGCGTCGTTGGGCGCGATCGCGACCACCGGCATCTGCGACGTCACCAGCGCCAGCGGCCCGTGCTTGAGCTCGCCTGCGGGGTAGGCCTCGGCGTGGATGTAGCTGATCTCCTTCAGCTTCAGCGCCCCTTCGAGCGCGACCGGGTAGTGCATGCCGCGGCCGAGGAAGAGCGCGTTCTCCTTGGCCGCGAACTCCTCGCTCCAGGCGATGACCTGCGGCTCTAGCGCGAGCACTGCCTGCACCGCAACGGGCAGATGGCGGAGCGCGCGCAGGTGCTCGGCTTCGGCCTCCTCCGGTAGTCGCTTCTTGACCTGCGCGAGCGCCAGCGTCAGCAGGAAGAGGCCGACGAGCTGCGTCGTGAAGGCCTTGGTCGAGGCGACGCCGATCTCGACGCCGGCGCGCGTGAGGTACACCATTTCGCACTCGCGCACCATGGCGCTGGTGGCGACGTTGCAGATCGTGAGCGTGTGCGTCATGCCGAGCGAGCGCGCGTGCTTGAGCGCGGCCATCGTATCGGCGGTCTCGCCGCTCTGCGAGATGGCGACCACGAGCGTCTTCGGGTTCGGCACGCTGTCGCGGTAGCGGTACTCGCTCGCCACTTCCACCGCGGTCGGGATCTTCGCGATGCTCTCGAGCCAGTACTTCGCCACCGAGCCGCTGTAGTAGCTGGTGCCGCAGGCCAGGATCAGCACCGAGTCGATCTTCTCGAACACGCGCCAGGCGCCGTCGCCGAACAGCTCGGGCGCGATGCCGGCGACGGCATCGAGCGTGTCGGCGATCGCTTTGGGTTGTTCGAAGATCTCCTTCTGCATGTAGTGCCGATAGGGCCCCAGCTCGGCAGCGCCGGTGTGGGCGACCACGGTCTTGACGGCACGGCTCACGTCGCGAAAGCGGCCTTCGGCATCTGCGTGCGAGATCCAGTATTTGCCGAGCTGCAGGTCGACGACATCGCCGTCCTCGACGTAGACGATCTGGTCGGTGACGCCGGCCAGCGCCATCGCATCGGAGGCGAGGAAGTTTTCTTCAGCACCGGCTTCGGTGCCGGCGCCGAGCACGAGCGGCGAGCCGTGGCGGGCGCCGACGACGCGATGCGGCTCGTCGCGGCAGAACACGGCGATCGCGTAGGCGCCGCGCAGGCGCGGCAGCGTGCGCTGCACGGCGTCGAGCAGGTCGCCGTCGTAGAGATGATCGACGAGGTGGGCGATGACCTCGGTGTCGGTCTGCGTGACGAAGTCGTAGCCCTTGGCGCGCAGCTCGGCACGCAGGTCGTCGTGGTTCTCGATGATGCCGTTGTGGACGAGGCCGATGCGGCCGACCGCGGCCATGCCGGAGGCTTCGCCGGCGTCGCCCGTGTCGGTGCCGGCATGGCGGCCGGGGCCGTGCGAGAAGTGCGGGTGAGCGTTGCGGACCACCGGCGCGCCGTGCGTGGCCCAGCGCGTGTGGGCGATGCCGGTGCCGCCTTCGAGCCGATCGGCAGCGACGTTGGCGGCCAGCTCGGCAACGCGCGCGGTGCTGCGTGCGCGCCTCAGCCGGCCACCCTGATGGAGGGCGACGCCGCACGAGTCGTAGCCTCGGTACTCGAGCCGGCGCAGGCCCTCGACGAGGATGGGAACGATGTTGCGGGCACTGACGGCGGCGACGATTCCACACATGGCGGCGTGACTTTCCTGGAACGGATGGCGAACTCTAAGCAAGCGTGCTCGGAATGAACGCGCTGGTTTTAACTTGGTTTGATCAATAATTTCTTGCGTTGACTCGGCCGCCATATAGTTTCATGGAAACCTTTAAATGAACGATTTAGCCGTCGTCGATCCGCTCGACCTGAGGTTGCTGGATCGGTTGCAGACCGACGCCTCATTGACGAACCAAGCCCTCGCCGCTGCCGTCCACGTCTCGCCCGCGACCTGCCTGCGCCGCGTCAAGAGGCTCGTCGACGCTGGCATCGTCGAGCGCCGCGTTGCCCTGCTCTCCTCCGCCAGGCTCGGCCACGGCTTGACCGCCTTCGTCGAAGTCACGCTCGATCGGCAGTCTGCCGAGGCGCTCTCTGCATTCGAAGCGCGCGCCGTCGAAGAGGCCGCCGTGCAGCAATGCCACCGCGTCTCGCCGGGGCCCGACTTCATGCTGCTCGTTCAGCTCGCCGACATGGCCGCGTATCACGCGCTCGTGCAGCGCCTCTTCACGGCCGACGCCAACGTGCGCAACGTCAAGAGCTTCTTCAGCATCCACCGCGCCAAGCTCGACACGCGCATCGCGCTGCCCGCACCGTCGATCAGCGCTTGATGACGACGAGCCCCTTCAGATACTCACCTTCGGGAAAGGTCACCGTCATCGGGTGATCGGGGGCCGCGCCGAGGCGGGCGTAGACGAAGCCGTCGACACCGGCATCGAGGCCGGCCCCGGCCACGATCTTGTGGAACAGGTCGGGCGCGATGCCGCCCGAGCACGAGAACGTGAAGAGCGCGCCGCCGGGCCGCAGCAGCATGAGGGCGAGCCGGTTGATGTCCTTGTAGGCGCGCGCGGCCCGCTCGGCATGGGCCGCCGTCGGCGCCAGCTTCGGTGGGTCGAGGACGATGGCGTCGAAGCTGTCGCCGGCCGCGATGCAGGCACGCAGCGTCGCGTTGACGTCGGCGTCGCGGGTCTCGTGGCGGGCCACGTCGAAGCCGTTGAGGGCGACGTTGTCGCGCGCCTTCGCGAGCGCTGGCGCCGACGAGTCGATCGCTGTGACGTGCGCGGCGCCGCCGGCCAGCGCGGCGACGCTGAAGCCGCCGGTGTAGCAATAGCAATTGAGCACGCGCTCGAAGCCGAACTGGCGCACGGTGTCGGCGAAGAGCTTGCGGTTGTCGCGCTGGTCGAGGTAGAAGCCGGTCTTGTGGCCGCCGGCGATGTCGACGGCGAAGCGCCAGTCGTGCTCGTGGATGACGACGGTCGCCGCCTTGGCGGCATCGCCACTCGAGGGCGGCCGAAGCCAGCCTGCGGTCGCCGGCAAGCCCTCGCGCTGCCGGGCCGACGTGTCGCTGCGCTCGTAGATCGCCGCGGCGCCGGTGGCGGCCAGCAAGGCATCGGCGATCACCGCCTTCCAGCGCTCGGCGCCGGCCGACAGGAACTGCGCCGACAGGATGCTGCCGTAGCGATCGACGACGAGGCCGGGCAAGCCGTCGGACTCGCCGTGAACGAGCCGCATGCCATCGCTCGCGATCGGAAACTTCGCCCGCACCGCGATCGCCGCAGCGATGCGGCGGGCGAAGAAGGCGGCGTCGATGCGCTCTTCGGCGTCGAAGCTCCAGGCGCGCAGGCGGATCAGCGACTCCGAGCTGTACGCGGCCCAGGCCAGGAAGGCGCCGGCGCTGTCCTCGACGCGGACCGTCTCGCCGCTGTCGGCCCTGCCGCTGCCGACGCTGCCTTCGAACACCCAGGGATGGCGGCGCAGCAGCGAGCGTTCCTTGCCGGGGCGGACGCGGATGGTCTTCATCGTCAGCGCGTGGATCGCTGGGCGGAGGGCAGCCAGGCGTATTCCCACGACCACGGCATCGCGCTAGGACCGAGTGCCAGGCGCGCCACCTGCGGATAGATGCGTTCGGCCCTGACGTCGTTGGCGAGCAGGACGACGCAGCGCCGATGCCGCTCGACGCAGATCACCATGTTGGCGGTGCCTTCGTCGTGACCGCCCTTGAACCAGCCGGCGTCCGGGCCGGCTCCGAAGTGGACGATGCCGAGGCCCGCCGACAGGCCGTCGGACTCACTGCCCGGCGGCAACGCGGCGAGAGTCGGGAATTGATGCCGGGACCGGATCGACAATTGCGGCCTGCCCCATTCGTGCCGCGCGCCGCGGCTCAGGCCTTCGCCGCGAAAAACCGCCGCCCAGAAGTGAGCCTGGTCGGTGATCGAGGTGTCCATGGAGCCCGCAACATCGACGCGGCGCCGCATCGCGTGCGGCGCGGCACGGCCTTCGAGGTCGTAGGTCTGCGCGGCATCGCCAGACAAATCATCACGCCAGCGGACGGCCGTTCGCGTCATGGCGAAACGATCGAAGACGCGCTCCTGCATTTCTTTCTCGACATCGACCCCGATGCCGTTTTCCATCACCAACTGCAGCAGTTTGAATCCTTCGCCGGAGTAGGCGTAGCGACTGCCGGGGTCGAAGTGCAAGCGCAGCCGGCCGTCGGGCTCGAGCCCTCGAAAGTTGGCCAGCCCGGTGCTGTGCGTCAGGACGTGCCGCGCCGTCAGCAGACGCCAGCGTTCGTCGCCTTGAAGCTCGGCATACGGCGCGTACTCGGCCAGTGGGCGCGGCAGCAGGCTGGTCAGCGGCATGTCGAGATCGAGCCTGCCTTCGTCGACGAGTTGCAGGACGAGGTAGGCGAACGCGGCCTTGGTCAGCGATGCACCGGCCATGACGGTGCCGGTCGTGAGCGGCAATCGCTTTTCGGCGTTGCGCCAGCCGTAGGTCGTGACACGGGCGACGCCGGCATCGTCGACGACCGCGACGGCCAGACCCACGACATGCTCGCTGGCCATGAGCCGAGTCACGCCGGCATCGAAGGCAGCGCTGTCTCGGGCCGCGCCCGGTGCGGCCGGTGGCATGCATCCGCCCAGCATCGCCATCGCACAGGCCAGGACGGTCGCGCCTCCGCGGCGGACCATAGCCACCGTTGCTTCAGCCACGCTTCCTGGCACGCGGATGGGCCGCGTCGTAGACCTTCGAGAGGTGGCCGAAGTCGAGCTGCGTGTAGACCTGCGTCGTCGTGATGCTGGCGTGGCCGAGCAGTTCCTGCACGGCGCGCAGGTCGCCGCTCGACTGCAGCAGGTGCGACGCGAACGAGTGCCGCAGCATGTGCGGATGGACGTGCGTCGGCAACCCCGCGGCGATGGCGCCGGCCTTCAGGCGCGAACGCACCTGGCTCGGCGTGAGGCGGGTGCCGCGGCGGCTGACGAAGAGCGCCGTCTCGCCGGCCTTCGCGAGTCGGCTGCGCACGGCCAGCCAGCCGACGAGCGCCTGCAGCGCCGCGGCGCCGACCGGCACGCTGCGCCGCTTGCTGCCCTTGCCGAGCACGTGGGCGCTGGCGTCGGCCATGTCGATCCAGCCGGCGCCTCCAGCACCGGCAGCGATGTCGAGCCCGACGAGCTCGCCGACGCGCAGGCCGGAGGAATAGAGCAGCTCGGCGATGCAGGCGTCGCGCGCGGCCAGCGTCGGGTCGACAGGGCGGCCGCCGTTGCCACTGTCGCCTCGGTAGGCGACGAGCGCGACCGCTTGATCGACCGACAACGACTTCGGCAGCGGCTTGGCGGCACGCGGCGACCGCACGCCGGCAACGGGGTTGGTGGCGACGAGGCCGTCGCGGCCGAGCCAGCGGTAGAAGCCGCGCCAGGCCGAGAGCTCGAGCGCGATCGAGCGTGGCGCCAGGCCGCTGCCGTGACGCTGTGCCGCCCAGCGGCGGATGTGCGCGACCTGGGCTTCGCGCAGGGGCACCGCGGCCGTGGTGGCCAAACGCTGCAGGTGCGCGAGGGCGTCGCCGTAGGCCATCAGCGTGCGCGCGGCCAGGCGGCGCTCGACGCGGAGGTAGTCGAGATGACGAGCAATGTCGGGATCGGCGGCGACGGGACCGCGCCGCATCACGCCGCCGGCAGCAACCGCATCAGCGCCGCGCTCGCGACTTCGCCGATGCGGGTCAGGAAGTCGGTGCCCATGTCGGCGGTGTAGCGGGTCGGATCGGGCGACGCGAGCACCAGCAACCCGAAAGCGGCAGCCGCACCGTCGTGCCGCAAGGCGATCAGCGCCATCGACTGAACATGGGCAGGATCGACGAGCCACTGCGCGGCCTCGAAGCCGGCGTTGGCCCCGCAGTACGGCACCGCGAGGCTGGTCGCGAACGAGCGCACCTCGTCGCCGACACGAGCGGCGAACGGCAAGCCCGCGAACGCGTCGGCGCCGCCCCAGACGCGAACGGCGCCCTGCGGGATCATGAATTGGTGCTTGAGCTCGCGGACGAGCACGTCGGGCAGGTCGGCGGCGTTGGCGGTGAGCATCAGCGCCTGCGTCCAGCGATGCAGCTTGTCGGCGATGCCGACGTTGTCCTGCCCGTGGCGGACCATCTCGATGATCTGCCGCTCGAGGCCCTTGACCTTGTCGCGCAGCATTTCCATCTGCCGCTCCTGCAGCGAGACGGCGCGCTGGCCGTGCGGGCTGGTCAGCTGGATGCTGCCGAGCAGCTCGGCGTGGCGCTCGAAGAAGCCCGGGCTGGCGGCGAGGTAGTTGGCGATGTCCGCCTCGGTGATGCCTTGCACGCCGGTGCCGGTAGTCATAGCTCGATCTCTCCTTCGAAAACGGTTTCTGCGGGGCCGGTCATGCGCACGTGCGCGTCGTGAGACTGCGTGACGCCGGGCCATTCGATCGTGAGCGTGCCGCCGCGGACCTCGACCTCGACGCGCTCGTCGAGCAGGCCGAGGCGGATGCCGGCGACAACGGCAGCACAGGCGCCGCTGCCGCACGCCAGCGTCTCGCCGGCGCCGCGCTCGTAGACACGGAGCTTGATGTGCGACCGATCCACGATCTGGGCGAAGCCGGCGTTGACGCCGCGAGGAAAGTGCGGGTGGCGCTCGATCAGCGGCCCCAGCGACGCCACCGGCGCGGCATCGACGTCGGCCACGAACTGCACCGCGTGCGGGTTGCCCATCGACAGGGTCGCCATCTCGACACGCCGGCCGCCGATCTCGATCGCCTCGACTGCGAAAGCCGACGGCGCGCCCATGTCGACGGTGACGCGGCCATCGTCGCGGGCCTCCAGTTCGAGCACGCCGTTCACCGTCTCGACGCGGATCGTCGGCTTGGCCGAGAGCTGCCGCTCGTGCAAGAAGCGCACGAAGCAGCGGGCGCCGTTGCCGCACTGTTCGACCTCGGCACCGTCGGCGCCGTTGAAGATGCGGTAAGCGAAGTCGACCCCGGCTGACACCGCCGGCTCGACAACGAGGATCTGGTCGGCGCCGACGCCAAAGCGGCGATCGCCGAGCTTCCTGATCTGCGCCGCGGTGAGCGCGAACGGCGAGCCGGTGGCGTCGATCACGACGAAGTCGTTGCCGGCCCCCTGCATCTTGGTGAAGCGAACACGCATGGCGAATTATCGCGGTGCGGATCGTGGCGCCGTTTCAAGCCCGCCTCCCGTTATCCGTACAGCGACGGCTCGTCGTCCGGCCGCGTCTTGAATCGCCGATGGACCCAGAGGTACTGCGCCGGCAGCTTCCTGATCTCGCTCTCGATCCAGCGGTTCATGCGCGCCGCGTCGGCGACGGGGTCGGCGCTCGGGAAGTCGGCCCACGGCTCCTGATAGCGGACGACGTAGCCGGTGCCGCCGGGCAGGATCTCGGCCACCACAGGTTGAACCACCATGCCGAGCGCCTTCGCCAGCCGCGACGGCGCCAGCAGCGTCGCCGCGCTCACGCCGAAGAAGGGCACGAACGCAGCGTCGCGGATGCCGAAGTCCATGTCGGGCAGGTTGAAGAAGGCGTCGCCCTTTCGGATCGCGCGCATCAGCGCCCTGCCGGCTTCGTCACGCGAGAAGATCTCGGCGTTGCCGAGCCGCAATCGGCCGCGCCGCAAAGCCCGGTCCATCACCGGATCTCTCTGGCGCTGATAGATCGAGATGCCTTTCCTTTTCTGGAACAGCAGCACCGAGGCGCCGGCGACGTCGAGGGCCATGAAGTGCGGCGCCAGCCACATCACCGGCCTGACACTGCGCTCAGCGAAATGCACGTCGCCCTCGACGCGGATCAACCGGCGTAACCGCGCCGGCGACGCGTACCAGAGCAGGCCGCGCTCGAGCAGGCTGCGGCCGAGCCAGCGGAAGTGTTCCCGCGCGAGGGCCTCCCGTTCGCCTTCGCTCAGCTCAGGAAAGCAGAGCGCGAGGTTGCGCAACGCGACCCGGCGGCGGCTGCCGACGAGCCGGTAGCCGAGCCTGCCGAAGGCGCTGCCGGCGACCGCCTGGACGCCGAGCGGCAGCCACTGGAAGAGCCAGAGAAATCCGAGCAGGAAGCGCGTTGCCACGCCCGGAAGTATCGGCCGCCGATGTCGGCCTCTCGATCAGCGCATCAAGGCAGATTCACGGCAGCGTCGCGATCAGGCGGTCGAAGCCGGTCTGGATCACCAGCCGCTTCGGGCCGAGGATGGCGATGCCGATGACGTTGAGCAGCGCCGGCGTGGCGCCGAGCACGGTGGCCGGGCCCGTCGGGATCAGCAGCGTGCGGGTGCCGCCGGCCGAGATTGTCGCCAGGCCGGTCGCTGCGCCGTAGTAGACGGTGCCGGCGGCATCGACGGCGAGGCCGCCGGACACATCGTTGACGGCGAGCCGTGACACCGTCGTGCCGTCGGCCGAGATTCGCTTGATCACGTTGCCGTCGATGAAGTAAAGCGTGCCGTCGGCGCCGAAGGCCAGGGTGGTCGGGAACATGAGGCGCGCCGTCGCGACCGGCCCGTCGATGTCACCGCCCTGGAACTTGACGCCGGCGTAGGTCGTGACGTTGCCGGCCGTGTCGATGCGGCGGATGGTCTTGACGTCGCTGACGAAGAGGTTGCCGCCCGGCCCGACGGCGATGCCCTGCAGGCCGAAGAAGCGGGCCGTGGTGGCGTTGCCGTCGACGCTGTTGAAGTCGGTGTACGAGCCGGCCACGAAGCTGACGACGTTGTTGGTGTCGATCCGGCGCACCGCGTAGTTGTCGGTCACGTAGAGCACGCCGGCCGAGTCGCTGGCGACCGGGCCGAGGTTGACGAACTGGGCTTCGTTGGCGGTGCCGTCGACCGGCCCGGCGAAGTTGCCGGCCAGCCCGCCGGCGAGCGAGACGGCGCCGCTCGGCGCGATCCGGCGCACCAGGTTGGTCGCGAAGTCGGCGATGACGACGTTGCCGGCCGGGTCCACCGTCAGCGCCTGCCGGGTGTTCGGTCCCATGATGATCGGGATCTGCGCCAGCACGCCGATCCCGGTCGGCGTCGACGACACGCCGATCGAGGTGGAAACGGTGCGGACGATGCCGGCCGTGCTCACCAGCCGCAGCGAGTTGTCGTCGGCCACCATGTAGCCGCCGCTGGCGACCGGCGTGATGCCGCGGATGATGCTCAGGCGCGAAACGCCGACCGGACCGTCGGCATAGCCGAGGCCGTTGATCGGAGCGCGAAAGCCGGTCAGCGTCGAGACGACGCCGGTGGCGGTGTCGACCTGGCGCAGCAGCCCGGCTTCGTCGGCGACGGTGAGGGTGGTGCCGCGCAGGGTCAGGGTGGTCGGGAACGGGATGCTGGCGACGTTGGCCGCGCCGTCGGGCTGCAGGGGCACGTTCAGGCCGCTGCCGGCGAGGATGCTGACGCTCCCGGCACCTGCGCCCGCCCGCGTGATGGCGCGCACCTGCAGGTTGCCGTAGTCGGCGACGAAGAGGTCGCCGTTCGGTGCCGCGACCACGCCTTGCGGGAAGGTGAAGGTCGACGCCGACGGTGCGCCATTGGCGCGACCGAAGCCGCCCGTGCCGGCATAGGTCGTGACAACGCCGGCCGGCGTGACGCGACGGATCCGGTTGTTGTTGCGGTCGGCCACGTAGATGTCGCCGTCGGGTCCGACGGTGATGCCCATCGGCGTATCGAAGCGGGCCGCTGCGCCGCTGCCGTCGGCAAATCCGGCGATGCCGGTCGCGCCGGCCAACGTCGTCACCGTGCCGTCGAGAGCGACCTTGCGGATCAGGTGGTTGCCGGTGTCGGCTACGTAGAAGATGCCGGTCGCATCCTGGGCGAGGCCGAGCGGTGCCCGAAAGCGCGCGGTCGTGGCCGGGCCGTCGGCGAAGCCGGCCGGGGCGCCGCCGCCGGCGACCTCGGTAATCGTCGCCAGGTCGGCGCTCAGGCGCTTGATGCGGTTTTGCGTCAGGAAGGTGAAGCTGCCCGCGGCGTCCTGGACGATGCCGCTGGTCGATGCGGCTTCGGCGGGATCGCGCAGGCCTGTCACGGGAAGCAGTGCGAGCGTCGTTGTCGCCGGGGCGGTCACGGTGAGTAGCGCTGCCGAGGTGGTGGCGGCACCGAGGCCGCTGCAGTTGAGTGCGGCGCGAAATTGGGCGCCGCTGTCGCCGATGGCGGCGACGAGCGCGTAGGTCGTCGTCGTGGCGCCGCCGATGTCGGCGAACGTGAGCACGCCGCCGACCGTGGTGGCGCGCTGCCACTGACCCGCCAGCGTGCCGGTGCTGCAGGTTGCGGCCACGGCGAAGCTGGCCGAAATGCCGGCGATGACGGTGGCATTGGCCGGCTGCGCGGTGATGGTGATCACCGGCGCCGCGGGCGTGACCGTCAGCGTCGCGGCGTTGCTGGTGGCGCTGCCGGCGCCGTTGACGACGACAACGCGGAAGGCGGCGCCGCTGTCTGCGACGCTCGCCGCCGCGATCGCGTAGGTCGTCGCCGTGGCCCCGGCGATGTCGGTGCCGTTGCGCTGCCATTGATAGGCCAGCGGCGCGTCGCCGCTGGCGGCGACCGTAAAGCTGGCCGCTGCACCGGCGGTGACGTTGACGTTCGCCGGTTGCGTCGTGATCATGGGCGCCACCGCGGCCGGCGCGCCACCACCGCCGCCGCCGCCGCCACAACCGGCCAACAGCACCACTGCCAGTTGGCAGACCAGGGACTTGCAACGTGACACGTTCATGGAATCTGCTGGCTCCGGTCGCTGAATGATCGGGCGCCGATGGATCGCCCCACCTCGCATCACGTGGTGCGACAGCGAAAGCGGACATCGCGAGCGAAAAAAAGTGATGCCAGTCTGTGTCGTTCGCGGGCCGCGGGCATCCTGAGCATTGGGGATGCCGGCGCGCGCGAAGCGCTGCCCTCGCAGGCTCCTATAATTCAGCCGTCGCCGAGTTACTGAACAACTTGCGGGGCGACGTTAAAAGAATCCCGCTAAAGCGTTCGCCGCTCCTCCAGAGCCCCGGCCGGCAACGCTCGATTCCATCGCGGGCCGCCCGAATCTTTTGCAAAGCACTGGAGCACCGCGTGTCGAACGACTTTCTCTTCACTTCCGAATCGGTTTCCGAAGGCCACCCCGACAAGGTCGCCGACCAGATCTCCGACGCCATCCTCGACGCCGTCTTCGCGCAGGACCCGCGCAGCCGCGTCGCCGCCGAGACCTTGTGCAACACCGGCCTCGTGGTGCTCGCAGGCGAGATCACGACCAACGCCCACGTCGACTACATCCAGGTCGCGCGCGACACCATCAAGCGGATCGGCTACGACAACACCGAGTACGGCATCGACTACAAGGGCTGCGCCGTGATGGTCTGCTACGACAAGCAGAGCAACGACATCGCCCAGGGCGTGAATCACGCGAGCGACGACCACCTCAACACCGGTGCCGGCGACCAGGGCCTGATGTTCGGCTACGCCTGCGACGAGACGCCCGAGCTCATGCCGGCGCCGATCTTCTTCGCCCACCGCCTCGTCGAGCGCCAGGCGCAGCTGCGCCGCGATGGCCGCATGCCCTACCTGCGCCCAGACGCCAAGAGCCAGGTGACGATGCGCTACGTCGACGGCAAGCCGCATTCGATCGACACCGTCGTGCTGTCGAGCCAGCACGACCCCGACCAGAGCGAGACGCCGACCAAGATGAAGGGCTCGTTCATCGAGGCGGTGATCGAGGAGATCATCAAGCCGGTGCTGCCGAAGGAGTGGCTGAAGGACACCCGCTACCTGATCAACCCGACCGGCCGCTTCGTCGTCGGCGGTCCGCAGGGCGACTGCGGCCTGACCGGCCGCAAGATCATCGTCGACACCTACGGCGGCGCCTGCCCGCACGGCGGCGGCGCCTTCTCGGGCAAGGACCCGAGCAAAGTCGACCGCTCAGCGGCCTACGCGGCGCGCTACGTCGCCAAGAACATCGTTGCTGCGGGGATCGCGCGGCAGTGCCAGATCCAGGTCGCGTATGCGATCGGCGTCGCCAAGCCGATGAACGTCACGGTCTATACCGAAGGCACCGGCAAGATCAGCGACGAGAAGATTGCCGCCCTCATCAGCGAGTTCTTCGACCTGCGCCCCAAGGGCATCGTCCAGATGCTCGACCTGCTGCGGCCGATCTACGAGAAGACCGCGGCGTATGGGCACTTCGGCCGCGACGAGCCGGAGTTCACGTGGGAGCGGACGGACAAGGCAGCCGCCTTGCGGGCAGCGGCGGGGCTGTAGCCGAGAGATCACAAGACTGCCGACAAGATCCCTACTTTCGCCAGCGGCCTCGTCGCCCTGCTCGAGACAGTCTGGGTGATGGAGTCGGTCTACGGCGCCGATGCGTCGACCGTCGCCGGCATCGTTGCCGATCTGCTCGACTCCGCGACTCTCGAAGTGCAGGACGGTCCGGCCGTCACCGACGCATTGGCGCTCTATCGAAGTGGGTCGGTCGACCTGCACGACTGCCGCATCGTGAGCCTGGCCGCGCGGCGGGGCGCGAGAACGTTGACGTTCGATGCCCAAGCCGGCCGCGGGCTCGGGATGGAGCTTCTCAAGTAGAGCGCGGCCTCAGAACTTGCCGTGATCCAGGTACGCCTGCCGCGGGTCGACGCCTGACAGGATCGCAGCGCGGACCTTGTCTTCGGTGGCCATCGCTGCCGTCGCCGAGTCGATCACCTCGGCGGCCATCGCTGCAGGAATCACGACGATGCCGTCGCAGTCGGCGAGCACGTAGTCCTTCGGCCGCACCATCACCTGGCCGAAGCTGATCGGCTCGTCGTAGGCCACCGGCACCCAGGCGCCGACGATGTCGCGCGGCGTCGCCTTGTCGCAGAAGACCGGGAAGCCGATCTTCCTGATGAAGCCGGTGTCGCGGCAGCCGCCGTCGACGATGTAGCCGCGGACGCCGCGAAACTGCAGCGTCTCGGCCGAGAGCTCGCCCATCAGCGCGCGCTCGCCGTCGTTGCCCTGGACCATGACGACATGGCCGCGCGGCGCCCGCGACAGCAGCTCGGTCCAGCGCAGCAGCGATTCGTGCGGCGAGACGACCGAGTCGGGCTGGCCGCGCACCGTGAACACGGGGCCGGCTGCCACCATGGCCAGGTCGAGCGGCACGATCTTCGGCGTCAGGATGCACTGCGTGTGGCCGCGACCGCGCAGCACGTCGTAGATCACGCCGGTGTAGCAGCGCGCCAGGCGGGCCGTCAGCTTGTCGCTGCTGGATTCAAGGGTCATCGGTTCTTCCTCCTGCCGTGTCGTCGACATGGAATCATCCGGCGTTCGCGGCAACGCCGGCTCAGGGTATCCGCGAGCCACTGACCGACACCCCATGCCGACCCCAGACTCCGGCCGCGGCCGCCCACCCGCGACGACCAGCCGCATCGCCGCCGCCATCGAAGCGCTCGTGCAATCGCGCGATGCCTCGGCCACGGTGTGCCCGTCGGAAGTCGCGCGTGCCCTGGCCGGCGACGGCGGGCCGTGGCGATCGCTGATGCCGGCTGTGCGCGAGGCAGCGGCAGCGCTTGCGGCCGAGGGGCGCCTCTCGGTGACGCGGCAGGGTCGCGAGGTCGACGCGACGGCAGTCGGCGGCCCGATCCGCCTCGGCCGGTCGCGACCCTGACCGCTCGGCAAGAGCCAGCTGGCGCTCGCCCTCGTGCTCGCAGTCGCTCACGCGCAGGGCGTGGTGCGCGGCGTCGGCGGCGCCGGGTGAGCGGCTCGGCGGTGGCGCGATCGGTGAGCACGTCGCCGTTCTTGGCGTAGCTCGTCAGCGCCAGGTACATCGCCGCCAAGTTGCTGCGCCGCACGTCGGTCGTGGACACGAGCACGCCGCGCGAGACGTCGTAGCCCTCGGCGCCCTTGAGGTCCTTCCAGCGCTTCTTCGCCAGCATCGCGTCGGTGAGTTTGGCGATGTCGACGCCGAAGGTGCGATCACCGAGCGGCTTGGCCATGCCCTTGGCGACCAGGATCTTGGCGATCGGCTGCCAGCTCGCGATGACCATCGGCGTGTAGAACGGCGACGACTGGGCGACCGCGATCTTCGCCTTGCGCGCCGCTTCCGCGATCTGGTTGGCGGCGACCAAGCCTGACGGGAACAGGAAGTCGGCGGTGGCGCCGGGCTGCACCATCGCCGCCATCTCGCGACTGCCAACGCGCGTGACCGCCACCGACAGGCGCTTGTCGGCGAGGATCTTCTTCACGCGCACGTCGGCGAAGAAGGGCTCGACATCGAGCGCGATCAGGCCCTTGAGCGGCGGCGACGAGGCGATTGCAGTGGCCTCGTTGCGCTCGGCCGTCGCTTCCGTAACCGGCGGCGGCATCATCGCTGCATGCCTGCCTCCCGACGCGCACCCACACTCGACGATCTGCGCAGATATGCCGTCGCCCGCACGCTCTTCGAGCCGACCACCCTCCTTCGGGCGATCGAAAAGCTCGGCTTCGTCCAGGCCGACCCGATCCGCGCGCCGGCCCGTGCGCAGGACCTGACGTTGCGGCATCGCGTGGTCGGCTACCGGGCCGGCGACCTCGAGCTTCGTTACGCGAAGCTCGGCATCGAGGAGGACTGCCTCGTCAACTACGGCTTCCTGCCGCGGCGCCATCTCGCGCTGATGCACCCACGCGTCGCGAAGACGCCCTGGCCGCGCTCGACACACGCCAAGGCGGCCGAGGTGCTCGCCTTCATTCGCGAGCGCGGGCCCACGCATCCGCGCGCGGTGGAGGCGGCGTTCGCGCACGGGCGGCGCGTGAATGCGTGGGGCGGCTCGAGCAACGCCACCACGCACCTGCTCGACGGCATGCACTACCGCGGCCTGCTGCGCGTGGTCGCACGCGAAAGTGGCACCCGCATCTACGAGGCGGTCGCCCATCCGCCGACCGATGATGGCGCCGAAGCACGTGCCGAACGCGCTGCGGCGCTGATCGAGCTCGTCGTCGCCAAGTACGCGCCGCTGCCGGCTGCCAGCCTCGGATTCCTGACCAGCTTGCTCGGCTACGGCGCGCCGCACCTTCGCGCCGAAACCCGGGTCGCGATGAAGCGCGCGCACGGCCACCTGGCGCGTGTGACGCTCGACGGTGTCACCTGGTACTGGCCTGAAAACGAGAACCCGCGTTCCACGCGCTGGAAGACCGACGATCGGGTACGCCTGCTGGCGCCCTTCGACCCGATCGTGTGGGATCGGCGGCGCTTCGAGCTGCTGTGGGGCTGGGCCTATCGATTCGAGGCCTACACGCCGCCGGCGAAGCGAAAACTGGGCTACTACGCATTGCCGCTGCTGTGGCGCGACCGCGTCGTCGGCTGGGCCAACGCGGCAGTGCGGGGCGGCGTGCTCGAAGTGGCGACCGGGTTCGCCGGCAAGGCGGAGCGAAGCGCCGGTTTCCGCCTTGCCGTCGCCGAAGAAACGGCGCGCATGTCGGCGTTCCTCGGGCTCTGACCGGAGCGCCCGGCTACGGCGACGGCCGCCCGACGCGCACCGTCTCCGCGCCCACGGTCACCTCGTCGCCCGCGCGCAACTTGCGGCCACGCCGCAGTTCCGCTTCGCCGTTGACGCGCACCCCGCCGCCGGCAATCCGCACCTTGGCGTCGCCGCCGCTCGAGGCCATGCCGGTGGCTTTCATCAGCGCATCGAGGGTGATGTGCTCGCCACGCAGCGTGAATGCGACCGCGGCGGACTCGGCACTCAAGCGTGGCCGCCGGCCTGCTGCAGCGCCCGCAGCTCGTCGGCGCTGAGGCGCGGGCCGTCGAGAGTGCAGCGCTCGGCCTGCGTCTGGCCGCTGCGAAAGCGCGCAATCACCGGCTTCAACTCTTCCTTGACGTGCGTCTCGTCGTAGCCATTGAAGAGGTGGCCGAGCAGGCCGCGGTTCAGGTCGCTGGTCTTCATCGCCCAGTCGGCCACCGGGAAGGTGAGGTTCATGTTGCAGTGCATCATGATCCCCATGTTGTGGTGGGCGCGGTGGTGCCGGCGGATGGTGTTGACGAGCGGCATGTGGCGCACGAACGCGTTCTCCGGCACGTGGCAGCACATGTGGAAGGTCTCGTAGACCATGTAGTGGCCGATCATGGTGATGAACACCACGTAGCCCGCGTTCGGATTGATCAGCACCGAGGCGATCCAACCGAACAGGCCACCCATCACCGCCAGCACCGTGAGCACCCGCCACGGGAAGAAGACGATGCGGAACTCCTTGACCGTGTGGATGGTCGGGTCGCCGTCGGTGAAGTACTGGTGGTGCTGGCGGGTGTGGCGGTCGTAGATGGCACGCAGGGCGAACACGTCGACCAGGCGATGCATCACGAACTTGTGCATGCCCCACTCGACGAAGTTGCCGGCGACCGCCACCGGCACCATGAGCAGCCACTCCCAGGTGGCACCCTGCATGCGCGAGAGGCACCACGCGATGGCGGCGATGCCGGCTGCATACATCACGCCCACGTGCACCAGGCCGTTGTACCAGGGGCTGATCGCGGCGACGTACTGCTCGCGGAAGGCGCGCTGCCGTTCGGTCATGCGTGCGGCGGTGTTCATGGAATGCCCTCCTTGCCAAGGTGAAGTCGATTGATATATTAGAAGTCGATCAGTGCCATGTCAAGGCAGGAATGAAGCGCGCCTCCGCCATCGAGTTCACGCCCGCACCGAGCCTGAGCGACCGCGCCTACGCCGCGCTCGAGGAGATGATCGTCACGCTGCAGCTCGCCCCCGGCACGGCCATCTCGGAGAGCGACCTCTCGGCCCACCTCGGCATCGGCCGCACGCCGATCCGCGAGGCGCTGCAGCGCCTGGCGCGCGAGAAACTCGTCTCGATCTTCGCGCGCCGCGGCATCTTCGTCTCGCCGATCGACGTCGCCAGCCAGCTGCGCCTGCTCGAGACGCGACGCGAGCTCGAGCGGCTGATCTCGCGCAGCGCCGCGAGGCGCGCCACCGACGAGGAGCGCGAGCGCTTGCGTGTTCTGGCTGCGGCTTTCGAGGCAGCCGCTCTGAAGAATGACGACATCACCTTCATGCGCATCGACCGCGAGTTCAACCGGCTCTGCTCGGCCGCCGCGCACAACGAATTCGCGGCCGGCGCCATGAGCCTGATGCACTCGCTGTCGCGGCGCTTCTGGTATCTGCACTACAAGCAAGCGGCCGACATGCCGCTCACCGCGAAGCTCCATGCCGACATCGCCCGCGCCATCGCGGCCGGCAACGAGGAGCGCGCGGCCAAGACCACCGACCGCCTGCTCGACACGATCGAGAAGTTCACCCGCAGCACCGTGAGCCCGTAGAAGGCCGCGCTTAACCACAGAAGGAGACCCCATGAACACGCAACGCAGAAAAGTCCTGCAGGGCCTCGGTGCCGCCGGCGCCGCTCTCGCCGCCCAGCCGTACCTGAGCTTCCCGGCGATCGCGCAGAACAAGGCGCTCCGCATCGGCATCATTTCGCCCAAGGCCGGCATCGCCGGCACCATCGGCGAGTGCGGCCTGCGCGGCACCATGTTCGCGGTCGACCGCATCAACGCCGCGGGCGGCATCGCCGGTCGCAAGGTCGAACTGGTGGTCGAGGAAGAGACCAACCCGAAGGACTCGATCGAGCGCTTGAGGAAGCTCGTGCTGCAGGACAAGGTCGACTGCGTGCAGGGCATCGTCTCTTCGGGCGTGAGCCTGGCGATGGGCGCGGTGGCCGAGGAGATGAAGGCGCTGCTGATCTTCTGGGACGGCACCACGCAAGACGGCGTCAGGGAAACGATGCCGAACCCGCGCTACGTGTTCCGCAGCACCGACAACGAGTGCGAGGCGGTGATGGGCTCGCTGCTGGCGATCAAGCACTGGAAGGGCCAGTTTGCGACCATCGCCGGCATCAACCCGGACTACTCCTACGGCCGCAACAACTTCGCCGCCTTCCAGGCGCTGCTGAAGAAGTTCGGCGTCGAACACAAGGTCGTCGCCGACCAGTGGCCGAAGGTCGGCACGCTCGACCTCACCTCGCACGTCGCAGCACTCAAGGCCGCCAAGCCCGACCTGGTGTTCTCTTCGCTGCTGTTCGCCGACCTGCCGGTGTTCATGAAGACCGCGCACGGCGCCGGCCTGATGGACGGCAAAACCAAGTTCGTGTTCCCGGCGGCCGGCTTCCAGCACACGCTGCTGAAGAAGGAGTTCACCCCCGAGGGCATGCTGTTCGGCCACAACACTCTCTACTTCGATCTCGACAACCCGACGCCGCTGCAGAAGGCGTTCGTGCAGGAGTACGAGGCGAAGTACAAGGACTACCCGCACTGGGAGGCCGATCGCGCCTACTTCGCGATGCAGGTCTACAAGGCCGGCATCGAGACCGCCTACAAGGTCAAGGGCGCCTGGCCCGGCACCGAAGACGTGATCAACGCGATGGAAGGCCTGAAGGTCGATTCGCTCGGTGGCCCCGGCCAGATGCGAAAGGACCACATCGCCGAGCAGACCTTCTATCAAGGCATGACGACGCACAAGAACCGCTTCGACTTCGCGACCATCAGCGACGTGACGAAGATGTATTCCGACCAGCTGCAAAAGCCCGCCGGCGCCGACTTCTGGAAGTGGATCGAGACGGCGAACATCAAATTGTGAAATCGGCGACCTGCCGGTGACCTCGTTCTTCGACGTCCTGCTCGGGGGCGTGTTCCACGCCTCCGTGCTCTTTCTCGTCGCCGCCGGGCTGCAGCTGGTGTTCGGCGTGCAGCGCATCGTCAACCTGGCGTGCGGCTCGTTCTACGCACTCGGCGCCTACTTCGGCATTACCGCTGTCAACTGGACGACGGCTCTCGGCGCGCCGGCCTGGAGCTTCCTGCCGGTGCTGGTGTTGTCGGGCGTGCTGCTCGGCGCCATTGGCCCGGTGATCGAGCGGCTGCTGCGCACGGTCTACCAACGCGACGAGGCGTTCCAGCTGCTGCTCACCTTCGCACTCGTGCTGATGTTCCAGGACGTGCTGCGCTTCTTCTGGGGCGCCACGCCGCAGCAGCTCGGCAACCTCTCGATGAGCTACGGCAAGCTGGCCATCGGCGAGGTCTCGTTCCCGACCTACAACGTGCTGGTGATGGCGGCGAGCCTGGCCATCGCGGTCTCGCTCGGCCTCTTCCTGCAGCGCACGCGCTACGGTCGCATCCTGCGTGCGACGGCCGAGAACCGCGAGATGGCCGAGGCGCTCGGCGCCAACGTGCGCTGGATCTACGCCAGCGTGTTCACGCTCGGCACCGTGCTCGGCACCGTCGGTGGCGCACTCGTGGTGCCGACGGCCGCTGCCTCGCTCGACATGCCCGTCGAGCTGGTGGTCGAGGCCTTCGCGGTGGTCGTGATCGGCGGGCTCGGCAGCATGCGCGGCGCCGTCGCCGGCGCGCTCGTGGTCGGCCTCACGCGCGCGCTCGCGATCTCGTTCTATGCCGAGCTCGAGGTGCTCGCGATCTACGTGATCGTGATCGCGGTTCTGATCGTGCGACCGGCTGGCCTGTTCGGAAAACCGGTCGAATGAGCGCGCTGCCGAAGCGCACTGCGCTCGTCGCCTTCGTCGCCCTCGCCGTCGCGGTGCTGGCGGTCTTTCCGCGCGTCGCCCAGCCCTACTACGTGACACTCGTGCTGCCGGCTTTCGCCTACGCGATCGCGCTGCTCGGCTTCAACCTGCTGTTCGGCACCACCGGCCTGCTGTCGTTCGGCCACGCCCTCTTCGTGGCCATCGGCGCCTATGCCACGGCAGTGCTCACGAGCAAGCTCGGCGTCAAGAGTTTCGAGGCGATCGTGCTCGTCTCGGGTGCGGTCGCGGTGCTGGCCGCGGTGCCGGTGGCGCTGCTCTCGGTGCGCTACGTGCGCATCTTCTTCGGCATCCTCACGCTCGCCTTCGGCATGTTGTTCCACTCGTTCCTGTTCAAGTTCTACGACCTCACCGGCGGCGACACCGGAATTCGCGTGCTGCGGCCCTCGCTGCTCGGCATGCCGTTCGCCGAGCTCGACAAGACCGCCTTCCTCATCGGCCCGTTCTACTACGCCTGCCTGCTGCTCGTGGTGCTGCTCGGCATGGCGATGTGGCGCGTGGTGCATTCACCGTTCGGCCTGCAGTTGGCGGCGATCCGCGAGAACCCGCGCAAGGCCGAATATCTCGGCGTGCGGGTGCGGCTGTTCCGCTTCCTCGCGTTCCTGATCTCGGCGTTCTACTGCGCCGTGGGCGGCGCCATCCTGGCCATCAACACCGGCCAGGCCGACCCCGAGCTCGCCTACTGGACGCACTCCGGCGAGCTCGTCTTCATGACGGTGCTTGGCGGCTTCGCCAGCTTCTTCGGGCCGCTGGTGGGCGCGTTCGCTTTCATCTTCCTGAAGTCGGAGTTGATGGGCGCCACGCAGTACTGGCGCTTCTTCCTCGGTGCCACGCTCGCCCTGATCGTGATCGGCTTTCCGCGCGGCCTGATGGGCGTGGCCACAGACTTCTGGCGCAAGGCTCGCGGCACATGAACGCCACGAACGAACTGCTGATCGAAGCCGGCGGCGTGCGCAAGGCCTACGGCAACTTCGTGGCGCTGGACGGTGTCTCGCTCACGGTCGCGGCTGGCGAGACCGTCGCGATCGTCGGCCCCAATGGCGCCGGCAAGACCACGCTCGTCAACGTGCTCACCGGCCTGCTCAAGCCCAACGACGGCGTGGTTCGTTTCAAGGGCCACGACATCGCCGGCATCGGCCCGGTGAAGCTGGCGCAGCGCGGCATGGCGCGCGCCTTCCAGCTCGTGCACATCTTCCCGGCGATGACGGTGGCCGAGACGATCGCGGTGGCGGTGGTCTCGCAGACCGGCCGCAGCCTGCATCTCTTCGCATCGCTGCGGCGCGACGCGGCGCTGTGGGCGAAGGTGCGCGAGGTGGCCGCCATCTTCGGCCTCGACGGCAAGCTCGAATCGCCATCACGCCTGCTTTCGCAAGGCGAGAAAAAGCTGCTCGACATCGCGAGTGCGTTCGCACTCGTGCCCGAAGTCATCCTGCTCGACGAGCCCACCAGCGGCGTCTCGAGCGGCGACAAGCACGGCATCATGACCACGCTGGTGGCAGCCGCGAAACGTGCCGGCGTGAAGGCGATCATCCTGGTCGAGCACGACATGGACCTGGTGGCCGAATACGCCACCCGCATCGTCGCGCTGCAAGCCGGCAAGGTGCTCGCCGACCGCACGCCCGACGCCTTTTTCGGCGACCCGGAGATCGTCGCCGCCATCGTCGGCCGGCGCATCGGAAAGCCGGTCGCGCAAACCTGATGCTGCAACTCGACAAGCTCGTCGTCGACATCGACTCCAGTCGCATCCTGCGCGGCGTCTCGCTGGCCGTGGCCGCGGGTCAGCTGATCTGCCTCGTCGGCCGCGACGGCGCCGGCAAGACCACCACCATGCGCAGCGTGATGGGCATGATCAAGCCGGTCTCGGGGTCGATCCGGTTCGACGGCGCCGAGATCGCCGGTACGGCCACGCACCGCATCGCCCAGCTCGGCATCGGCTACTCGCCCGAGGAGAGCCAGGTCTTCGGCGACCTCACCGTGGCCGAGAACATCGAACTGCCCACCTGGACGCGGCCGCAAGGCCGTGACGCGAAAACCCGCATCGAGCTCGCTTACGAGGTCTTCCCGAAGCTGCGCCAGTACGCCGCGCGCGGCGGCAACCAGCTCTCGGGCGGCGAGCGCAAGATGGTCTCGATCGCGCGCGCGCTCGCTCTCGACCCGCGCCTCTTGCTGCTCGACGAGCCGTTCGAAGGTCTGTCGCCGGCGATCATCCCGAGCATCGCCGAGGGCATCGCCAAGGTGCGGACGCTCGGCCACGGCGTACTCATGGCCGAGTCGAACGTCCACCACATTCCCGACGACGCGGACGCGATGGTCGTGCTCGAGCGCGGCGAGGTCATCTGGCACGGCAAGCCGGGCGGCGACTACCCGCCCGAGGTGCTGCGCGTGATCGGTGGTGCGGCCTGAGCCGGCGTGCCCCACAAGGAGATTCCTTCATGCCGAAGATCCTCACCCAGCAGCAGATCGACACCTTCTGGCGCGACGGCTGCGTGTTCCCCATTCGCGTCATGTCGGCCGAGCGCGCCGGCGCCGTCCGGTCCCGGCTCGAAGCCTTCGAAACGGCGAGCGGCGGGCCGCTGAAGGGCGACCTGCGCCACAAATCGCACCTGCTGTTCCCGTGGCTCGACGAGATCGTGCACGACACCCGCATCGTCGACGCGATCGAAGACCTCTACGGCCCCGACCTCTTGTGCTGGTCGAGCAACTTCTTCATCAAGGAAGCGAACAACCCGGCCTTCGTGTCGTGGCACCAGGACTCCACTTACTGGGGCCTCGACCGGCCCGACGTCGTCACCGCCTGGGTCGCGCTCACGGCCAGCAACGCGAGCAACGGCGCGATGGGCTACATCCCCGGCACGCACACCGCCGACCAGATCCCGCACCGCGACACCTTCGCGAAAGACAACCTGCTCACGCGCGGCCAGGAAGTGGCCGTCGACGTCGACGCATCGAAAGCGGTGACGATCGAGCTCGAGCCGGGCGAGATCTCGTTGCACCACGTGCGGCTGGTGCACGGCTCGCCCGCCAACCCATCGAGAGACCGCCGCATCGGCTTCGCGGTGCGCTACATCCCGACGCGGGTGGCGCAGGTCGCCGGCCGCGACAGTGCAACGCTGGTGCGCGGTTACGACACGTACCGCCACTTCGACCCCGAACCGCGGCCGCAGGTCGACATGGAGCCGGCGATGGTCGCGCTGCACAAGGAAATCACCGAGCGCAACGCACAGATCCTCTACCGCGGCACCGACGTGAAGAGCTACAACGACGCGGCCGCGCTGCCGGATCGCGCACCCGCCACGCCATGAAGTTCCGCGCCGCGGTGTTGAACCGCGTCGGCGAGCCGCTCGGCATCGAGACGCTCGAGATGGCACCGCTGCGCGACGGCGACGTTCTGGTGCGGCTGCACGCCACGGGCCTGTGCCACACCGACCTCGAGGTGATGCAGGGCACGCTCGCCTACCCGCTGCCGATCGTGCTCGGCCACGAAGGCGCGGGCGTCGTCGAGGCGGTGGGCAGCGGCGTGACGCAGGTGGCGCCGGGCGATCACGTCATCTGCTCGTGGAACCCGCACTGCGGCCACTGCTTCTACTGCGAGCGCGGCGTGCCGATCCTGTGCGAGCCCTACAAGCGTCACGAACCGAAGGGCCTGCTGCTCGACGGCAGTACCCGCATGAGCCGCGACGGTGAAACCGTGCATCACTACTTCACGACCTCGACCCATGCCGAGTACACCGTGGTCCCCGAGTCGGGCGCGGTGCGCGTCTCGAAAGAGATTCCGTTCGACCGCGCCTGCATCATCGGCTGCGGCGTGATGACCGGTATCGGCGCGGCGGTGCGCAAGGCCAAGGTCGCGCCCGGGTCGAGCGTGCTGGTGATCGGCTGCGGCGCCGTCGGCATCAACGTGCTGCAGGGCGCGCGGCTGGCTGGTGCCGGTCGCATCATCGCCGCCGACGTGGGCACGGCGCGGCTCGAGCGGGCCCGGACCTTCGGCGCCACCGACGGCGTCGACGTGACGAGCCCGACGGTGCTCGACGAGATCCGCGCCCTCACCGGCGGCCGCGGTGCCGACTATGTGTTCGAGGCCGCCGGCCACGAGCAGGCGTTTCGCCTCTCGGTCGAGGCGGTGCGGCCGGCCGGCGAGGTGGTGTGGCTCGGCAAGATCAACGTCGACGCGCAGGTCGCGTTTCGCTGGGGCTCGCTGATGGGCGAGAAGCGCATCGTCCGCTCGAGCTACGGCGACGCGATGCCGCAACGCGACTTCCCGTGGATCGTCGAGCAGTACCTCGAAGGCCGCGTCATGCTCGACGAACTCATCACGCGGCGGATCGCGCTCGACGAGATCAACGACGGCTTCGCCGACCTCGCCAACGGCGTCGGCATTCGTACCGTCGCGCTCATGCCGGGCTAGTGCCGTGACGCACCCGCGACATCGGCAGCATGGCGGGTGCGGATAGCAGGACCGACGTGGCACTCGCCTCGATCACTGCCCGCGCGCTGCTGCTCGCACCACCCCCAATCAGCGCAGGGTCACCGGGCGGCGACGAGCCAGCAGCCCGACGCCGCAGCATTCCTGAATCGCACCGTCGCCGGCTTCATCACGCCGGATCAGTGATGCCGGCGCGCGCTTCCAGCAAGCGCTCCGCCACCTCGATGAAGCCGCGCCCTCGATCGTGCCGCGTGATGAACGCCGGCCACTGTGTCAGGCGGTCGGCGAAGTCGCGCAGGTTGGCAACGCCGACGCTGAGCGCGAAGCTCGCGAACATCGCCTGGTCGTTGGTCGAGTCGCCGACATAGATCCAGCGCTCGCGTTCCGCGTCGAGCTCGCGGCCGAGCAGGCGCTGCACCATCCAGCGCGCGCCGCTCGGCTTGCCGTGGTCGCCATACCAGCCGTTGACGTGGATCGAGCTCACCGTCGCCGTCATGCCCTCTTCGCGCAGGATGCGAACCACCTTTGCGATCGCGGCTTCGTCAAGGTGCGCGAACTCGGCGTGGTCGATGGCGATGTCGGTGACGCGGCCGTCGCTGTCCCTCGCGAGCGTGGCGCCGGGCACGTCGCGCAGCACGCGTGCCGCAGCGTGCTTCAGGCGCACGGCGTTGGCGGCACGCTCGGGCTCGGCTTGCGCGTATTCGATGCGCAAGCGGCCGCCTTCCCTGAACAGCGCCACCGCACCGTTCTCGGCGACCACGGCCGTCAGCGGCATCTCTTCGGCGATCGGAACGCTCCAACCCATCGGCCGGCCGGTCACGGCGATCACCGGCAGGCCGCTCTCGCGCAGCGCCGCGAGCGCAGCGACCACGCCCATCGGGATGGCGCCTTCGGTGGTGAGCGTGTCGTCGACGTCTGTGATCACACCGCGCACGCCCCGCAGCGCGGCGACGCCGCATTCGGTCCAGGGTCGAACGCTCGATGGAATCATCGGCCCATGATAAGAGCCACCCGCCGGCTCAATGCACCGTGATCACGTCGCGATGCATCGGCGCCAGACGCGCGAGGAGGCGGTTTTGGTCGGCGAAGGGAATGGCGCGCGCGTCCATCGCGTCTTGCAGCAGCTCGACGAGGCGATTGAAGTCGGCCTTGTCGATGCGCAGCGCAGCGTGCGCCTCCTTCATGCTGCCGCCTTCGTATCGGCAGGGACCGCCGGCGACGACGCAGAACTGGTCGCCGAGTTGCTTGCTCAACTCGCGCAGGTTGGTGTCCTTGAACGACGGCCCGATGCGCGGGTCGGCCGCCAGGCGCGGCACGAGATCGTCGACCAGGGAGGCGATGCCCGGCTTGCCGCCGAGCGCCTCGAACAGGCGGTCGGCGGTGGCGGCCGCGGTCTGCGCCTGCGCGGCGCCGCCGGCGATGACGAGCGCCACGAGAGCGCTGACGATGACGATCTTCATGGCAATGTCCTCGATCGAGGTCAGTACGAGAGCTGGAGCGAGAGATAGCCGCCGGTCTGCCGGCGCTTCTGCACCGCCGGCACGATGCGGCCGAGGTCGACGTAGGCGGCGGTGACCGACACGGTCTTGTTCGGCGCCCAGGCGATGAACAGGTCTTTCCAGTCGTCTTCGCGCAGGCCGGCGCCGAGCACCGACGGGTTCAGCTTGTCGGGCTTGACGCGGTATTCGGCGCCGATGGCGACGGTGCGGCGCAGCAGCCAGGCAAGCGAGACCTCGGGCAGCAGCGAAGCGCTGCCGTGCGCGGCGCCGCCGAAGCCGAGCAGGCCGTTCTGGTTCGCCTTGCTGTAGCGCAAGGTCATGTTGGCGAGCACGCCCTGGGCGAGGAAGAGCTTGGTGGCGCTGGCATAGAGATCGGTGCCGCGGTCGCTGGCGCCGAGCGCCGCCAGCGTCGGCGCCAGCGCGCCGCCGTCGAGCCGCTTCGCTTCGACGCCGATGGCCACCGTCGGCAACCAGGAGTCGCTGTCGAGCACCGCATCGCCGAACAAGCGCAGCTTGGCAGCGAAGATGTCCTGCCTGAGCTTGAGGCCGGCGGCGCCGAGCGCGGTGCCGGTGTCTTTCGTGTCGAAGCTCTGGCGCGCCAGCGACAGCTCCAGGCGCTCGCCGAAACCGGCGGCCACGCCGAAGCCGTCGAGCGCATAGGCGCGCGTCTGCACGCGGGTC
>JAYVNL010000319.1:0-26668 GCA_043758495.1 Rhizobacter sp.
GCTGGCGCTCGCGGCGCTGGTCGCCATCGTCGTCGCCAACTCGCCGCTGGGCGACGGCTACCGCGAGCTGATCTCGCTGCGCGGTGAACTGCGCATCGCCGAGCCGTGGCTGGTGCTGGCCAAGCCGCTTTCGGTCTGGGTCAACGACCTGTGGATGGCGGTGTTCTTCTTCCTCGTCGGCCTCGAGATCAAGCGCGAGCTGCTGGCAGGCGAGCTCTCGTCGATCCGCCAGGCGACGCTGCCCGCGGTGGCCGCACTCGGCGGCATGGTCGTGCCGGCGCTGATCTACGCCGCCATCAACCGTGGCGACGCCGTCGCTGGTCGCGGCTGGGCGATCCCGATGGCGACCGATATCGCCTTCGCGCTCGGCGTCGTCGCCGTGCTCGGGTCGCGCGTGCCGGCATCGCTCAAGGTCTTCCTCACCGCCGTCGCAATCATCGATGACCTGGGCGCCATCGTCGTCATCGGCGTGTTTTTCACCGACCAGCTGTCGCTGCCGATGCTGGCCGCGGCCGGCGCCGGCGCTGCCGTGCTGCTGGCGCTCAACCGAGCCCGAGTCGCATCCATCGGGCCCTATGCGGTCGTCGGCCTCGTGGTCTGGGTCTGCGTGCTGAAGTCGGGCGTGCATGCGACGCTGGCGGGTGTGATCACGGCACTCGCGATTCCGCTGCGCGACCGCGCCGGCGGCTCGCCGCTCGAGACCGCTGAGCACGCCCTGCATCCCTGGGTCGCGTTTCTGGTGCTGCCGGCGTTCGCGTTCGTCAATGCCGGCGTCAGTCTTCAGGGAATCGGCGCCGATGCGCTGCTCCACGGCGTGACGCTCGGCATCGCCGCAGGCCTCGTCGCCGGCAAGACGATCGGCGTATTCGGCGCGTCGTGGCTGCTTATGCGCTTCACCGGCGCGCGCCTGCCGGAGGGCGCGAGCTGGCGCCAGTTCCTGGCCGTCGCCGTCCTCTGCGGCATCGGCTTCACGATGAGCCTGTTCATCGGCGGGCTCGCCTTCGAAGGCCTGGCCGGCTACGAGACCGAAGTCAAGATCGGCGTGATCGGTGGCTCGCTCGTGTCAGCCTGTCTCGGCATCGCCTTGCTGCTCGTTCGTTCGAAGCCATGAGTTCGGTGCGACCCGGCGTGGCCGACGAGACGCTCGCCGGGTGGCGGGCGATCTGCGGTGCGCCGCCCGTGGTTCGCGAGGAGCGGGGCCTGGGTGGGCACGCGATGGCGCGCGTGCGAGAACTTCGCCCGCGTCCACATGGCTGCCGGCCCTCTGCGATAGCCGGCCCTACATCCCGCCTTCGGGCGGGTGGCGGCGGGGCGCGCCGTCGGCCGTCGAGTTGAGGAGGCGATCGGTGTAGGCGATGGCGATCGCCGACAGCAGGAAGGCGATGTGGATCGCGGTCTGCGCGTAGAGCACCTTCGCAGGTGTGTTCTCGGCGTTGATGAAGGTCTTCAGCAGGTGGATCGAGCTGATGCCGATGATCGCGGTGCCGAGCTTGACCTTGAGCACCGAGGCGTTGACGTGCGAGAGCCACTCCGGCTCGTCGCGGTGGCCCTCCAGCCCCATGCGACTCACGAAGGTCTCGTAGCCGCCGACGATCACCATGATGAGCAGGTTGGAGATCATCACCACGTCGATGAGGCCGAGCACGGCCAGCATGATCACCGTCTCGGTGAGCTTCGGACCGCCGGCCGCCACTTCGGCAGGGAGCTCGTAGCCGATGCTGCTGATCAGCGACGTGAGGGCGCCGCTGTTGCCCATCGCCGCCTGGATCAGGTGGACGAGCTCGATCCAGAAGTGATAGACGTAGACGCACTGCGCCAGGATCAGGCCGAGGTAGAGCGGCAACTGCAGCCAGCGGCTCATGAAGATGAACTTCGGCAGCGGCCGCAGTGGCGAATCGGTCAGGACGTGCGGGCGAGCCATCAGCTTCTTTCTTTACGGGCGAAGAGCCGCCGGATTCTAGGGACAACCGCCAAGGCGGCCATCGAGCAGGGCTGCTGAGATGGCATGATTTCTATCTATTCATTTTCCATTCATTTATGATTCGTAGAGACCACCTGAAGCGATACGGTTTTGGCGGATCCAGATGAACTTGCTCGAAATCGACCGCCAGATCTTGCTTGCCGAACTCCGGACTCGTGGGGTCGCCACGTCGAGCGAACTTCAGGGCGCCCTCGGCAAGAGCCAGCCGACCGTTTCGCGCCTGCTCGCGGGCTTGTCTGCGCAGGTGCTCGCGATCGGGCGGGGGCGCGGAAGCATCTACGGACTGGCGCGACCGATCATCGGGTTGCCGGCAAGCCACGCGCTCTGGTGGATCGACGAGGCCGGCACACCCGTGCGCATCGGCACGCTGCACCTGCTCGGAGACGGCAGCGTGATCCACACCGAGCTTCTCGGATTCGGCAAGGTGTGGCGGGGCCGGTTGCCTTGGTTTCTGGCGCCGCTGCAGGCGCGCGGCTTTCTTGGCCGGCTGCTCGCTCGCCAGCTCGCCGGATTCGGGCTGCCCGCGAACCCCGAAAGCTGGAATATCGAGACGGTGTTGTTCGCAGCGCTGCAACTGCACGACGCTCCGGGAGCCATCGTTCTCGGAGAGCCAGCCGCGCCATCGGAGCGCGGGACCGGCAGCGCGCGCGGCGAGTCGATCGATGCTGTGCTCGACTCGTCGGCGCAGGACGTGGCGCTTTCGCTGCCGGCAGGTTCGTCGGCCGGGGGTGAGCAGCCGAAGTTTCTGGCGCGTGTCGGCGGTGGAGACCATCAGCTGGTGAAGTTCACGCCCCTGCTGGGGACGCCGTTCGGCGATCGCTGGCGCGACCTGCTTCGTGCCGAAAGTCTCGCGGCCGACGTGCTTCGGCAGCACGGTGTGCCGGTCGCCGCTGGGCGCATCGTCGATACCGCCCAGCGCAGCTATCTGGTGTCGCCGCGGTTCGACCGCATCGGCGCGACCGGCCGGCGCCACGCGGTCGCCATCGGCGCTTGCCACGAGGCGTTCGTTCCCGGACCGTATTCGAACTGGGCGGCGAGCTGCGAAGCGCTCGAAAGCCAGGGTCGTCTCGTCGCCGGTGGCGGCGCGCAGGCGCGGGCGCTGCTCGAGTTCGGGCGGCTGATCGGCAACAGCGACATGCACTCGGGCAACCTCAGTCTGTTCGTCGGCCTCGGCGGGCTGGCATCCGGCGGCGCCCAGCAGGGGCTCTCGATCGCGCCCGTCTACGACATGCTGCCGATGCGCTGGCGTCCCGATGCATTGACCGGCGGCGCCGGCGACTACGCGCCCTTCGAGCCCGATCCTGCCAGCGCCGCGGGACCGGCACGGTCGCCGGCGGCGGAGTTCTGGCATCGGCTCGCGGCGGATGCCGCCGTGAGCCGGGCACTGCGTCGCGTCGCCGCAGAAATGGCCCGCAGGCTGGGTACCTGATGTCTCCCTGAGCCGGGCGTCACCGCTAAATTGAACGAATGGACAAAACGTTCGTTCAAACTAAGGCCGACGGCAGTCGCGTCGCAGCGGCGCCCTCCCGGGCCACCGCGGGCAGCAGGGTCGACGGCGCAGCGACCCGCAGCGCCATCCTCCGCGCTGCCCGCGACCGCCTGATTGAAGTCGGCTACGCCAATCAAAACGTGCGCGACATCGCCCAAGAAGCGGGCGTCAACCACGCCCTCATCGGCTATCACTTCCACGGCAAGCAGCAACTGGTGCTGGCGGTGCTCGACGAAGCCAACCGGCAGCTGCTGGAGCGGCAGGCGCAGATGTACCGCGGAATCGCGAGCGCGAGCAAGCAATGGCAGGAGGCCTGCGACTTTTACGAGGAAGACCTGCAGTCGGGGTTCGTGTGCCTGCTCATGGAGCTGATGGGCGCGAGCTTCCACGACCACGAGCTTCGCGCCGAGTTCGTGCCGCGAATCCTGCAGTGGCACCGCCTGATGCGGCCGCTTCGACAAGAAGGCCAGGTCGAGCCGCGGACGGAGGCCGAAGTGACCGACGCTGGCGGGCTGAAGCGGGCGCCGAAGCGACTCGTGTTGACGGCCGGGTCGTTGCCGGCGCCCGGCAGCCTGCCCGAGCCGTACCCGTACGAAAGCATCGCACCGGTCAGAGAAGGCTTCGTCGAGCAGGGCGGCGTCGAGACCGGGTACGGACAGTTCGGCAGCGCCGGGCCGTGGCTCGTGTTCGCGCCGGTCCACCAGATCGCGAACGCGCATCTGCTCAAGGGAGTGGTGCCGTGGCTGGCCGACCACTTCCGCGTCGTCGTCATGGACCTGCGCGGCAACGGCCGCTCGGATCGGCCGGTGAGCCCGGACCAGTATTCCTTCGAGCACTACTACGGCGACTTCGTCGCCGTGCTTGACCGGCTCGAGGTCGGGCGCGCTCCCGTCGTCGCAATCTCGGCGACGACCATGACCGCGCTGCGTCTGGCGGCCGTGCAGCCGGCGCGGGTCTCGCACCTCGTCGTCGCCGGCGGCTTCGCGCGCTGGCTGGCCGATGCGCCCAAGGTGAAGGCGTTCGTCGCCGAGCAGCTGGCGCAGATGCGCAGCGACTGGCCGGGCATGTCGATCGCTTCTTCGGCATGGTCTTCAACGAACCGCACTCCACCCGGCCTTGCGAAGACGGCGCTCTTTTCTGCGGTGGCGCGACCGACGGCGAGACCGTGGCGATGGCGGTCAACGGTTGGCTCGGCACCGACGCTCGCGAAGCGGCGAAGAAGGTGCGCTGCCCGACGCTCGTGATCCACGGCGACCGGGACGAGCGCGTCGCCATCGATCGCGGCGAAGAGGTCGCGCGCCTCGTTCCGGGCGCGACGATGCGCACGGTCGGCGGCGGCGGGCACCTGATGTGCGCGCGCGACCCCGTGGCCTTCGCGCGCACGGTCCGCGACTTCGTGACGCCCCCGGCAGCCTCGAGCTGGGTCCGCGCGATGTCGAGGAAGCGCAGGGCGCTGTTCGTCTCGAGCGCGATCGGCCTCGGCCACGTGCAGCGCGACCTCGCGATCGCCCGCGAGATGAGAAAGCTCCAGCCCGATCTCGAGATCGACTGGTTCACGGTGCACCCGGCGTCGGCCTACCTCGAGCGCGAGGGCGAGCGGCTGCATCCGATCACGGCGCGCCTGGCCAACGAGTGCCGCCACTTCGAAGCGCAGGCGGGCGAGCACGACCTGCATGCGTTCTTCGCACTGCGAACGATGGATGAAGTGATGGCGCGCAACTACCTGGTCTTCGCCGAGCTGCTCGAGCGCGAGCACTACGACATCGTCGTTGGCGACGAAGCGTGGGAGGTCGACGACCACCATCACGAGAACCCGGAGCTCAAGCGCCAGCCCTTCGTGTTCCTGACCGACTTCGTTGGCTGCTGCCCATGGAAGAGGGCAACGAGCGCGAGGCTTTCCTGTGCGCCGACCGCAATGCCGACGAGATCGAGCACGTCGCCCGCTATCCGTGGATCCGTGACCGCGCGTTCTTCGTCGGCAACCCGGAGGATGTCCCCGAGTTGCCATTGGGGCCGGGGTTGCCGCCCATTCGTGACGGGACGAAGCGCAACTTCGCCTTCACCGGCTATGCGTCGTGCAGATGCAGTCCAGGGCCGACGCCGGCTACTTCGTGCGCAGCGCCGGCCGCGCCTGCGATGCCGGCCAGGTGGCCGCCATCGAAGCCACCCTGCTCGCGGCCTATCGCTGGCAGTACATCGCCAGCGGCGTCCAGGATCCGCGCTTTCTCGGCATCCTCGGTCCGATGATCAACGCCGAGCAGGGCGCGCGCATCAACGCCGCGCTGGCGCCGATCGTCGGCGCCGGTCACTGAGCGGGCGAGGCCGTCACGGGCAGTTGTTCGCGTTGACGCTGCTTGCCCGCCGCCGGCGCCAGCGAGCGGGCTGAGCGCGATCCGGTCGCTCTTGCATGGTGTAAAAGGAAGAGCATCACGAAGCCACCCGGAGACATCGCCCATGCGCACCGAAGCTCGCATCTACCCGCCGCCGAAGAATGTGGTCGACAACGCCTGGGTGTCCGGCATGGACGCTTACCGAAAGCTCTGCGACGAGGCAGCGCACGACTACGAAGGCTTCTGGGCTCGCCAGGCGCGCGAGCTGATCAGCTGGCGCACGCCGTTTCACAAGGTGCTCAACGCCGACACGCCGCCCTTCTTCAAGTGGTTCGAGGACGGCACGCTCAACGCGTCCTACAACTGCCTCGACCGCAACGTCGAGGCCGGGCTCGGCGACAAGACGGCGATCGTCTTCGAGGCCGACGACGGTGCCGTCACCCGCGTGACCTACAGCGAATTGCTGGCGAAGACCTGCCATCTCGCCAATGCGCTGAAGGCGCGCGGCCTGATCAAGGGCGACCGTGTCGTCATCTACATGCCGATGTCGATCGAAGGTGTCGTTGCGATGCAGGCGTGCGCGCGCATCGGCGCCACGCATTCGGTGGTGTTCGGCGGCTTCTCCGCACAGAGCCTGCGCGACCGCATCGCCGACACCGGCGCGGTGCTCGTCATCACCGCCGACGAGCAGCTGCGCGGCGGCAAGGCGCTGCCGCTGAAGGCGATCGTCGACGAGGCGCTGAGCGGCCCGGGCCATGCCGTGCGCGATGTGTTCGTCTATCGCCGCACCGCCGGCAACGTGGCGTTCACTGCTCCGCGCGACAAGTGGCTGCATGAGGTGATGGACAAGGAGCAGTCAACCTGCGAGCCGGAATGGGTGCTCGCCGAGCATCCGCTCTTCTTGCTCTACACCTCCGGCTCGACCGGCAAGCCGAAGGGCGTTCAGCACTCGACCGGCGGCTACCTGCTGCAGGCAGCGCTGACGACGAAGTGGACCTTCGACCTCAAGCCCGACGATGTCTTCTGGTGCACGGCAGACATCGGCTGGGTCACCGGTCACACCTACATCACCTACGGGCCGCTGGCGCTCGGCGGCACCGAAGTCGTGTTCGAAGGCGTCCCTACTTACCCCGACGCGGGCCGCTTCTGGCAGACGATCCAGAAGCACAAGGTCTCGATCTTCTACACCGCGCCGACGGCGATCCGGGCCCTCATCAAGACGGCGGAGAGCAACGACAAGGTCCATCCGAAGAGCTTCGACCTCACCAGCCTGCGCATCCTCGGCTCGGTCGGTGAGCCGATCAATCCGGCCGCTTGGGAGTGGTACCACCGCGAAGTCGGCGGCGGCCGCTGCCCGATCGTCGACACCTTCTGGCAAACCGAGACCGGCGGCCATGTGATCACGCCGCTGCCCGGCGCGACGCCGCTCGTGCCTGGTTCGTGCACGCTGCCGTTCCCCGGCATCGACGCCGCTGTCGTCGATGAGCAAGGCCATGATGTTCCGAACGGCAAGGGTGGCATCCTCGTCATCAAGAAGCCGTGGCCGGGCATGATCCGCACGATCTGGGGCGACCCCGATCGCTACGCGAAGAGCTACTACCCGGAAGAGTTCCAGGGCCGCTACTACCTCGCCGGCGACGGCGCCATCCGCGACGAGAAGACCGGCTACTTCACCATCACCGGCCGCATCGACGACGTGCTCAACGTGAGCGGCCACCGCATGGGCACGATGGAGATCGAGTCGGCTCTGGTCGCGCACACGGCGCTGGTCGCCGAGGCGGCGGTCGTCGGCCGGCCCGACGACACCACCGGCGAGGCGATCTGCGCCTTCGTCGTCCTGAAGCGGCCGCGGCCGACCGGTGAGGAGGCCAAGCGAATAGCCAAGGAGCTGCGCGACTGGGTCGCCAAGGAGATCGGGCCGATCGCCAAGCCCAAGGACATCCGCTTCGGTGACAACCTGCCGAAGACGCGCAGCGGCAAGATCATGCGCCGGCTGTTGCGCTCGGTCGCGAACGGCGAAGCGATCACGCAGGACACGTCGACGCTCGAGAATCCGGCCATCCTGGAACAACTGGCCGAGAAGAACTGAGGCGTCAGCGCGTGGGCAGCAGCGTCCGACATCACACAGGCGCTTGTTCTTCGCGCAGCATGGGTCGTCGCCCAGTGGACCGCGCTCAGAACTGGTAGCGCACCCCGGTCGCATACGACAGGCCGCGGGTCTGGTTGCGAACGCGGTCGTCCATGCCGAGCAGATAGAAATCGGTAACGCTGTCGTAGTTGTAGACGTAGCCCAGGCTCGTCGTCGTGTGGCGGCGGTCGACCGCCGGGCCGGTCGAGGTGGCGCGGGCGATCTGCGCGAGCACGCTGCCCGGTCCGAGCGGTACGCTGGCGCCGGCCGTCGCGAGCTTGCTGCGAATGTCGAGGCCCTGGTCGCGGATGTGCGTGTACTGGCCGAAGACCTTCGCGAAGCCGAAGTTGTAGGTGGCGCCGAGCTGCAGCGTGGTCTCGTCGGTGGGATCGGCGATGCCGTCGTTCACGTGCACGCGCTGCGCCGCCAGCGACACCGCGAACAGGCCGCGCGAGAGCACGACGCTGCTGCCGGCGAGGTCGCCGCGCTGGCGGCCGCTGCCGAGCGAGTACATAAAGTTGCCCTGCACGCCCTCGATGCGCGGCGTGCTGTAGCTGGCGGCGCGGTCCCAGTAGAAGTCACCCTGCACGCTCTCGAGGTTGCCGCTCAGGAAGATCTGCTTCAGGGCAGGCGAGAAGCCCGTCGAGTTGCCGAACGCGTTGAAGCGCGCCGACGTCTCGAACAGATAGGTCTGCAGACGGCCGACGCGAAGGAGACCGTACTCGCTCTGCAGCGAGACGAAGGCATTGCGCGACAGCACCTTGTCGTTGTCGGTGCGGCCGTAGGAGAGGTCCTGGAAGCGCAGAAAGGTCTCGAGGTTGATGCCGGGTGTCCAGCCGCCATCGAGTCCGTACTTGGCGCTGACGCCGATGAAGCTCGCCGACAGCGAGTTGCTGTTGACGCGAAAGCGATGTTCGAAGCCGCTGTTCTCGAAGCGGCCGTAGGAGAGGTCGAGCGTGCCGTAGGCGGCGTAGTCCAACTGCGCGTGCGCCGCGAAGCTGGCCACCAGCGCGAGCAGCGCCGCCAGGTTGCGGGCAAGGTGGGCAATCATGGCGCGCCTCCTTTCTTCAGCCGTCGACGCAGCAGCAGGGCCGCTGCCGCCACCAACAGCAGCCAGAGCAGCGGATCGAGCGCCGACGGGTCGCCGCCGATCGTGCAGCCGCCACTGCTCGTCTCGACCGGCTGCTCGGCGCTGCCGCTAAGCGCCACGTCGCGCAGTGCCGGCGCCGCGTCGCTGGTCACGCGCAGGGTGCCGGTGCTGGCACCCTCGGCCGTCGGCACGAAGCTCACCGAGACAGTGCACTCGCTGCCGGCCGGCAACGTGAACGGCATCGCCGGGCAGGTCGTGCTCTGGATCGAATAAGCGCCCGACACCGCCATGGCGCTCACGGAGACGACGCCCGAGCCCGAGCTCGTGAGCCGCACCGTAGCCGGCAGCGACTGCGAGCCGACCCGCGTCTTGTCGAAGGCCAGTGCGGTGACCGACAGCGCCAGACTCGGGTTCGGCCCGGCGAGGCCGACGCCGGTCAGCGTGAGCACCGGCGGGAAACTTCCCGTCGAGGCGATCTGCACGGTCGCGGTCTTGGGGCCGGCCGACCCCGGCGCAAAGCGAATATCGACCGTGCAGCCGTTGCCCTGGAACAGCGGCGCGCCCAGCGCGCAGGTGCCGCCGACCACCGAGAACGACGACGCGCCGGTCCCGATCGCATTGAGCACGGTGAGGGTGACGCCGCCCGGGCCCTGGTTCTGCACGGTGACCGTCTGCAGCGCAGAGACCGAGCCGGCCGAGACGTTGCCGAAGTCGAGGCTCGTCGCCGCCGGGGCGAACACCAGCACCGGCAAGGCCGCGGCGACGCCGGTGCCTCTCAGCGCGGCCGTGGTCGGCGAGCCGGCGGCGTTGCTGGTGACGGTGACGGCGCCGCTGTAGGCGGTGGCCGCCGTGGCGACGAAGCTGACGTCGATGGCGCAGCTGGCCGCCGGCACGAGCACGGCCGGGCACGCGCTCGAGACACCCGTGAAGCCGGCACCGCTGATGGCGAAGCCGGTGATCGCGAGGTCGGCCGTGCCGTTGTTGCTCAGGCGGACCTGCCGGGTCGGGTAGAGCCCGCCCGTCGTCTGGTTGCCGAAGTCGAGCGTTCCGGGTACGAGCGTGGCCACGGGTGCCGGAACCGGCACGCCGTTGCCGCTCAGTGCCAACACGGCGGTGCCGTTGCTCGCGTTGGAGGCGATCGTGAGCGAGGCAGTGCGCAAGCCGAGGGCCGTGGGCGAGAACGTCATCGTCACCACGCAGCTGGCGCCGATCGCGAGCGGCGTGCCGACCGCACAAGTGCCACCGCGCGTGAACTCGGCTGCGGCCGAGCCGCCGACCGTGAAGACGCTGAAGTCGAGCGCGAGATCGCCGGTGTTGACGACCGTCACGCTCTGCGGCGAGCTGGCGCCGAGCTGCGTGTCCGCGTACGTGAGCAATGCAGCGCTGAGCGAGATCCGGCCTTGCGGCGCCGGCGTCGCCGTGCCGTGAAGCTGCAGGACGACCGGGCTGCCGGGCGCCGTGTGGGTCACGGTGAGCGACGCGTTGCGCGTGCCTGCTGCACCGGGGGTGAAGCGGATTGTCAGTGTGCAGCTGGCGCTGGGCCCGATCGCGCCGCCGGCCGCACAGGTGCTCGCCGGGTCGCGCGCGAAGTCGGCCGGCGTGGTGCCGGCGAAGACGACGGTCGACAGCGTGAGGCTCGTGATCGATCGGTTCGTGAGCAGCAGCGAGACGGTGCTCGATGTTCCGACCACCGCCGAAGCGTCGAGCACGAAGGCCGACTGGTTGAGCGGCAGCAGTGCGGTGCCGGCGACGACGCCGCTCACCGACCCCGGAGCCGCGTCGCCCGACGTGCCGGTGAACGTCAGTGCAAAGGTGCCCTGGCGCCGACCCTCGCCAGCGCCGAGCGTCGGCGCGAAGCGGACAAAAATCGTGCAGGTGGTGCCGCCACCCGTGACGACGCGGGTCGGGCAGCTTTCGCTCGCGATCGTGAAGTCGGTGGCGGCGGCCACGGTGTAGCCGATGTCGCGGGTGCGATCGTTGCGGATCGTGATCGAGCGTGTTGCCACGGAGGTCTCGCCGATCACGGTGTCGGGAAAGTCGGTCGCTGGGAAGGTGACGACGGGCTCAGGCAGGGCTACGCCGGTTCCGGACAGACCGATGACGAGCGGTCCGTTGGTCGCGTCGGAGCTGATGGTCAGCGTCGCAGGCCGGCTGCCGAGAGCCGAAGGCGTGAAGGTGACGACGAGGTTGCACGTCGCGCCGACTGCGAGCGGCGTCGCGGCCTGGCAGTTGCCGCTGACGACGTAGTCGGTCCCGCCGGCGCCGGTGAGCGCGGCGGCGGCCGAGGGATCGACGCTGAAGACCAGGCTCGCGTCGCCTGTGTTCGCCACCGCCTGGCCGAGTGGCTTCGGAACGCCCAGCTGCACCGAACCGAATGCCAGCGTCGACGCGATCGGGTTGATGAGCGCCTGCGTGCCGGTGCCGTTGAGCGTCACCGTGGCGGGTGAGCCGGCGGCGTTGTGGGCGATCGAGAGCGTGCCGTTCTGTGCGCCCGCTGCGTTGGGGCTGAAGGTGGTCGTGAGCACGCAACTGCCGCCCGGTGCGAGCGACGTGCCGGTGCTGCAGGTGCTTGACAGGGCGCGCACGTAGCGGGCCGACGAATAGGAGAGCGCGCCCAGCACGAGATTCGCCGTCGCGCCGCCGGGGTTGGTGATCGTCACCGAACCGTTGGCCGAGGCGCCGAGCTTGGCCGAGAACGTCAGGGTCGTGGCGCTCATGCTGAAGCCCGGCGCCGGAACCACGCCAGTGCCGTTCAGCGAAAAGGTGCGGCTGAAGGGGACCGGGTCGCCGGCGCCGGCCGTGAAGTTGAGGTTCAGCGTGGCCGTGCGCGAGCCGCCCGCGCTCGGTGAAAAGCGCACCGTGACGCTCGGGTTGCAGGTGTTGGCCGTGAGCCAGGACGCCGTTGCTGCGCAGCTTCCCGTCGCACCCGCCGTGACGGTGAAGTCGCCCGCGTTCGCTCCGGTGGTCGTGTAGTTGAAGCCGGTCGCAGCGCCGCGCCAGTTGTCGATCTGCACGGTCGAGCCGATCGACGAGTTAGCCGTTGTCAGCGTGGCGGGAAAGCTGAATGCGCTCGACGGGCTGCCCGTGACCAGGTCGCGAGCCTTGAGCAGGTAGAGACGAACGGCTTCCATTTCCGCATTGGAAAACGTCGCCGCCAGCCCCGACATATTCGCCTGGGCGGTCGGGTTGACGACCGTTCCGACCGCATCGATGCCCTTCATCTTGCGGCGCAGCACGCAGTCGTACTGCGGCGACGCATTGATGCAGGTGTCGGTGAAATGATCGAAACCGGTGGTCTGCGCCATGATCTTGCCGTACGTGGCGTTCTGCGACGGCATGTTGGGCGGGCTCGGTGGCGCCGTGACGGCGGTGGCGTGACAGCCAGCGCAGCTGTCGCCATACGTGTTGGCGTGGGCCGAGATGGCACCCAGGCCGAAGACCGCGAACGCCAAGCAGGCCAGACAGCGCCGGATCATCCGGTTCCAGTCACTCATCATCGACTCCCTTCCTCGCGGGCGCCTCGGGGCGCCCAGGCGCCCGCTCGCCGGCGCCTGCCGGCTGCGGGCTGATGTTCGATCACACGCAGTCGACGACGCGGAACTCGACCCGTCGATCGATGGCGTCGCGCTGGTCGTCGGAGCCGATGCCGACGAGCGCCTCCTTCGAGCCGACGCCGCTGGCCGTGAGCTTCGACGCCAGCGAGCGGTTGTCGCGCTCGAGCATTTTCTGGATGGTTTCGGCGCGGCGCCGCGACAGCGCCTCGTTGGCGCGGGCGTTGCCGCTGCGGCTGGTGTGGCCGACGATGCGCACGCACGAGTCGGCCTTGCCGGCCTCGACGGCGAGCGTCGAGATCCAGATCTTGTATTGCTGCGGCAGGTCACCGGCGGCGTTGAAGCCGGTACCGCCTGGCTGAAACAGCAGCTTGACCGGCAGCCGCTTCAGCTCGAGCCCGGAGGCGACGATCTTGCCGAAGGCGTCACGCGCCTGCTCCTTCTGGCCGAGCTGCCAGCTCGTGATGTAGAGGCCGTTCAGCACCCGCAGATCGCCGGGGTCGGCGATCGGCTGGGCTTCGCGATACAGCTTGTTGGCGACCGGCACCTTGCCGTCGTCGTAGGCGAGGGTGGCCTCGTTGATCACGGCTGCGGCCGGCAGGCGGGACAGGTAATCGGCGTCGGCAGGGTCGCCGATCTTCGTGTTCAGCTGGCACGAATTGATGTAGCCCATCACCGTCTTGTCTTTGTGCCAGGTCGGGCTGTCGCGATAGAACGGCAGCGGCTCCGGATTGACCGAGTCCATGGTCGCGCGGTCGAGCGCCTTGGCGACGACCTTGCCGGTGCGCAGGTCGATCAGCGTCAGCCAGACGCGGAAGGCATCGGGCTGGGTGTCGATGCTGCGCTCGACGTTGACCGGCGTCAGCGTGCCGATCAGCAGCAGCGGCTTGGTCGCCAGCGTGTTGCGCGTCAGCGGCGTCACCGCGTAGGAGCGGAAGTCCTTCTTGGCGAGTGCCTCGAGGTTCTCGCCCATCTTCTCGGTACTGACGGTCTGGCCGCCGGTGTTGGCGTCGATCAGCGGGTCGACGACGAGCAGGCGCGGCTCGGTGCCGAGAGTGGCCTGGGCGTCGCGGAAGAGCTGCCGACCGGCGCGCGTGACGGCGTCTTCGAAGCGGATCGGCGCCGGAGCGATGAACTCGGTCTGCGCCGTCGCCGGGCCAGGCGAGGCGGTGCTGCGCGAAGGCGCTGCCGGAGCGGCGGGGGCGGTCGCGGCCGGCGCCGCCATGGCGGTCGTGGTGTTGGTGGTGGCGGTGGTGGCGGGCGGCGACGCCGCCGTGCTGCAGGCCGCGAGGACGAGGGCCGCAACGATGGCACCTGCAGCGGACGAAGGGCGGTGAACTCGGCGGCTGTTCATGCGGCGGCTCCTGGAGAAAGGTGCGCAAAGAAACGCGAGGTCGGCACGCGACGCGTCAACGCTTGGCATAGGCGGGGTCGGGCTTCGGGCTCGTGCAGCCGAGATACTGGTTGACGAGCGCCGCCAGCGCCGCATCGCTGCGAATGCGGTCGTAGAGCCGGTCGTACGAGATGAGCGCGTTCGGCATCGACGCGTTGAGCGCGAGCTCGGACGTGCCGCCGCAGAACTGCGTGCTCGCCCGTGCCGGCGTCAGGACGATGCTTTCCCAGTCGAACTTTGCGCCCAGGGACACGTGGCAGGTGCGGCACGAGATGCCGATCACGTCGCGGTAGAAGCGCGCCGCGCCCTGCGTGGCCGGCACGTTCTCGAGGGCCTGCCATGCCGGCGCTACGTAGGCCTTGTCGAGAACGTGGCCGGCCTGGTACCAGCCCTGGATCAGCTGGCTGGTCGCCGAGGTCGGCGACAGCTCGGTGGCCTTGACAAGGTCGTTGAGTTTCCAGAAAGCCTCGCTCTGCGCCGCTTCGGACAGCGACGCGTCCGACCCGAACAGGTAGTTGCCGGTGTCGAACGGCAGGAAGCGGGCACCGAGGAAGGGCGACGCCGTCTGCTGTTCGGGAAAGCGGCCGTTGTAGGTCGTGCCGCCGTGGCAGGCGACGCACGAGCCGGGCATGTACTTCTCGCCGCGACCGTCGAGGTTGATCGACAGCAGCAGGTTGCCCGACGGCCCGAAGGTGAAGAACTTGGTGAACGGCTGGCCGCCGTTGGCGCCGGTGACCGGCGTGTATTCCATGGCCACGCAGGCGACCAGGTTCTTGCTGTCGATGGCGTCGTGGAGGACTTGGTCGACCTCCTTCTGCGACTGCTTGTCGGGGCCGGGCGCGTTGCACACGTAGAAGGCGATGCCGCCTTGTGCGTTGCGGGTGGCCGTCATGCGGCGGACCAGGTTGAGGTCGTGCTGGTTGATGTAGTCGGCATGCACATCGGCGGCGCTGCCGAAGCCGTTGCTTCGCTTCCAGTCGTCGAACGAGATCGGCTGTACCGGGTTGCCTTGCGCGTCGCAGTCGGCCACCGCACCGAGCGCGCGGTAGTAGAGGCAGGCGCTCAGCCGGGTGTCGGCGCCCTTGTAGGTGAGGTAGTGGTCGGCCCCGGCGAACGACGCCGACCCGCTGCCCTGACCCGGCGTGATCATGTGGCCACGGACGTTGCCGTCGGAGCCGTTGGCGACCATCTTCACGACTTGCGGGCCGCTGTTGGCGATGGCGTACGAGAGCTCGATCGGTGCGCTGGCGACGTAGCCGGCGGCCGCGGTCGAGGTCGGCACGTCGAGCGTGGCCGAGTAGCCTTCGCACTGCACCGCGAGCCGCAATGCGGCCCGCACCGGCACCGCCGCGCTGATCTGGTAGTCGCCAAAGCGATTGACTCGATGCGGCGCTCCGACGGCCGTGCCGTCGGCCAGGCGCAGCTGCACGGTGGCCGCGCTGGCGATGGCGAAGAAGGCGTTCTCGTGGCCGCAGACGCTGCCGTCAGCCAGGGCGACGTGGCCGAACAGGCGCAGGTTCTGCGCGCTCGTGAGTGCCGGCACGACGCCGCGCACCTGCGCCTCGTTGCTCGACGTGAAGCCGCCGCAGCTCACCATCGGCGCACCGTTGTCGGCCGCGCAGCGGATGTCGAAGGTGCGGCCGCTGCCGAGCTTGGGCAGGTCGAGATCGCCGTTGAGATTGGTGGCGCCGGCGAACACCACGGCTCCGGTCGCGGTGTCGACGACCTGAACCTGCACGTCGGGCAGATATACCGTGCGCTTTGCGACGGCGCCGCCGGCCTCCGGCTTGAAGCGCGTGTCGTCGGGCGAGGTGATGCGCAGGCGGCTGGTGGTGCCGTCGGTATCGACCACGGCGGGAGCGGCGCGGGTGATCGGCGCCGGTGCAGACGCGTCGTTGCCGAGCGTGTCGGTGGAGACGGCGTATTGCTGCTCGGTCCAGCCGCCCTTGCCGTCGGAGATGGTCACGTAGGCGAAGTGGATGCCAGGGCCAGCCGGCATCGTCCAGACGGTCTGGCTGGCGTTGCGGTTCTCGACGCTGCCGCCGGTGACGCGCCATTGATAGCCGAGGGCATCGCCGTCGGCGTCGGTCGCGGCGACGCTGAGGTAGGTCTTGTCGCTGCCGCTCGCTGCCGGGCTGCCTGTGGCGCCACCGCCGCCTCCGCAAGACGACAGGGCGGCCACGGAGCCGAGACAGGTGAGGAGCGCGAACGCGCGCTGGCGCATGGCGAAGGGGGCCGGGATCATCTCTCTCTCACTCCTCGAAAAGCGGCAGGCGGGGGATGGTCGGCGGCCGTGCGCCGTGCGTCAACCCCAACTCAGGGGAAACGGGTCATCTGCATCGCAAAGTCCGGATGCGATCGATCAGGGACTGGTCGGTATCACCGATTGACAAGCGCTGGAACAGCCGCGCGCATTCGTCGCGGTTGTCGTTGGCGGCGGCAGGGGCCTCGGCGTTGCGCGGCTCGGCCTTGGGTTCGGGGCGGGGCCGCGGCGGCTTCGCAAACTGTATCGACAACGAAGCCGGTGTCGAAGCCGGTGTCGTCGCCGGCGCGACCCTCGGCGGCAAGGCGACCTGTGCGGGCGTCTCGGTCACTGTCGCTGCCGAAGGCGCTGCGGCAGCGGGTGGCGGCTCGACGGCGGCGGGTGCCCTTGCGGGCAATTCCGGCGGAGGCGATGTCGCCGCGGGCGTCGTGGCCGGCGTCGTCGCGGGTACCGTCGTCGTCGTGGGCGGGCGGGCCGAGCGCGGCCACAGCATCGCCGCTGCGAACGCGGCGACGACGGCGAAGGTGGCCGCCGCCAACAGGATCCTGTTGCGCGACGACATCGTCGACGGTGCGGCCGAGACGGCGACCCCCGGTTCGGTCGTCGCCGTGGCCATCGTCGGCGTCGGCTGCGTCGTCGCGTCGTGACGAGTCTGCGTCGTCGGCACCGCCATCGTTCGAGTCGTCATCGCCGACGTCGACGTTGCTGTCGATAGAGACAGCGCCGGCACCGGTGCGCCGACGAGGTCGGCGCGAAACGCCTCGACCGACTGCGTGCGCTTGTCAGGCATCACCGCCAGGCCGCGGTCGATCGCCTGCAGGAAGGCATCGCTGTAGCGGCCAGCGGCACTTTGCGCGAGCGGCACGTAGGCGTCGTCGAACAGCCGGCCGACCGAGGGCGACGGCGTCTTGCCGAGGATCATCCAGTGAGCAACGGCGGCGAGCGCATAGACGTCGGTCCACGGTCCCTGCTTCAGGCCGGGCATGTCGGCGTACTGCTCGACCGGCGCATAGCCGGGCTTGAGGATCGCCGTCAGCGCCTGCGTCATGTCGCCGATGACGCGGCGCGCCGCGCCGAAGTCGAGCAGCAGCGGCCGGCCGGTCTCGGCGAGCAGCAGGATGTTGTCGGGCGCGATATCGCGGTGATAGACCTGCACCGCGTGCAGCATCGCGAGCGCATCGCACACCGGCTGCAGCAGGCCGACGATCCAGGCCTCGTCGGGCGGGCTCGGCATGGCCCGGACCGTGTCGCGCACGGTCGCGCCTTCGAGGAAGGGCATCACCATGTAGGCGGTGTGATTGGCCTCCCAGAAGCGATAGACCTTGAGCAGCGACGGATGGTCGAACTGGGCGAGCAGCTTGGCTTCGTTGATGAAGCTCTTCATGCCTGCGTCGAAGGTTTCCTGGTGGCGCTCGGAGCGGACCCGGATCTCGGACTGGCCGGCGCGAAACGCGATCGACGACGGCATGTACTCCTTGAGCGCGACCTTGCGGTCGAGCGAGTGGTCCCATGCGAGGTAGACGATGCCGAAGCCGCCTTCGCCGATCGTCGACGTGACCTCGAACTCGCCGAGCCGGGTGCCGGCCGGCAGGGTGATCGCGTGCGAGGCCTGAACGGTGGCGGTCGGGGCGCCCGTCGTCGGCGCTTGGGTCGGCGCACTCGTCAGCGCCACGGTCGTCGGTGCCGGCGGCGTCGTCTGCACGAGCGTCGGCTGATCGGCAGTCGCAGACGCTTCTGCCGACGGCAGCGCGGGCACGTCGGTGCGGGCGCTGCGGGGTCGAATGACAGTGCGGTCGTCGTCCTCGGAATTCATGCGGTTCGCTAGGCAAGCCGGCCGGGCGAGCTGCGCGGCCATCGTCTTCCGGTCGACCGGCATGGTACCGAACAGGGCAAGCGCCGGCTCGGCCTTCAGGCCATGAAGCTGCGCAAATAGGGCGCGGTTCGGCCCTCGCCAGCGACCGCAACCTCGCCCGGCGGCCCCGCCGCGACGATGCGGCCGCCCGCGTCACCGGCGCCGGGGCCGACGTCGATGACCCAGTCGCTGGCAGCGATCACGCGCATCTCGTGCTCGACCACGACCACGGTGTTGCCGGCATCGACGAGGCCCTGCAACTGCACCATCAGGCGATCGATGTCGCGCGGGTGCAGTCCGGTGGTCGGCTCGTCGAGCACATAGAGGGTGCGGCCGCGCTGCGCCCGCTGCAACTCGGTGGCGAGCTTGATGCGCTGCGCTTCGCCGCCCGAGAGCTCGGTCGCCGGCTGGCCGAGGCGCAGGTAGCCGAGACCGATCTGCTGCAGCAGGAGGAGCGGCCGGGCGACGCTGCTTTCGCCGGCAAAGAAGTCGCAGGCCTCGTCGACCGTCAGGCCGAGCACCTCGGCGATGCTGCGGCCCTGCCAGGCGACCTTCAGCGTCGCCTCGTTGTAGCGGGCGCCATGGCAGGTCGGGCAGGGCGCATACACGCTCGGCATGAAGAGCAGCTCGACGCTGACGAAGCCTTCGCCCTCGCAGGTCTCGCAGCGGCCCCTGGCGACGTTGAAGGAGAAGCGGCCGGCGTCGTAGCGGCGAGCGCGCGCCGCCGGTGTCGCCGCGAACAGCTTGCGCACGTGGTCGAAGAGGCCGGTGTAGGTCGCCAGGTTGGAGCGCGGCGTGCGACCGATCGGCTTTTGGTCGACGCGCACCAGCCGGTCGATGCCGTCCATGCCGGCGCTGATGTGGCCGCCGGTCTCGTCGGTCAGCGTCGGCTCGAGCGAGACCTCGTCGTCGGCCTCGGTCGCCGGCTCGTGGCCGAGGTGGCGGCAGACGAGTTCGACCAGCGCCTGGCTGACGAGGCTCGACTTGCCCGAACCGGACACGCCGGTCACGGCGGTGAAGGCGCCGAGCGGGATGCGGGCGTCGACTCGGTTCAGGTTGTTGCGGGTGACGCCGCGAAGCTCGAGCCAGCCGGTCGCGGTCCGCGGTGTTCGCGGTGCGGCGGCGCGCTCGGCGAACAGGTAGCGAGCGGTGTGCGAAGCGGCGACCTGGCGCAAGCCCTCCGGCGGGCCGCTGTAGAGGATCTCGCCGCCGCGCTCGCCGGCGTCGGGGCCGACATCGACGAGCCAGTCGGCGCGACGCATCACGTCGAGGTCGTGCTCGACGACGAAAAGCGAGTTGCCCGAGCGCTTGAGCCGGTCGAGTGCGCGCAGCAGTGCTTCGCCGTCGGCCGGGTGCAGGCCGGCGGTCGGCTCGTCGAGCACGTAGACGACGCCGAACAGGTTGGAGCGGATCTGCGTCGCCAGCCGCAGCCGCTGCAGTTCGCCGGGCGAGAGTGTCGGCGTGGCGCGACCGAGCGAGAGATAGCCGAGGCCGAGTTCCTGCAGCGTGGCGACGCGAGCGCGCAAGTCGGCGGCGATGCGTTGTGCGGCGATGCGTTTTTCTTCGGAGAGGTTCGGTGTGCGGCGCACGTCGGGCGCGTCGGCATGCGCCGAGCGGCGACCTTTGCCAGCCTTGGCCGCGGGCGAAGAGTCCCGGCGTTTTGCGGACTTGAGATTCTTTGCTTCGCTCAGGATGACAGCCGAATCGAAGCGGCCTTCGGCGGCCGGCCGCAGTACCTCCGCCAGGCGGTCGAGCGGCATCTGGGCCAGGCCGCCGATGTCGTGGCCGGCGAAGGTGACCGAGAGCGCCTCGCGCTTCAATCGCTTGCCGTCGCAGAGCGGGCAGAGGCTGCCGACCATGAAGCGGGCGACGCGCTTCTTCATGAGCGGGCTGGTCGTCGTCGCGAAGGTGTGGAGCACGTAGCGGCGGGCGCCGGTGAAGGTGCCCTGGTAGCTCGGCTCCATCTTGCGGCGCAGGGCGGCGCGCGTTTCCGCAGGCGAGAAGCCGGCGTAGACGGGCGCCGTCGGCTGCTCTTCGGTGAACAGGATCCAGTCGCGGGCGTTCTTCGGCAGATCGCGCCACGGCGTGTCGACGTCGTGGCCGAGCGAGACCAGGATGTCGCGCAGGTTCTGGCCGTGCCAGGCCGGCGGCCAGGCGGCGATGGCGCGCTCGCGAATGCTCAGCGAGTCGTCGGGCACCATCGACTTCGCCGTCACTTCGTAGACGCGGCCGAGACCGTGGCAGCGCGGGCAGGCGCCTTGCGGGGTGTTCGGCGAGAAGTCTTCGGCGTAGAGCATCGGCTGCTCCTTCGGGTACGTGCCGGCGCGCGAATAGAGCATCCGCAGCAGACTCGACAGCGTCGTGACGCTGCCGACCGAGGAGCGCACACCCGGCGTGCCGCGCTGCTGCTGCAGGGCGACGGCGGGCGGCAGGCCGTCGATCGAGTCGATGTCGGGAACGCCGACCTGGTCGATCAGCCGGCGCGCGTACGGCGCCACCGACTCGAAGTAGCGGCGTTGCGCTTCCGCGTACAGCGTGCCGAACGCCAGCGACGATTTTCCCGAGCCGGAAACGCCGGTGAAGACGACGAGCGCGTCGCGCGGAATGTCGACGTCGACGTTCTTCAGGTTGTGCTCGCGGGCACCGCGAACGCGAACAAAGCGACTGTGCATGGCACCCCTTGGCAAGGCGCATACTCAAGTCCCGATGCCCGGCTACCTCACCAAGCAGCAGAGCATCGAGATCGCGGGCGCCGACGATCTCGTCATCTGCTCGCTGCTCGACCGCCAGCAGTTTTCCGATCCGCTGGGCCGGGCCGAACGGCTCGGCATCTCGTCGGCGGCCTGGCCACTGTTCGGCCTGCCGTGGCCCTCGGGCGCCGAGCTCGCGGCGCTTCTGCTGGCGCGGCCACGACGCGCCGGCGAGCGCATCCTTGAGATCGGCTGCGGCCTCGCGCTCGCGAGCATCGCCGGCCATCGTCGCGGCGACGACATCACCGCCAGCGACTGCCACCCGCTCGCCGAAACCTTCCTGTTCGGAAACCTGCAATTGAATGGCCTGCCGCCGATGAAGTACCGGCACGGCCATTGGGGCGGCGCGCCGGATTCCGCCGTGCCCGCGGTCGACGGCGCCGCGCCATCGGTCGAAGGTCGTTTCGACCTCGTCATCGGCAGCGACGTGCTCTACGAGCGCGACGCCGACGGCAGCCTCGCCCGCTTCATCGACGAACACGCCGAAGCCCGTGCCGAGATCTGGATCGTCGACCCCGACCGCGGCAACCGCGCCGCCTTCAACCGCCGCATGACGGAGCACGGCTTCGACCTGCACGAGGAGCGCCTCGACCGCGCCGCCGCCGGCCGCTCGCCCGCCTACAAAGGTCGCCTGCTGGTCTATCGCCGCGGCGAGGCGCGGCAATAATCGGTCATGCCTCTGCATGAACTGCTCGAAAGCAACCGCCGCTGGGCGGCCAAGATGGAGGCCGACCGGCCCGGCTTCTTCACCGGCCTCCTGCAGCAGCAGGGTCCGAAGTACATGTGGATCGGCTGCTCCGACAGCCGCGTGCCGGCCAACGAGCTCGTCGACCTGGCGCCGGGCGAGCTTTTTGTGCATCGCAACGTCGGCAATGTCGTTGTCCACTCCGACCTCAACTGCCTGTCGGTGCTGCAGTTCGCGACCGACGTGCTCGCGGTTCGGCACATCATCGTGGTCGGTCATTCCAACTGCGGCGGCGTCGTCACCGCGCTCGAGAACCGCCGCGTCGGCCTCGCCGACAACTGGATCCGCCATGTGCAGGACGTTCGCAATCGCCACGGCGCCTGGCTCGAGACGCTGTCGCCGGCACGACGCGTCGATGCGCTCTGCGAGCTCAACGTCGTCGAGCAGGCGATGAACGTCTGCCAGACCACCGTCGTGCAGGATGCCTGGCAGCGTGGCCAGAAACTCAGCGTCCACGGCTGGGTCTACGGCCTGAAGAACGGCCTGCTCGAAGACCTCGAGATGACGGTCAGCAGCCTCGACGATGGCGCTGCCGCCTACGACGCCGCGATCGCGACGGTGCGCCGCCGCCACGACCCGCGGTAGTCGCGCCGCGCGGTGTCAGCCGCCGAAGTGCATCTGATAGTTGGCGCCGTCGGAGAAGCGGCACACGCCAGTGCCTGCGCTCGGCCCTGTCAGCACGTATTCGCATTGCGCGTTGACGCCGCGCGAACCATGCGCGTTGGCGATGCCGCGCCGGCCGGTGAAGCTGCGCGGGCTCGGCCCGAGGACCTGCTGGTAGATCGTGCCGAAGGCGGCATAGCTGCTGTCGACGCGCGTCGATTCGCCCTGCAGCAGGTCACCGAGATAAGGCACGCTGAAGCTGCCGTGGCCGGCATTGTTGTCGACGACCTGGGCCGACAGCAGGCCGGCGGTGTTGGCCTGCGCGTTGAGCGGGTAGAGGCGCACGCTGAACTGGGTCGGCAGCGTCGGCTGCGGTGCCGGCAGCGGGATCGCCGCGGCCGACGGGGCGGGTGCATAGCTGCCGTCGCGCACGGCGGTCGGGTAGGGCTGGCCGGTGCGCGGGTCGACCGGGATCCAGTAGCAGGCGGCGAGGGCGAGGGCTGCACCGGCCACTGCGGCCAGTCGTGAATGTCTTGCCACGGTTTCGTAAAACGGGGAGTCGTTCATTGCTTCGCTCGGGTGGTGCGGCACATGCCGCGACCGCAGCCTCGTCGATCGCGATCGGCCCATCAAGCGACGAGCACGGGGTATCGAAGCGCGCGACTGCGAGGCGCGCGGCGGTGCGCTCCGGCCGCCTCAGACGCCGAGCAGTCGATGCCAGATGCCACGGTCCGCGGCCAGCTCCGCCGACGTGCCGTGCCAGGCGACGCGCCCCTTTTCGACGATGACGTTGCGGTCGGCCACTTCGACGAGGCGCTGCACGTACTTGTCGATCACCAGCATCGCGTGGCCAGCGCGACGCAGCTCGCCGAGCGCGCGCCAGATCTCCTCGCGCACCAGCGGCGCCAGGCCCTCGGTGGCTTCGTCGAGGATGAGCAGCGCCGGGTTGGTGACGAGAGCGCGCGCGATGGCGAGCATCTGCTGTTCGCCGCCCGAGAGCTGGTTGCCCATGTGGCGGCGCCGCGCTGCTAGGCACGGAAACAGCGCGAAGGCCCGCTCGGCTGTCCACCCTGCGCTGCCGTCGACCGGCGGGCGGCGGAACGCGCTCAGGTGCTCGTCGACGCTCAGGTTGGCGAACACCTGGCGACCTTCGGGCACGAGGCCGATGCCGGCACGTGCGATCCGGCTCGGCGCCATGCCGGCGAGCGAGCGGCCGGCGAACGAGACCTCGCCCGCGCTCGGCCGCACGAGGCCCATGATCGATCGCACGAGCGTCGTCTTGCCCATGCCGTTGCGGCCGAGCACGCCGACGATCTCGCCGGCACCGATCGCGAGGTCGATGCCGAACAGCACTTCACTGGCGCCGTAGCCGGCGTGCAAGCGGCGGACGTCAAGCAACGGCGCGGCCGCGCGATCGCTCATGCCGGCGCCGCCTCGGCGGCCTCGGTGGCATCGCCGAGATAGGCCGCGATCACCTGGGGGTCGGCGCGCACTGCCGCCGGCGGCCCGGTCGCGACGATGCGGCCCTCGACCAGCACCGAGACGCGGTCGGCGAGGCGGAACACGGCGTCGACGTCGTGCTCGATGAGGAGCACCGTGCAGCGGCCGCGCAGGCCGGCGATGAGCTGCTCCATGCGCGCCGACTCCTCGTGGCCCATCCCGGCCATCGGCTCGTCGAGCATCACCAGGGCGGGTTCGCCGGCCAGCGTCATCGCGACCTCGAGGGCGCGGCGCTGACCGTGCGGGAGCGCGCCGATGGCGAGCTCGGCCTGTGCCGCGAGGCCGACGTCGTCGAGCAACGCGCGCGCCGCGTCGAACAACCCACGCTCGCGTCGAACGGGTCGCCAGGCACCGAGGCTGCTGCCGCCGGCGGCCTGGACCGCGAGGGCGACGTTCTCGAGCACGCTCGCGCTCGCGAACAGGCGCGTGATCTGGAACGAGCGCACCAGGCCGCGACGGGCGCGCAGGTGTGTGGGCATGCGCGTGATGTCGTTGCCGGCGAACACGATGCGGCCTTCGTCGCAGGCGAGCTGGCCGCCGAGCTGGGCGACGAGCGTCGTCTTGCCGGCGCCGTTCGGCCCGATCAGGGCGTGGATCTCGCCGTGGGCGACGACGAGGTCGACGTGGTCGGTGGCGACGAGGCCACCGAAGCGCTTGACGAGGCCGCGCGCGGCGAGCAGCGGCAGCTCGGTCACGCCGCCGCTCCCGAGCGCTTCGCCAAGGCGATGCCGACGAGGCCGCGGCGCGCGAACAGAACCACCGCGAGCAGCACCCAGCCGGTCCAAAACTCGCCGTGCTCCGTCCACGAGCCGAGCACTTCCTGCAGCAACAGCAGGACCGCGGCGCCGGCGACGCCGCCCCACACGGTGGCGACGCCGCCGAGGATGACCATCACCATCAGCGTGCCCGACTGCGTCCAGTGCAGCACGTTCGGGCTCACGTAGCCCTGCAGGTTCACGCTCAGCGCGCCGGCGATGCCGCCGAGCACGCCGGCGGCGACGAAGACGACGAGCTTGTAGCGATAGGTCGAAAATCCGATCGCTTCGGCGCGCACGTCGTCGTCGCGGATGGCGAGCATGGCGCGGCCGAGGCGCGAGGGCACGAAGCGGGCGAGCGCGAAGAGCGAGGCCGCGAGCACTCCGAGAGCGACGTAGTAGAGCGCGAGCGGGTTCTTGAGGTCCAGGACCCAGCCACCGAGCGAGAACAGCGAGCGGGCGCGGACGTTGAGGCCCTCGTCGCCGCCGTAGCCCTTCACCGAGTTGGCGAGATAGAACAGCATCTGCGCGAACGCCAGCGTGATCATGATGAAGTAGACACCGCGCGTGCGCAGCGAGATCGCGCCGATGGCGAGCGCGGCGAGCGCGGTGACGAGCATGACCGCGCCGAGATGGGCGCTGCCGCTCTGCACGCCTTCGCTGATCATCACTCCGGTCACGTAGGCGCCGAGGCCGACGAAGGCGGCATGGCCGAACGAGACCATGCCGCCGTAGCCGAGCACGAGGTTGAGGCTGGTCGCGGCGATCGCGTAGACGACGATGCGGCTGGCCAGGCTGAGATAGAAATCGAAGCCGAGGGCGCGCAGGAGGAAGGGCAGGGCGAGCGCGAAGGCAACGGCCAAGAGGAGTGCGGCCGATCGGGCGAGGCCGGGATGCTTCGCTTCGCTCAGCATGACAAGGGGGTCCGCGTCATCCTGAGCGCAGCGAAGGATGTCATCGTCGCCACCCTCACCCGCGAGCCGGAAACAGCCCTTGCGGCTTCACCGCCAGCACCACCGCCATGAATACGTACACCGCCACCGACGCCACCGCCGGCCCGGCCGCGCTCGCCCACTGCGGCGGCAGGAATTCGCGGAAGAGATGCTGCAGCAGCGTCCTTCCGAGGGTGTCGATCGCGCCCACGAGGATCGCACCGACGAGCGCGCCGCGGATCGAGCCGATGCCGCCGATGACGATGACGACGAAGGCCAGGATCAGGATGTTCTCGCCCATGCCGACCTGCACCGCGAGCAGCGGCCCGAGCAGCGCCCCGGCAACGGCGCAGAGCGCCGCGCCGATGCCGAACACGAAGGTGAAGAGGCGGGTGATGTCGACGCCGAGGGCCGTTGCCATGGTCCGGTTCGAGGCACCGGCCCGGACCAGGGCGCCCATCCTCGTCTTCTGCACCAGCAGCCAGAGCAGCAGCGCGAGGATCAGGCTGACGCCGAGGATCAGAAGCCGGTAGGCCGGGTACACGAGCCCCGGCAGCAGCTCGACCGGGCCGGCAAGCGCGGCCGGTGCCGACAGCGGCAGGTCGTTGCCGAAAATCATCTTCACGCCGTCGTTGAGGATGAGGATGAGCGCGAAGGTGGCCAGCACCTGCGAGAGGTGGTCGCGGGCGTAGAGCGTTCGCAGCAGCACGACCTCCAGCGCCATGCCGAACCCGGCCGTGAGCACGACGGCGCCGACGATGCCGAGCAGGAACGAGCCGGTGAGCGCGACCAGCCAGGCCGCCAGGAAGGCGCCGACCATGTAGAGCGAGCCGTGCGCCAGGTTGATCATGTCCATGACGCCGAACACCAGCGTCAGCCCCGCCGCGAGCAGGAACAGCATCAGCCCGAACTGCAGGCCGTTGAGCGCCTGTTCGAGGATCAGCACCGCGCTTCGAGGTGAGGGCCGCCCCGCCTCACTTCATCGCGCAGTTCTGGACGTAGGCATCGCCGTGGTTCTTGAGGATCGGCTCGTTGAACGACTTGTTCACGAGCCCGCCCTTGCCGTCGTTCCCGATCGTGCGAACGAAGTAGTTCTGGATCGGGTACTGGTTGGTGTTGAACTTGAACGGCCCGCGCACGGATTCGAAGCGAGCCGCCTTCAGGGCCTTCCTCACCGCCTCGTGGTCCTCGAGCCTGCCTTTGGTGTCACGCACCGCGGCGTCGATCAGCAGCGCCGCGTCGTAGCCCTGCGATGCATAGAGGGTTGGCACGCGCTTGTATTCCTTCTGGAACTCGGCCATGAACT
>JAYVNL010000320.1:0-3101 GCA_043758495.1 Rhizobacter sp.
CAGCAGCAGGCGGCCGGGCATGCGACAAGTTTAAAGGCGGTGCCGTGATCAGGCTCGGCGTGCGAAGTCGGCCGGCCGCACGCCGGCGACCCAGAGCACGCCGAAATAGGCGAGGGCCGCACCGCCCAGCGCCGCCACCAGCCAGGCAGCGCGAATCCCGTCGTGCCCGACCAGGCCGGTCCAGTCGACCAGCGTGGCAGCGGCAGCCAGCCAGGCACTCAACGCGATCGTCGCGACAGCGACCTTAAGGGCGAATCGCGGCCAGCCAGGCTCCGGCTTGTACCAGCCGCCGCGGCGCAGGCCGATGAAGAGCCAGACGGCGTTGATCGTGGCGCCGAGGCTCACCGACAGCGCCAGCCCGGCGTGGCCGAACAGCGGCACGAAGACAACGTTCATGGCCTGCGTCAACACCAGCACGATGACGGCGATCGTGACCGGCGTGCGCATGTCCTGGCGGGCATAGAAGCCTGGCGCCAGGATCTTCACGCCGATGATGCCGACGAGGCCGACGCCGTAGCCGCGCAGCGCTGCGGCGGTCTTGCCGACGTCGACGGCGTTGAACTGGCCGTGCTGGAACAGCGTCGCGATCATCGCCTCGGGAAAGAAAACGAGTGCGGCGGCGCACGGCAGCGACGACAAGAGCGCCAGACGGAGGCCCCAGTCGAGCATGCCGGAATAGGAGTCGGCGTCGCCGCGCGCCTGCGCTGCCGAGAGCTGCGGAATCAGCACCGAACCGAGGGCGACGCCGAGCAGCGCGCTCGGGAACTCCATCAGCCGGTCGGCATAGAACAGCCACGAAACCGCGCCGGTGCCCTGGTGCGAGGCGATCTGGGTGTTGATGAGGATCGAGAACTGCGCCACCGAGACGCCGAGCAGCGCCGGCGCCATCTGCCGCAGCACCATGCGAACGCCGGGATGATTCCAGGCGGCTCGCAACGATCGCGGCAAGAGGCCGATCCGCGGCAGGTGGCCGATGCGCAGCAGCGCCGGCACCTGCACCGCGAGCTGCAGCATGCCGCCGAGCATCACGCCGGCAGCGAGCGAGTAGATCGGGGCGATGCCGGCGCGCTCGAGACGCGGCGCCAGCAGAAGTACGGTGGCGATCATGGAGACGTTGAGCAGGACCGGCGTCGCCGCCGGCACCGCGAAGCGCTTCCAGGTGTTGAGCACGCCGGCCGACAGCGACACCAGCGAGATGAAGCCGATGTAGGGAAACATCAGCCGTGTCATGACGACGGCTTCGTCGCGACGCTCGAGGCCGGAGGCCATGAGCCAGACCACGAGCGGGGCGGCGACGATGCCGGCGAGGCAGGTCAGCACGAGGGCCCAGAACAAGATCGTCGCGACGGCGTCGATCAGGCGCTGGGTGGCGTCGTCGCCGTCGGCGGCGCGGGCTCGGGCCAGGGTCGGCACGAAGGCCTGGGTGAAGGCGCCTTCGCCGAACAGCCGGCGCAGCAGGTTCGGGATGCGGAAGGCGACGTTGAAGGCGTCGAACGAGGCACCGGCGCCGAAGAGGGCCGACACGACCATGACCTGCAGCAATCCGGTGATCCGCGAGGCCAGCGTGAACAGGGAGATCGTGGACGCCGCACGGAGCAGATTCATGGCTGCGAATGCTATACTCCGCAGTTACCAAGAATTTTCTCGAAGCCGACCCGAAAGCTGACTCGAAATGGCCACTGCTACCAAAGCCAAGAAGAAAACCGCACGCAGCGCCTCCGGCCTCAAGCGCGCCCGCCAGGACATCAAGCTCAATGCCGCCAACACGGCACTGCGTTCGCGTTTTCGTACAGTGATCAAGAATGTGCAGAAAGCTGTGGATGCCGGCGACAAGGCCAAGGCCGTCGAGCTCTTCAAGACCGCCCAGCCGGTGATCGATTCGGTGGCCGACAAGAACCTGTTCCACAAGAACAAGGCCGCCCGCCACAAGAGCCGACTGTCGGCCAAAGTGAAGGCGATGACCGCCGCGGCCTGATCCACCGCCCCGGTTCGACAAGAGGCCCGCACTGCGGGCCTTTTTCATGGCGGCGCCGCCGATCCCGCAGCGTAGGGATCTTCGACGACGATGAGGCCGTTGTCGCGGGCGAAGTTCATAACGAAGTCCCAGGCCATCGGCTCGAGGTCGCGGAGGCTGGCGTCGACGACGACGCCCTTGACGCCGTCGATGTGGCGCGGCACGCAGTACGGGGAATAGCCGATGAAGGAGCCGCGGCCGCCGGCCGAGCCTTCGGGCCGAAAGCACGACATCGTGCCGGCGAGGCGCTCGGTCCAGTCGCTCGGCCGAAACGCCTTGCCTTCCTTCGTCAGGCCCTGGATGAAGACAAGTCGGGGCTCTGCCACGATTCGATTGTCGCCTCGGCGCAGCCGCTGCTGCTGCATTGCAACAAGGCAGCCCGTCACGGCGGGCCGGCCTTTAGAATCCGCCCTCCTTCGAACCTGCTGGATCGCGACATGAACGCTCCCGAGAGGCTGCCCGTCTTACCGTCGTCGATCGATCCGGCGACCGTCGAGCCGCACGTGATGAAGACCTACGGCCGCCTGCCGATCGCGATCGCGCACGGCGAGGGCTGCTGGCTCTGGGACACCGAAGGCCGCAAGTACCTCGACGGACTGGCCGGCATCGCCGTCAACACGCTCGGCCACAAGCACCCGAAGCTGGTGCCGGCCCTGCACGACCAGATCTCGAAGATCATCCACAGCTCGAACTATTACCTGGTGCCGCTGCAGGAGCAGTTGGCGGCGAAGCTGTGCGAGCTGTCGGGGATGACCAATGTCTTCTTCTGCAACTCGGGTCTCGAGGCCAACGAAGGTGCGCTGAAGATCGCCCGCAAGTTCGGCCACGACAAAGGCATCGCCCGGCCGGAGATCGTCGTTTACGAAGCCGCCTTCCACGGCCGCTCGATCGCGACGCTCTCGGCCACCGGCAATACCAAGGTGCAGGCCGGATTCGGCCCGCTCGTCGAGGGCTTCGTGCGGGTGCCGCTGAACGACTCGAGGGCGATCGAGAACGTCGCCGCGACGAACCCGAACGTCGTCGCCGTCTTCCTCGAGGTGATCCAGGGCGAGGGCGGTATCCGGCCGGCGACCGTTTCCTACCTCCA
>JAYVNL010000321.1:0-9592 GCA_043758495.1 Rhizobacter sp.
AGTAATCAGGATTCACTCCAGAGCGCACCGCGCCGCTTGAGTCCACGCGCCGGTCCGTCCGCACTGACAAAAGGAAAACATTCATGGCAGCTAAACAAGTTCTCTTCGGCGACGATGCTCGCGCGAAGATCGTCAACGGCGTCAACATCCTGGCCAACGCGGTCAAGGTCACGCTGGGCCCGAAAGGTCGCAACGTCGTCCTCGAGCGTTCGTTCGGCGCACCCACCGTCACCAAGGACGGTGTCTCGGTCGCCAAGGAAATTGAACTGAAGGACAAGTACGAGAACATGGGCGCCCAGCTCGTGAAGGAAGTGGCCTCCAAGACCAGCGACAACGCCGGTGACGGAACCACGACCGCGACCGTGCTGGCGCAGGCCATCGTCCGCGAAGGCTTCAAGTACGTCGCGGCAGGCATCAACCCGATGGACCTGAAGCGCGGCATCGACAAGACGGTCATCGCGATCGTCGAAGAGATCAAGAAGCTGTCGAAGCCCACGACGACCAGCAAGGAAATCGCCCAGGTCGGCGCCATTTCCGCCAACGCAGACGAGAACATCGGCAAGATCATCTCGGACGCGATGGACAAGGTCGGCAAGGAAGGCGTCATCACCGTCGAAGACGGCAAGTCGCTCGACAACGAACTCGACGTCGTCGAAGGCATGCAGTTCGACCGCGGCTACCTGTCGCCCTACTTCATCAACAACCCGGACAAGCAGGTCGCCGTCCTGGACAACCCGTTCGTCCTGCTGTTCGACAAGAAGATCTCGAACATCCGCGACCTGCTGCCGGTCCTGGAACAAGTCGCGAAGGCCGGACGGCCGCTGCTGATCGTGGCTGAAGACGTCGAAGGCGAGGCCCTGGCCACGCTGGTCGTCAACAACATCCGCGGCATCCTCAAGACTTGCGCCGTCAAGGCACCGGGCTTCGGCGACCGCCGCAAGGCGATGCTCGAAGACATCGCGATCCTGACCGGCGGCAAGGTCATCGCCGAAGAAGTCGGCCTGACGCTCGAGAAGGTCACGCTGGCCGACCTCGGCCAGGCCAAGCGCGTCGAAGTGGCGAAAGAGAACACCACGATCATCGACGGCGCCGGCGCTTCGGCCGACATCGAGGCTCGCGTCAAGCAGGTCCGCGTCCAGATCGAGGAAGCGACCAGCGACTACGACAAGGAAAAGCTCCAGGAGCGCGTGGCCAAGCTGGCCGGCGGCGTGGCGCTGATCAAGGTCGGAGCCGCGACCGAGACCGAGATGAAGGAAAAAAAGGCGCGTGTCGAAGACGCCCTCCACGCCACACGCGCGGCAGTGGAAGAAGGCATCGTCGCCGGTGGTGGTGTTGCTCTCCTCCGCGCCAAGCAGACGGTGGGTGTCATCAAGGGCGATAACGCCGACCAGGAAGCCGGTATCAAGCTGATCCTGCGTGCGATCGAAGAACCGATCCGCATCATCGTCCAAAACGCCGGCGACGAGCCGAGCGTGGTTGTCGCTGCCGTTCTCAACGGCAAGGGCAACTACGGCTTCAATGCGCAGAACGGCGTGTACGGCGACATGATCGAGATGGGCATCCTCGACCCGACGAAGGTCACGCGCACGGCGCTGCAGAACGCAGCTTCGGTCGCGTCGCTGATGCTGACGACCGAAGCCATGATTTCCGAAGCACCGAAGGACGAGTCCTCTGGCGGCGGCGGCATGGGCGGCGGCATGGGTGGGATGGGCGGCATGGGCGGCATGGACATGTAGGTCCGGCCTTCCGCTTGTCGAAAAGGGCTGCCGCGGCAGCCCTTTTCTTTGGCTCGCGCGCTTGGGCCTGCGCAGGGGCGGCGGCGATAATCGGCTCGACGCTCGTGCACACGCCATGACAGTCTCACCGCTCTTCCAAAGATTCGTCGACGACGAGCTGGCTCTCGCACCTGCCCTGGTCGCCCGCGTCCTTGCCGGAACACTGCAGCTGCTCGGCCCCGGTCATGCCACGGGCGCCGGCGATCGCTCGCAACATGGCGATCTTCTGAGGGCGCTGCAGCGCGATGCGGGAACCTACGAACGGGCCTTCGTCGACTCGCTGCGCCGGCTCGTGATGGATGAGGTCGACGACCGGCGCGAGTCGACCTATGGCGAATCGAAGTCGGGACTCGGCAGCCTCGAGTTGATGGACGAGTCGCGCGTCGAGGTCGACATCGAGATCTCGCGGGCGATGCAGCTCATCGACACGACCGCGGAATGGGAACTGCGCGAGCTGCAGACCTTCACGTCGACGCTGCTCGGCCAGCGCCACGTCTCTGCCGAGTCGAACCCGTTCCGGCCGCTCCTCTACGCCACGGCCTTGTGGGATGCGGCGTCGATCGTTACTGCATCGCCGGCGCAGCGGGTCATCGTCCTGCGCACGTCGGCTGGAGTCGTTGCCGGGCTGCTGAAGAATGCCTGGGCAGCGGCTTCGACTCGGCTCGAAACCGGCGGCGTCCAGCCCGGCACCTATCGCACCGTGGTGCTGCCGTCGGCATCAAGCTTCGGGCGCGTCGCGGTCCAGGTGCCGCGACCCAGCGGGCTATCGCCCTTGTTGTCGAGCATGCCCGCGTCGACGGCTTTCGGCGCCGAGTCCAGCAACGATCTCCGGGCCGGCGGCGAGCGCGCCTTCCGCAACGACGGCGGCGGCCGCCGCAGCCCGGAGCTGGAGCAGGCGCTGCTGCGACTGGACGAGTTGCTTCGCCACTCTCCGGTGGAAGCGTCACTGTCCGGCCGCATGGAACCGGCTGCCGGTCGGCTGGAGCAGCACCGCGCGGCGCTGCTGGCGAGCGCCGGCGGTACCCCGGAGCGCCAGATCGTCGAGCTGGTGACGCGCCTGTTCGACGCGATCGTCGCCGACACCCTGGTGCCATCGCCGTTCCGAACCGTGCTGTCGCGAATGCTGATCGCAGCCCTGCGCGTGGCGCTCGTCGAACGCACCACACTCGACTCGTTCGAGCATCCGGTCTGGCAGCTGCTCGATCGCATCGGCGAAGTCAGCGTCGGCCAGTCACGGCTCGAAGATCCGCGGTTGTCGGCGTTCCTCGCCTTCACCGGTGCCGTCGCCGAGGAAATGGCGGGCGCGTCGTCGCCCGACACGGCGTTGTTCCGGCGCGGCCTCAACCGCATCGACACCTTCCTGGCAGAGCAGTTGCAGAGCCAGCTACGGTCGGCGCACGCCGCTGTCGACGCGCTGCAGCTCGCCGAGCGGCGCGAAGTGCTTCAGCAGCATCTTTCGCAACGGCTCACCGACCAGATGGTGCCGGTGCGCACGACGCCGGCGATCCGGCGCTTCGTGACCGGCACCTGGGCGCAGGTGATCGCCGACGCCATGCTTGTTCATGGCGAGCAATCCGAAGCGACCCTGGCCAACCTGAAGACCGTCGACGACCTGCTGTGGAGCCTGAAGATTCCGGACCACCCGCAGAGCCGGCAGCGGCTCATCACGCTGCTGCCCGGCCTCCTGCAGCGCATCCGCGTCGGCATGGAGGCAGTCTCGTTGCAGGCGGTCGAGCAGCAGCTGATCCTCAACGAACTCATGACCATCCACACTGAGGCGCTTCGTCCCGGCACGCGCGGTGCTGCCGGGGCGCTGACGCCCGACGAGATCGTGCAACGCATGCGTGAGGAGGTGCTGCCCGAGACGGCGCCGGCGCGCAGCTTCAGCGATTCGGTGATCGATCTGTCGTCGATGGAGACGGTGCCGGCCGAGCACCTGCCAACCGGTGGCGACCGTGGCGACGAAGACCTTGCCAAGCGCGTCGAGTCACTTCGCTCCGGCGATCGCAGGCGGGTCTTCCTGCAAGGCCGATGGAGCCGCGTCCAGCTGCTGTGGCGCAGCGATCGCAGCCTCTTTTTCCTGTTCGCCGGCGAGTCGCCGTCACGGACCCACTCGATCACGCGCCGCGCCCTCGAGCGGCTCAGCTCGGCCGGCCTGGTGCAGCCGCTGGAGGCCAAGCCGCTGGTGCTGCGCTCGGTCGACCGGATGATGCGCGATCTGTCGCCGCGCGTCTGACCAGGCCGTCAACCGGCGAGCATGCGGTCGATCTCGGCAGCGACGCGCTCCGGCCGCTCGTGCACGATCCAGTGGCTGGCGCCAGCGATGCGAACGAGGCGAAGGTCGGGGACGAACGCGTCGAGGCCGTCGAGCAGGCCGGGCAACAAGGCGATGTCGTCCTCGGCCCAGATCACGAGCGTCGGCACGCGCACGGTCACGAACTCCGGCGCGAAGCTCATCGACAGGATCGGATCGTCGGCGCCGGTCGGCGGCCGAACCGGTGACGCACGGTAGTAGTTGCAGGGGCCCGTCAGTCCGATGCCCCAGACCGCCCGGTACTGGTCGCGCACCGCCGGCGTCAGCCAGCCGCCGCCTGGCTTTGCTGGATCGGCTGCACCCATGTTTTCGAACAGCGGCCACATCCGCGCGTAGTCGTTTTGCGCGAGCATCGCCTCGGCATCGGGGCGGCAGAGGAAGTTCATGTAGGCGCTCGCGGCCTGCTGCGCAGGGCTCGTCTGCAGATCCCGGAGAAACGTGGCCGGATGAGGCGAGTTGACGATCACCAGCCGCTTCATCATCGCCGGCTGCTGGGCGGCGAGATTCCACGCCACCGCGCCGCCCCAGTCGTGGGCGACGAGCGCCTCGACGCAGCCGCCGAGCGAGTCGATCAGCGCCGAGACGTCGGCAACGAGGTGCCTGGCGCGATAGGCGTCGACGTCGGCCGGCGTCGACGATCGCTCGTAGCCGCGCAGGTTCGGCGCAACGCAGCGATAGCGGGTGCCGAAATGTTCGAGTAGCCCGTCCCAGACGAAGGCCGCTTCCGGAAAGCCATGAAGAAAGACGAGGACCGGCGCTCCGGGCGCGCCGGTGGCACGGCAACTCAGCACCGTTTCGTCGGACAGTTTGGCAAGGTAGTGTTCGATCATGGCCACGCCCACCCTTCACGAAGAGCAACAAAGTATTCCACGGCACGTGCAACTGCCGCGCATCATCAACACGACGTTTGACAAGCGGCCCGCCGATGGGCAACCTTCGGCCTTTATTTCGTCGCCCGCGACCGGTTCGGATTCACCCCACATCCTGGAGAGAAAAGCATGGCGCTGAATGCATTCCTGAAGATCGGCAAGGCCGAAGGAGAGGCGAAGCAGGGCAAGTACGGCCCGAACAAAGGAAAGTGGCTCGAGTTGCAGGCGTGGGACTGGGAAGTCGAAGCGGAAACGAGCTGGACCAAGGGCGGCGGCGCCAGCGTCGGCAAGCCGAACCCGGGCAAGATGAACTTCGAGCACTACTTCGATCGCTCGTCGCACCTCATCCTCGGCTACATCTGCACCGGCACCTCGTTCGACCTGGTCCAGCTCGAAATGTGCAAGGGCACCGGCGGGGAGATACCCGAAGCCTTCTTCATCATGCAGATGAAGGAGGCATTCATCACCAAGGTCGCCAACAGCGCGACTGACGACGGCAATGTTCTGCAGAAGGTCGAGCTGGTGTTCAAGTGGGTCAGCATCGACTACAAATCGCAGGGCGCGCCGTGGGCGCCGAAGCCGGGCGCCCTGTCGCCACCACTGAATTTCAACTGGGACATTCCGGGGGGCAAGGCATCGCCTTCGACCGGGGCCTAGCGTTTCAGGGATGGACCGACCGATGCAGCCAGACTGCGGCATCGGCGACGCCGGCGCGGCTCAACGCTGAGAACGGCGCCACACTCACGTCGGCCGACGCGCTGGCCGACGCTGACAGCGTCGCTTCGGCAGCACGCAGCGCTGCCGCCATCGCCACCTTGCCATGCTTGTCAGCCTTCGTCAGCAGCACCAGCATCTTCACGGCGCCGCCGTCGATACGTGGGCCGATGAACTCGAGCAGCTGCAAGTCGAGTGGCGTGAAACCGAGCCGCGAGTCGACCAGCATCACGATCGCCGACAAGCTTCGCCGCACTTCGAGATAGTCGGCCATCACCTTCTGCCAGCGAAGTTTCGCGGTGCGCTCAACGGCGGCATAGCCGTAGCCCGGCAGGTCGGCGAAGAGCGTGTCGGGCGCCAGCTTGGGGCCGAGCTCGAAGAGGTTGATGTGCTGGGTGCGGCCAGGTGTCTTTGACGCGAAGGCGAGTCGCTTTTGCTGCGCGAGCATGTTGATCGCGGTCGATTTTCCGGCGTTCGAGCGACCGACGAAAGCGATCTCTGCCAGCTCTGTCGGCGGTAGCTCGTGCAGGGCGCTGGCCGTGGTGAGGAATCGCGCGGTATGCGTCCACGCCATGGCCCGGCGCGCTTCGGTGTCGTCCGCGGCGGGGCCTTTGGGCTCGGGCCGGGAGGTTGGCGTGGTTGAGGTCATGGTCGCGGTGGGGGGGCTCATTGTAAAATTGTCGCCTTTGGTTTGAAGGCTGCCTACGTCACTCATGAAGTCCGTCGCACGATTGCTCTGCCCGCTCGCCTTGGCCCTCGCCGGCGCCTTCGCCCACGCCGCCGAACCGGCGGCCAGCCAGCCCGAGCCCGCCAAGGGTGCCGCCATTTCGACGGGCGTCTGCGTCGCTTGCCACAGCAACGACGGGTCCCGTGGCAGTCCGGCCAACCCGATCCTCCAGGGTCAGCATCCCGAGTACCTCGTCAAGCAGCTGACCGAGTTCAAGTCCGGCAAGCGCGCCAACGCCGTCATGAAGGCAATGGCGACGCCGCTGAGCGAGGCCGACATGAAGAACGTCGCCGCGTTCTATGCCTCCAAGCAACCGAAGCCGGGCTTCGCCAAGAACAAGGACTTAGCGTCGGCCGGCGAGAAGATCTATCACGGCGGTGCCGCCGACCGCAGCATTCCGGCCTGTGCCGGCTGCCATGGCCCAAGCGGTGCGGGCATTCCGTCGCAGTACCCGCGCCTGTCGGGCCAGCATGCCGACTATGTCGAAGCGCAACTGTTGGCGTTTCGCGGCGGCGTGCGCAAGAACAACGCGGTGATGACCGCGGTCGCCGCCAAGCTGAACGATCGCGAGATCAAGGCCTTGTCGGACTACGCAGCCGGTCTGCGCTGATCGCCCGCCGCCAGCACCGGCGTGTCGGCGACAGCAGGCTCCAGCAACAACGCGTCGACCCCGTAGAGCTTGGCGAGCGCCGCGAGCTTCGGCGGCGCCGAACGAACGGCGAATCCGCGGCCCCACGCCACCGCGAGGCGATCGACCTCGAGCAGCACCGCCAGCGCCGATGAATCGAGCTGACTGAGCGGTCCGGCATCGACGATCACCGGCCCGTCGCTGCCCTCGCTCTGCAGTGCCTGCTTGAGCATCCGCAGCGTCGCCGTCGCTTCCCGCGACGTGAGCGTGGCCGGCAGCAGCAGCACGCCAGTCAGCTCTTGCCGCCCGCGGCCGCCTTGTTGCGCTCGGCGAGCTTGGCGATCAGGCCGTCGATGCCGTTGGCGCCGATCTCCTGGGCGAAGCTGTTGCGATAGTTCTCGACCAGCCAGACACCGAGGACGTTGACGTCGTAGATCTTCCAGCTGATGCCGGCCTTGGCGAGGCGGTAGTCGAGCTGGATCGGATCGCCCTTGCCGCGAATCTCGGTGCGGACCACGACCTCGTCGTCGGTCGGCTGCGATCGCATCGGCTTCAGCTCGACGCTCTGCTCGGCGCTCACTTGCGACAACGCCCCCGAGTAGGTGCGCACGAGCAGGAGCTTGAATTCGTCCTGGACGCGCTTCTGCTGCTCCGGCGTCGCCTGCCGCCAGTAGCGGCCGACAGCGGAAGCGGTCATCCGCTGGAAGTCGACGTAGGGCAGCACCTTCTGGTCGACCAGCGCCGTGACCCTGCGGACGTCACCCGCCTGAATGGTCTTGTCGGCCTTGACGGCGTCGAGGACGTCCGACGAAATCTCCTTGATGAGAGCATCGGGCGCCTTGGCGGCCTGCGCTTGGGCGCCGAGGGCGGCGAGCGAGAGAGTGGCGACGGCCAGTCGGCCGAGCGTTCTTCTTGAGAGCATGGGATCGTCCTTCGAGGGGAGAGGAACCGGAGACCTGACCTTAACGCCTGACGGCCCGGCCGGGTTCACCGCAGACGAAAGCCTCCGTCAGCGCGGCGCCGAGGCGGCGCGTGCCGGCGCCGACGCGGGCGTCGCCGATGCCGGCGGCGCGAGGTTGCCGGCCGCCGCCCCGGCCGCTTCGGAGTCGGACGGCGTTTCGGGAACATCGCCGTCGAACACCAGGCTGCGCCGGCGCTGCAGATAAGCATCTCGGACAAAGGTGTAGCGGTCCAGCGCGATGTCGTCGATGACGCGGGTGGCGCCGAGCAAGCCGGAGCGGGTGTTGACGATCTGCAGCGCTGTCAGGCCAAGCTGGGTGCCGGTGCCGCTGAAGAAAGCCGGTGGCGCAGCCAGCCGGTCGAGCGGCAACGCGGCCGTGTCGCGCACGGTGGACGGCCCGAGGATCGGCAGCATCACGTAGGCGCCGGGGCCGACGCCGTAGCGCCCGAGCGTCTGCCCGAAGTCCTCGTAGTGATGCTCGAGGCCCATTTCGGATGCAACGTCGAGGATGCCGAAGAGGCCGAACAAGGTGTTGGTGCCGACCCGCGTCGCGTCTTCCGAAGCGGCGGTGAACTTGCCCTGCAGGATGTTGTTGATGGCCGACCAGGCATCGGCGAAGTTGCCGAAGAAGTTGCCAACACCGCGCCGCACGGGCTGAGGCACGACGTTGCTGTAGGCCGTGGCGACCGGCTTCAGTACGGCCTTGTCGAGTTCGTCGTTGAAGTTGAAGACCTTGCGGTTCCACTTCTCCCACGGGTCAAGGCGCTGGCCCGGACCGCCGCGCGCGTCCTGGATCGTCGCGCAGCCAGCAACTGCGAGCACGAGGGCGGCGCCAATCAATGCGCGAACGAGAACCGGAACATGGGGCCGCGTCATTTCTTTCCTCCGCTGCTGGCTGCCGCCGCCGGCGCCGTGGTGCTGCCGGCATCGGCCGCCTTGCTGAACAGGAACTGGCTGATGAGACTCTCGAGCACCACCGCCGATTGCGTCTGCTTGATCTCGTCGCCGCCCGCGTACATCTTCTCCTGCGCACCGGGCTCGATGCCGAGGTACTGGTCGCCGAGAAGACCCGACGTGAGGATGCGTGCCGAGGAGTCGTTCGGGAACTGGACGCCGCGCTGGATGTCGAGCTTGACGAGGCCCTGAAAACGCTGCGGGTCGAGCGTGATCGAGGCGACGCGACCGACCGTGACGCCGGCGCTCTTGACCGGTGCGCGTACCTTGAGGCCGCCGATGTTGTCGAAGCGCGCCGTGAGCTGATAGGTCTCCCCCGAACTGAAGCTGCCGAGGTTCGCCGCCTTCAGCGCCAGGAAGACGATGCCCAGGAAGCCCAGCAACACGAAGATGCCGACGAAGGTTTCTATGCTTTTCTTGCCCATCGATCCCGTTCCTGAAGCTGCGATGCTAAGGCGTGGTGAACATCAGCGCCGTCAGCACGAAGTCCATGACCAACACGCCGAGCGAGGCGATGACGACCGTACGCGTGGTGCCGTGAGCCACACCTTCCGGCGTCGCCTCGGCCTCGTAGCCCTGGTAGAGCGCGACGAAGGTGCAGATGAGGCCGAAGACGAAGCTCTTGACGACACCGTTGCCGATGTCTCGGC
>JAYVNL010000322.1:0-3089 GCA_043758495.1 Rhizobacter sp.
ATGGTCTTCCTGTTGGAGCCGGACCGGCTCGCGTTCCGTCTCGCCGCCAGCGAAGGCCCGACCCATGCCCCGCCGGCTGGACAGTTGCTCAATCTCCCCGACACGCCGGTCGGCTTCGTGCTTGCGCAGATGAAGCCCGTGGTCGTTTCGAACTACCACGAGGAGCGACGCTTCGTCGTCCCTTCGAGTTACCTGGATGCAGCGATGGTGAGCGGACTGGCGGTGCCGTTGTCCAACCGCGGGCGGGCGGTGGGCGTGCTGTCCGTGTGTTCGCGTCAGGCGAGGCACTTCGGCGATGACGAGGTTGGCTTTCTCGAATCGCTGTCCAACCTGCTCGCGACCAGCCTGCAACGTGCCGAGTTCGAGGAAGCGCTGAACCATGCACAGCGGCTGGAAAGCGTGGGCCAGTTGACCGGAGGCATCGCCCACGACTTCAACAACCTACTGACCGTCATCCTTGGCAATCTCCAGGTGCTCGAGGAACTGCCGGCGCTGGTCGACGACGAGGCGGGCCAACGCCTCGTCGGTGCCGCCACGCGCGCCAGCCGGCGAGGTGCCGAGCTGACCAGCAAGTTGCTCGCGTTCTCGCGCCGCCAGTTGCTGCGGCCAAGCGCGGTCGACGTCCGCCAGCTGCTCGGCTCTCTTGCCGATATGTTGCGGCGGACGCTGGATCAACGCATTCGCATCGTCGTCGACGTGCCTGCCGACTGCCCCTCCGTCCTCGTCGATGCAGGGCAGCTCGAGTCGGCGCTGTTGAACATTGCGATCAATGCCCGGGACGCGATGCCCGACGGTGGCACGTTGCGCTTCCAGGCGACGGCCTGCAACGATCCCCCGGCCGATGTTCGCCACGAGCTGGGGCTGCATGGCGCAGCAGCGGCCGGCTTCGTGGCGATCGTTATCGGCGACACCGGCATCGGGATGCCGGAAGAAGTCAGGGAACGCGTCTTCGAACCGTTCTTCACGACCAAGGAGGCCGGACGCGGCACGGGCCTCGGTCTGAGCACCGTTTACGGCTTCATCAAGCAGTCGAAGGGCGGCATCACGGTCGAGAGCATGCCCGGAGCGGGAACCACGCTGACCCTCTACATCCCGCGATCCACGGACGCCCGCAGTTCCTCGCCGGAAGACGCCGATGCGGAACACGAGGTGCCCACAGGCCTGTCGGTGCTGCTCGTCGAGGACGACGCGGAGGTCCGCACCGTCGTGCATGGCTTTCTCGACGCCGCCCGCTGCCGGGTGACGACGGCAGCGAGTGCCGAACAGGCCCTGCTGGAACTCGGCGCGGGAACCGGACCGTACGACCTGCTGCTGACCGACATCGCGCTGGGTGTGGGGATGCGAGGCACCGAGCTCGCCGCAGAGGTACGGAAACGATTCCCGGAAATGGCAGTGCTGCTCATGTCTGGCTTCTCGGAGGAGCTGCTCGACGCCGACCGAAGCTCCCCGCACGATTGGGAACTGCTGCACAAGCCCTATGGCCGTGATGAGCTGACGCGGGCCATCGCCCGCGTCATCCGGCAGGCCTAGCCTGGCCTAATGCGGAGTCGGAGTCAGCGTCGGCGCCAGGCAGCGCTGGACAAAGGCAGAAAGCGCGGCCAGATCCGGAATCTTGACGTCGCGACGGCCCTTTTCGGCAAACGCGATCACCCGCTCACGCGCCAGTTTCGACAGCGCCCGGCTCACAGTCTCCAGTGTCATGCCGAGGTAGTTTCCGATCTCGGCGCGCGTCATCCGCAGGGTGATCTGATCGCAACGCATGCCGCTCTTGGCCAGGGATTCGGCCCAGTAACGCAGGAAGTCCGCCACTCGAGCGTCGGCCGGCAGCGTGCAAACCGACATCAGGTAGTCCCGGTCACCAGTGATCTCGCGGCTCATCGCTTCATGCAGCACCGTGAGGAGGACCGGATTCTCGATGCATGCGCCGATCAACGACTCGTAGCGTACGACCCAGACCTCACCGATGTCCATGGCAAGCGCGGCGCAGGAATAGTGGCCGTTGGCGATGCCATCGAAGCCGAGCCAGTCGCCGCGAAACTTCAGGCCGACGACCTGTTCGCGACCGTCCAGCGACAGATTCACGATCTTGAAGCAGCCGGAGTTGAGGACGTAGAGGTTTTCTAACCGATCACCCGCCTGGTAGAGCACATCGCCGGCATGCACGACGCGCCGCCGCGGTGCGAGCTTGTTGTCCAAGAGGCGCAGGGTCGCGACGGTGTTCTCGCTCGAGCGCTGATTGGCTTCGGCATCGATTCGAGCCTTGGAGACACCAGCGCTTGGAATCACACCGGGTAATGCGTCTCGCGTGATCGGTCGGGCGATTGCAAGCATTTTTGTACTCCTCGGCTGGCGCAATTTGCGTCCAGGAAATGCTACGAAGCGCCGGGTAACCGAGTGCCAATGTCGTGCGACTCTTGGCAACATCGAGTCAATGGATTGTGTCTGCTTCGTATCACGTCGGGATCCGCCACCGGGTCTTGATGCAGGTCAAGCAGTCACATGCGCTGCGTCACTAGGCTTCGCCAGTCGTGCACGCTTTGTTCGCTGCACGGAGCCGCGCCCTATGCCATCCGACCTGAAGCACCGCAGCATCCTGCGCTTCGACCGACTGTCGCCGCGAGACATCACGGCCGTACTCGACAGCGCCAGAGCGCTTCAGCGCGTCGCCAGGGACGGCGCCGGGCAACCGCTGCTGCGGGGCAAGAATCTCGGTCTGCTGTGCGAGGTCGACGAAGGCGCTGATGCGACCGCGTTCCGTTGTGCGGCGGTGGAGCTTGGCGCACACGTTGCGCACATCCGGCCCAGTCTTTCGGAGCGAAGCACAGCACAGGAAGTGCGGCATACCGCTCGCATGCTCGGGCTTTTGTACGACGCCGTCGAGTGCCAGGGCATGCCGTCCGCGCTGGTCAGGCGGGTCGGAATCGATGCAGGCGTGCCCGTATACGACGCCATATCGTCTCCGGATAGCCCGATGGCGGGTCTCGCCGAACTGCTGGACGAACGCGATTCGCTCATCGACAGGCGTCACTTCATGATCCAGGCGTTGCTGCTGAGCACGATCGGTTGATTCAAACGATTGGTGACGCGTG
>JAYVNL010000323.1:0-3078 GCA_043758495.1 Rhizobacter sp.
CGCGGCGCGATCTTCCTGAAGCGCGTCGGCGGCATCATCTTCGCGTTGATGGTCGTGCTCTGGTTCCTGTCGAGCTTCCCGGCGCCGCCGGCAGGGGCCACCGGTCCCGCGATCCAGTACAGCATCGCCGGCACGCTCGGCCGGGGCCTGCAACACATCTTCGCGCCGATCGGCTTCAACTGGCAGATCTCGATCGCGCTGGTGCCCGGCCTGGCGGCGCGCGAGGTCGCGGTCGGCGCGCTCGGCACGGTCTACTCGATGTCGGCCGCCGGCGACTCGGTGGCCGATGCGCTCTCGCCTGTCATCGCCCATGGCTGGTCGCTCGCGACCGCGTTCTCGCTGCTCGCCTGGTATGTGTTCGCGCCGCAGTGCATCTCCACGCTCGTGGTCGTGAAGCGCGAGACCAATTCGTGGAAGTACCCGATCGTGATGGCGGCTTACCTATTCGCGCTCGCCTACGTCGCGTCGTTCATCACCTACCGCGTCACCCTCTGGCTCCAGGGCTCGCCATGACCGTGCAGATCATCGTCGTCGCCCTGATCGTCGCCGCCTGCACGAGCTACGCGGCATGGACGCTCATGCCTGCCACCTTGCGTCGCTGGCTGGCGATCCGGCTGCTCGGCCTGCCGCTGCCGGACCGGATCGTGTCGGCACTTCGCAAGGGTGCGACGGTGAGTTCGGGATGTGCCTGCGACGGCTGCGATCAAGGCGCCGCGAAGAAGGCGGCGCCGGCCGTACAGCCGATCCGCTTCCAGCCAAGACCGCCGCGCTGAAAAGCGCTGCTCAGGAGTCGACGCGGCCCATCGACTTGTCGCCCAGCCCCATCGGCAGCGGGAAGTGCACGGTCTCGGCAGCGCCGGGCACGCTGCGCACCGAGACGGCACCGAGCGTCCGCAGTCGCTCGACGACCTGCTGCACCAGGATTTCCGGCGCCGACGCTCCGGCGGTGACGCCGACCCGGCGCTTGCCTTCGAACCACTCGGGCCGCAGATCGGCGGCGGCGTCGACCATGTAGGCGTCGGCGCCCAGGCGCTCGGCGAGCTCGCGCAGGCGGTTGCTGTTCGAGCTGCTCGGGCTGCCGACCACGACCAGCACATCGACCCCCGGCGCCAACACCTTGACGGCGTCCTGCCGGTTCTGCGTGGCATAGCAGATGTCCTGCTGCTTCGGCTCGCGCACATGCGGGAAGCGCCGCTTCACGGCGGCCAGTATCTGCGCCGCGTCGTCGACCGAAAGCGTCGTCTGCGTCACGACGGCGAGCAGTTGCCCCGGCGCGATCTCGACACCGGCGACATCGGCCACGTCCTCGACGAGATAGATGCCGCGCTCGAGCTGGCCCATGGTGCCCTCGACCTCGGGGTGACCCTTGTGGCCGATCATGATGAACTCGTAGCCTTGGCGCGCCAGCTTGGCGACCTCGACGTGGACCTTGGTGACGAGCGGGCAGGTCGCGTCGAAGACCGCGAAGCCGCGCGCTGCCGCTTCCTGGCGCACTGCCTGCGACACGCCGTGGGCGCTGAAGACGAGCGTGGCGCCGGGCGGCACGTCGGCGAGGTCCTCGATGAAGATCGCGCCCTTTTTCTTCAGGTCGTCGACGACATAGGTGTTGTGGACGATCTCGTGGCGCACGTAGATCGGCGCGCCGAACTTCAGCAGCGCGCGCTCGACGATCTCGATGGCGCGGTCGACGCCGGCGCAAAAGCCGCGCGGCTCGGCGAGGACGACTTCTTCGACGCTCACATCACGGCGACGAGCTTGACGTCGAAAGTGACCGGCCGGCCGGCCAGCGGGTGGTTGAAGTCGAAGACGACGTCGTCGCTGCCGACTTCCTGGACAACGCCGGCAAAAGTCGCCTGGCCGTCGGGCGTGGGAAAGCGAACGACATCGCCGACGCGATAGTCGCCGTCGGCATCGCCGTGGGCGTCGAGCAGGCTGCGGCGCACGCGCTGCACGAGGCCTGCGTCGCGCTCGCCGAAGGCTTCGCCGGCGGCGAGCGAGAACGACTCCTCGCTGCCTTCGGCCAGGCCGATGAGGCGCGCCTCGACGGCCGGCGCGAGCTCGCCGTTGCCGAGCGACAGCGTCGCCGGTTGGGCGCCGAAGGTGTCGACGAAGGCAGCGCCGCCGCCGCTCAGTCGATAGTGCAGGGTCAGGAACGACCCAGGTTGAACGCGATTCAAGCTCGCCTTTCGAGGAATAGACTCGGGCGCATTTTACGAGCCGCTTCGTCGGCGCCTTCGCTGCCCGACCCGCCATGCTCAAGGACATTCCCGCTTCGGCCCGGCCGCGCGAAAAACTGCTCGCCCTCGGACCTGCCGCGCTTGCCGACGCCGAGCTCATCGCCCTCCTCCTGCGCACCGGCCTGCCCGGCCTCAGCGTGCTGCAGCTCGCCGACCGGATGCTCGATGAGTTCGGCGGCCTCGGCGGCCTGCTGCGCGCCGAGCCGGCGCAGCTCGAGCGCATCAAGGGCGTCGGCCCGGCCAAGCGGGCCGAACTCACTGCAGTGCTCGAGCTGGCACGGCGGGCGATGCACGGCGAGCTCGCGGCACGGCCGGTGTTCGACTCGCCGGCGCGCGTCAAGGACTTCGTGAACCTGCAACTCGGTGGCCGCGAGCACGAGGTCTTCGCGGTGCTCTTTCTCGATGCCCAGAGCCGGCTGGTGCGACTCGAGGAGATGTTTCGCGGCACGCTCACGCAGACCAGCGTCTATCCGCGCGAGGTCGTCAAGCGTGCGCTCGAGCTCGGTGCGGCCGCCGTCATCCTCGCCCACAACCATCCTTCCGGAGCCGCCGAGCCGTCGCGTGCCGACGAGTTCCTGACGCAAACGCTGAAGAGCGCGCTGGCCCTGATCGACGTGCGCGTGCTCGATCACCTCGTCGTCGGCCAGGGCGCCGTCGTCTCGTTCGCGGAGCGCGGACTCTTGTGAGCAACGTCCCGTGAGCGGCAACGGCATCAAGGCCAACCGGCTCGCCGACCTGACGCAGCTGCGCACTGCGCTGCTCGAGAAGCGCCGCGCTGCCGAAGCGGCCGATGCCGCGCTGCGCGAGCGCGCTGCCGCCGAGCGACGCGAGCGCGACCTGT
>JAYVNL010000324.1:0-3063 GCA_043758495.1 Rhizobacter sp.
CGGCTCGGCTCGCCGAAGCCGACGAGGCGCGGGGCCACGGTGTCGAACAGCTCGACGCGGGCAAAGCCCGACTCCGGCCCGCGCGTCATCAGCACCGCCCGCATGATCGGCAACTGGCCGACGATCGCCGTCAGCCGTCCGCCCGGCTTCAGCTGGCCGAGCAGCGCCCGCGGCAACTCGGCCACCGAGCCAGAAAGGACGATGACGTCGAAGGGCCCGTCGACGGGCAGCGTCTGCGACGCGTCGCCGGTGACGACGCCGGCATTCATCACCCAGGCCCGCTTCAGGTTGTCCGTCGCGAACTGGGCCAGCGCCGGATCGATCTCGACGGTGCTGACGTGCTGAGCGCGGTGGGCGAGCAGCGCCGCCATGTAGCCCGAGCCGGCGCCGACCTCGAGCACGCGCTCGTGGCGCTGCACTGCAAGCTCCTGGAGCAGCCGCGCCTCGACCTTCGGCTCGAGCATCGATTGCCCGTTCGGCAGCGGGATCATGGTGTCGACGAAGGCCATCGAACGATACGAAGCGGGGACGAAGTCTTCGCGCTTGACGATCTGCAGCAGCTCGAGCACCGAAGGGTCGAGGACCTCCCAGGTGCGGATCTGCTGCTCGATCATGTTGAAGCGGGCTTGCTCGATGTTCATGGCGGGGCGGCGTTGGCGAGAGGTTGGAGAGCGGCCGGCGGCGGCATCCTGAAGACGCGGCGGCGGACCCAGCGCGAGAGATCGTCGAGGTAGCAATAGACGACCGGAACGACGACGAGCGTGAGCAGCGACGACGTGATCACGCCGCCGATGACGGCCTGGCCCATCGGCGCCCGCTGCTCGGAGCCTTCGGACAGCGCGAAGGCGAGCGGCACCATGCCGAAGACCATCGCCAGCGTCGTCATCAGGATCGGCCTGAGGCGCACCTCGGCGGCGTGGAGGAGGGCGGTGGCGCGGTCCATGCCGAGGTCGCGCTGCGAACGGATTGCGAAGTCGATGAGCAGGATCGCGTTCTTCGTGACCAGGCCCATCAGCATGACGACGCCGATGATCGAGAACATGTTGAGCGTCGAGCCGAACAGGAGCAGCGTCAGGACGACGCCGATCAGCGTGAGCGGCAGCGAGCTCATCAGCGCCAGCGGCTGCAGGAAGCTCCTGAACTGGCTGGCCAGGATCATGTAGATGAAGACGACCGCCAGGGCGAGGGCACCGAGCGCGTACTGGAACGACTCGGTCATGTTCTTGGTCGAGCCGCCGAACGAGTAGCGGTAGCCGGGCGGCCAGCTCACCTCGTCGAGCGCCTTTCGGATGTCGGCCGAGACATCGCCTGAGCTGCGGCCGAAGGCGTTGGCGTCGATGTTGATCTCGCGGTTGAGGTCGCGGCGGTTGATCTGGTTCGGCCCGGTCGACGGCGTCACGTCGGCGACCTGCGACAGGCGGACGACGCGAGCCGAGCCGTCGGCCGCCGGCGCGACGTTGATCGGCAGCCGCTGCAGGTCGGCGAGCGCGTAGCGGCTCTCGGGAGCGAGGCGGACGTTGACGTCGTAGTTCTCGCCGTCGGGCGCCCGCCAGTTGCCGACCAGCGTGCCCGCGACCAGCGTGCGCAGCGTATTGGCGAGCATGTTCACGTTCAGGCCGGCATCCGAGGCGGCGTCGCGGCGGACCTCGATGGCGACGGTCGGCTTGTTCGGCTTGAGCGTGGTGTCGAGGTCGACCAGGCCGGGGATCGCGCGCAACTTTTCGGTGACCGTCTTCGAGATGCGCTCGAGCTCGCCGAGGTCGGTGCCCTGGATCGAGAACTGCAGGCTCTTGCCGCCGCCGAGATCGGTCTGGCCGATGTTGGTCACCGTGATGCCGGGGATGCGCGCCAGCCGCTCGCGCAGCGGCACCGCCATGTCGACGACGCTGCGCTTGCGGTCCTTGCGGTCGGCCAGGCGCACGTAGGTCGCGGCGTAGATCTTGCCCGCGGCCTGGCCGCTGTTGATCGTGGTCACCGTGTAGCGCACCTCGGGCATCTCGCGCAGTGCTGCGTCGACCTGCCTGGCCCGCATCTCGGTGATCTCCAGCGACGAGCCGACCGGCGTGTAGTAGTTGACCTGGGTCTCGGAAAAGTCGGCTTTCGGCACGAACTCGGCACCGAGGATCGGGATGATGAAGAAGGCCGCGGCGAAGGTCGCCAGGGCGATGCCGAGCGTGGCCAGGCGATGGCCGAGCGACCAGCGAAGGATGGACTGGTAGGCGCCGCCGAGCCAGACCGTGAAGCGGTCGAAGACGCCGGTGACGCGGCCGATGGTTCGGTCGTAGAGCGTCTTGCGCTGGCCGGGCAAGAGCTCGTGGACGCGCTCGGCCTGCGGGTCGTGCCAAATGCTCGACAGCATCGGGTCGAGCGTGAAGCTCACGAACATCGAGATCATGACCGCGGCCACGATCGTGAGCCCGAACTCGTGGAAAAACTTGCCGACGATGCCACCCATGAAGCCGATCGGCAGGAACACGGCGACGATCGAGAGCGTGGTTGCCAGCACCGCCAGGCCGATCTCGTTGGTGCCGGCGAGCGCCGCCTCGTTTGCGCTCTTGCCCATCTGCACGTGGCGAACGATGTTCTCGCGGACCACGATCGCGTCGTCGATCAGGAGGCCGACGCAGAGCGACAGCGCCATCATCGTGATCGTGTTGATCGTGAAACCGAAGATGTACATGAACAGGAAAGTGCCGATCAGCGCGATCGGAAGGGTCAGGCCGGTGATGACCGTCGAGCGCCACGAATTCAGGAACAGGAACACGATCAGGATGGTGAGCGCGGCGCCTTCGAAGAGCGTGCGCTTGACGTTCGCGACCGAGACGCGGATCGAGCGCGAGTTGTCGCGATTGACCTCGATCCGGATGCCCGGCGGCGTGACCGCCTTGGCATCGGCGAGCGCTTTCTGCAGCCCGTCGACGACTTCGATGGTGTTCTCGCCCTGCGATTTCTGCACCGACAGCAGCACCGTGCGCTGACCGTTGTAGAGCGCCAGGCTCTCGACTTCCTGCGGGCCGTCGACGATGTCGGCGACCTGCCAGAGCTTGACCGGCGCTCCTGCTG
>JAYVNL010000325.1:0-3056 GCA_043758495.1 Rhizobacter sp.
ATCGAGACGAACCTTCCGAAGATGAAGGCGAGCGCGAAGAAGCTAGCCGACCAGCTGAAGGCGAACGAGTCGTCCGACCTCATCGACAGCCAGATGCACCACCTGAAGCTGCAGATGCGGGGCGTCTCCGAAGGCACGGCGCTGCTCGACGAAGCCGTCCGTCGCCTCAAGGAATTCGAGAAGGACGACGAGCTCTTCGAGCTGGTTGCCGACGAGATGACCGAGGGGATGGCCTACGCGACCAAGCCGCTCGAGGGCGCTCGCAAGGAACTGGCGGCTGCCAAGAAGCTGCTCGACGAGGCGGCGAAGGCCGGCGAGCAGCACGCCGCCGACAGCAAGCAGGCGCGCGAGGAATGGGCGGAGGCCGTGTCCGAGGTCGACCGGCTGTGCGCCGGCTCGCAAAAGGAGATCAAGCTCTGGGACGACCTCGACAAGGCCGCGGCCGCCGCTGTTGCCGGGCGCGACAGGAAAACGCTGGCAGCCCTGCAAAAGGCGAAGCCGGGCTCGGCGGCGCTCGACGATGTCGGCAAGCAGCCGGGCGGTATCGCCTTCAAGGCGTTCGACAAGGAATTCAAGATCGATTCGCTGGCCGCGGATCTGCAGAAGGAGATCAGGCGCGACCGCGACACCTGGATCGCACCGTGGTTCAAGGCGCAGACAGCGGCCAAGCGCAAGGGCGAGATCGAGGCGCGGGTTGCCGCCCTCAAGATCGCAACGCGCGACGCCGCCAAGGCGATCACGGCGCTCGGGCTGCCGGCCAGCAGCAAGGCCAAGGTGCAGGCCACGCTCGACGGCCCGGATGCGGCGCTGGGCAAGTCCCTCGAGGCCATCGCCAAGAGCTGCAAGGTCTCCCTCACCGCTGCCGACGCAATCGTGAAGCTGAAGAAGGCCGGCCTCTGACGGTCGCCGCATGGCACTGACCCGGATCCGGCGCCGGCTGCTGCTCGTGGCCACGGTGGCCATCGTGCCGCTCGCCGTGATGGCGGGCGTGGCCATCGAGGCGCTGCTCGCGCAGCAGCGGGGGCAGGCCGAACAGGCGGCGCTGAATCTGACGCGGGCGTTGTCGACCGCGGTCGACAACGAGCTTCGCCTGACGATCTCGTCGCTGCAATCGCTGGCGCTGACCGGGCCGCTCGGCGCCGTTTCCGACGACGGCCTGGCGCAAGCCCGCGCCCTGGCCGCGAGCGCACTGGCGGCGCGACCGGAGTGGCGATCGTTGCTGCTCGGCCTGCCCACCGGCGAGGTGCTGCTCAACACCGGCCTGCCGGTCGGCACCGCGCCGCCGCGAACGAACGACCTAGAGAGCCTGGCCGAAGTGGCGCGCACCGGCGAGCCGGCGGTCGGGTCGCTGACCGTGGGGCCGCTCGGCAACGGGGGCATCCCGGTGCGCGTGCCGGTGATGCACGACGGCACGCTGCGCCATGTGCTCACGGCGATCGTCAAGCCGGAGGCGGTTGCCGCCGTCATCGGTCGGCAACGTGTTCCAGCCGACTGGATCGTCTCGGTCTTCGACGCCGACAACGTCATGGTGGCCCGCTCGCGCGATCAGGAGCGCCTGCTCGGCACCCGCCCGCACCCGACGCTGGTACAGCTGATGTCGACCCTGGGCGGCAACGGCGAAGCCTACGGCCTGACGACGACGATCGACGGCGGCAGCAACTACACCGCAGTGGCGCGCTTGAAGTCGGCGCGCTGGACGGTGGCGCTCGGCGTGCCGCGTTCAGCCAGCGAGCAGGTGCTGCGGCGTTCGGTGCTGGTCTTCGGCGGCGGCCTGCTGCTCTCGATCGCGCTCGGCGTGCTGCTCGCGCTCGTCGCCTCGCGTCGCATCGAGGACGCCATCCTTCGCCTGCGCGCTGCCGCGGTAGCGCTCGGCCGCGGCGAGCCGGTGCAGATCACCGACACCGGCATCGCCGAGATGGAGGCGACGTCGCAGGCGCTGGTCGCCGCGGCGGCGCAGCGCCGCGAGATCGAACGCGAGCGCGAGGCGCTGCTCGTCGGCGAGCGCGCTGCCCGCGCCGGCGCCGAGCAGGCCGAGCGGCGGCTGCAGCTGCTCGTCTCGGCGAGCTCGACGCTCTCGAACTCGCTCGAGGAAGGCTCGGCGCTGGCGACGATCGCGAGCTCCATCGTTCCCGACATCGCCGACCTCTGCCGCATCGACCTGCTCGACGCCGACGGCGTGCTCGAGCGCAAGATCACCCATCACCGCGACCCCGATCGCACGAGGGTCATCTCCGGCTGGGTCGGGCAAAGCGAAGCGTCGGCCTCCGCGCCCGGCACCTTCCCGTGGGCGATCGCCACCGGCCAGACCTTCGTTGTCCACTTCGACGACGTCGCTGCCGTCGCTGCCATCGCCGACCCCGGTGTCGCCGAGTTCGTGCGCGTCGTCGGCCTGCGTGCAGCCGTGGTGATGCCGCTGGTCGCGCGCGGCCGCACGATCGGCGTGATGGCGGTGATCCAGAGCGAATCCGGGCGCCGCTTCGAGCCCGATGACGTGGCCCTGGTCGGCGAGATCGCGCGCCGTGCGGCGTTCGCGCTCGACAACGTGCGCCTGTTCGCCGAGTCGCGCGCGGCGCTGGCGCAGGCGCAATCGGCCAGCCGCGTCAAGGACGAATTCCTGGCCATGCTCGGCCACGAGCTGCGCAATCCGCTGGCGCCGATCGTGACCTCGCTCGAGCTGATGGCGCGTCGGAACGACGCTGTCGACTCGCGGGAGCGCCACGTCATCGAGCGCCAGGTGAGGCACCTGGCACGGCTCGTCGACGACCTGCTCGATGTCTCGCGCATCGCTGCCGGCAAGATCGAGCTGCACCGCGAGACCGTCGACCTGCGCGACGTGGCCGTGCGCGCGCTCGAGCAAGCGCAGCCCGTGATGGTCGGCCGGACCCGGCCTCCTGTGCTGACATTGCCCGAGCAGCCGCTGTGGGTCGATGGCGATCCGGTGCGGCTGGCACAGGTGGTGTGCAACCTGCTCACCAACGCCGCCAAGTTCACGGCGCCGACCGGGCGCATCGGCGTGGCCTTGCGGCAGGAAGGCGGCAACGCGTTCGTCACCGTCG
>JAYVNL010000326.1:0-3050 GCA_043758495.1 Rhizobacter sp.
CGTCTGGAGCGGAGTGCCCGGCGACCTCTTCGCGCCTTCGCTCGCCATCGGCACCGGCCTCGGCAACGACGTCGCCCTGATGTTCGGCAATGCCGACCACGCGGCGCTGATCGCGCTCGGCATGGTCGGCTTCCTCGCCGCCGTCACGCAGGCGCCGCTCACCACTTTCATCATCGTCATGGAGACGATCGACAGCCACGCCATGGTCCCGAGCCTGATGGCCTGTGCGCTCATCGCCGGCCTTGTCTCACGCCTGCTCGCGCCGCCGCTCCAAGGCGCCCCGGCGCAAGCGCAACTCGTCCGGCCTCGGTCGATGACTACTGCTGCCCCGGTGCTCATCACAGCGGAACAGGATGGCGTACCAGACCAGCCCCCATCGACATCGCTTCCTGCGCCGCCCTCACCTCCACCCTGACCTGCTCCATCAACTCGGCCTTCAGCTCGCTGAACGCCGGCGTCGTCTTCACCGAGTAATGGCGCGGATGCGCAATCGGTACCTCGCGATCGAGCTTGATCCGCCCCGGCCGCGCGCTCATCACGACGACGCGGCTGCCCATGAAGACGGCTTCGTCGATGTCGTGCGTCACGAAGAGAACGGTCTTCTTCTCGGCTTCCCAGATGCCGAGCAGCAACTCCTGCATGAGCTCGCGCGTCTGGTGATCGAGTGCGCCGAAGGGCTCGTCCATGAGCAGGATGCGCGGGCCGTTGGCCAGCGCCCGGGCGATCGCCGTGCGCTGCTGCATGCCGCCCGAGAGCTGCTTCGGAAAATGGTGCTCGAAGCCGCGCAGGCCGACCTGGGCAATGAAGCCATTGGCGACCTCGAGCTGCGCGGGGCGAGGCAGACCACGCTCGCGCAGGCCGAAGCAGACGTTGTCCAGCACCGTCAGCCACGGGAACAGCGTGTAGCTCTGGAACACCATGCCGCGGTCGGCGCCGGGCGCGGCGATGCGGCGGCCGTCGAGCAGCACTTCGCCCGCGGTCGGCACGTCGAGGCCGGCGACGATGCGCAGCAGCGTGCTCTTGCCGCAGCCCGACGGGCCGAGGATGGTGACGAAATCGTTCTCGGCAACGCGCAGATCGGTGGCCTGCAGCGCCAACGTCTCGCCGTTCGCCGAGCGAAAGGAGCGGCTGACGCCGAGCACGCTCAGCACGTCGCTCATCGGCCGAGTGCTGCCCAAGGAAAGGCGCGGCGGTTGATCCATTTGAAGAGCATGTCGCTCGCCAGCCCGATCAGGCCGATGACGATGATGCCGAAGATGATCTGGTCGGTGGCGAGCAGCGCCTGGCTGTCGGTGATCATGTGACCGATGCCGCTCGAGGCGCCGATGAGCTCGGCGACGATCACGTAGGTCCAGGCCCAGCCGAGCACCATCCGCAGCACCTCGGCGATCTCGGGTGCGGCGCCGGGAATGAGCACGCGGCGGATGAGGCTGCGGTCGCCGACACCGAGCGTGTAGGCGGCCTCGACGAGGTCGCGCCGCGTGTTGCCGACGATCACAGCGATCATCAGCACGAGCTGGAAGAAGCTGCCGATGAAGATGAGCGCGAGCTTCTGCGCTTCGCCGATGCCGGCCCACAGAATCAGCAGCGGAATGAAGGCGCTCGCCGGCAGGTAGCGGGCGAAGCTCACGAAGGGCTCGAAGAACGCCTCGACCGGCTTGTAGGCGCCCATCGCGACGCCGAGCGGCAGCGCCAGCACGGCAGCAATGACAAATCCGCCGAACACGCGCCAGACCGTCCAGCCGATGTCCCAGCCGAAGCCCTGCTCCGAGAGCAGGACCCAACCGGATCGCACCATCGTCGCCGGGTCGGCGAGGAAGGTCTTCGAGACGTAGCCGCCGAAGGTCGCGAGCGACCAGGCGGCGACGAAGACGATGAAGAAGGCGATACCGAGGAAGAGACGCGCGGTCGGCGCGACCGGCGTCAGCGGCTTCATCGCCCCGGGCTCACTTGATGAACTGCGTATCCGCCAGCTTCGTCATGTCCGGCATCTGCTTGATGATCCCCGCCTCGAGCAGGAGATCGGCCGCTTCCTTGCTGAACGCGGCGTGCTCCCCGGAAAAGAACTTCTGGTTGGCGGCACGGTCCTGCCAGCGCAGGTACTTCTGGCTGCCCTCGAACGCCTCGCCCGATTGCTTCACATCGGCACCCATGATCTCGAAGCTCTTCTTCGGGTCGGCCTTGATCATCTCGAGCGCGTCGAAGTAGCCGTCGGCGAGCGCCTTGGCGGCCTTGGGGTTCTCGACCAGGAACTTCGGCGTGCAGCCGAAGGTGTCCATGACCATCGGGTAGTCGAGCGTGGTGGCGATGATCTTGCCGGCCTCGGGCTTGGCGCGCACGGCCGAGAGGTAGGGCTCGTAGGTCATGCCCGCGTCGACCCCCTCGGTGCCGGCGATGATGGCGTTGGCGGCCGGCTGCGGCTCGAGGTTGATGACCTTCACGTCTTTCACCGACATGCCGTTCTTCTTCAGCATCCAGGCCAGCGCGAAATACGGCGACGTGCCGGGCGGGCTGGCGGCCACCGTCTTGCCCTTCAGGTCGGTGATCTTCGCGATGCCCGGCTTGGTGACCATGCCGTCGGCGCCGTAGCTCTTGTCGAGCTGAAAGATCTGCGTGGTGGAGACGCCGGCGGCGTTCCATCCGATCCAGGTCTCGACCGTGGTGGCGGCGCACTGCACGTCGCCCGAGGCGATGGCGAGGTGGCGGTCCTTCTGCGGGATCTTCTTGATGGTGACGTCGAGGCCGCGCTTCTGGAACAGGCCGGCCTCCTTGGCGAGCGTGAGCGGCGCGAAGCCGGTCCAGCCGGAGATCGCGATCGCGACCTTGGTGTCCTGCGCGTGCGCGAAGGTGGCCACGAAGGCCGTAGCGGCAATGGCGACGAAGTGCTTGTTCACGGTGTTTCCTTTCGAGCGGTAACGGGGAATCAAGACGGTTGCCAGAGCGCGGGCAGGTCGGGCAAGGTTCGCAAGACGCGCGCCAGCGAGCCATCCTGCACCAGCGCGGTGGCGTGGCCGATGTCGGGCGCGAGGTAGCGATCGGTCGGCATGGCC
>JAYVNL010000327.1:0-3034 GCA_043758495.1 Rhizobacter sp.
GAAAACGCTCATCAAGATGGGCAAGACGCGCGGTTTCCTGACCCACCAGGAGATCAACGACCACCTGCCCGAGAAGCTCGTCGACCACGAGATCCTCGAGGCGATCGTCTCGATGCTCAACGACATGGGCATCGCCGTCTACGAGCAGGCGCCCGACGCGGCGACGCTGCTCATCGCCGGCGGCGGCGCCACGACGGCCACGGAAGAAGAAGCCGAAGAAGCCGCCGAAGCCGCGCTCTCTACCGTCGACTCCGAGTTCGGCCGCACGACCGACCCGGTGCGCATGTACATGCGCGAGATGGGCACGGTCGAGCTGCTCACGCGCGAGGGCGAGATCGAGATCGCCAAGCGCATCGAAGGCGGCCTGCAGGCGATGATGTTCGCCATCTCCGCCTCGCCGACGACGATCGCCGAGATCCTCTCGTACGCCGACCGCATCGGCTCGGGCGAGATGAAGATCTCGGAAGCGGTCGACGGCTTCGTCTCGGTGGACGAGGCCGACGACTACGTCGCCGAGGAAGACGTCGACTTCTTCGACGAGGAAGACGACGACGACGGCAATGGCGGCTCGCGGGCCCTGACGAAGAAGCTCGAGGAGATGAAGGCGTCGGCGCTGGTCAAGTTCGACGCCTTGCGCATCAATTTCGACAAGATGAGGAAGGCCTTCGAGAAGGACGGCTACCAGTCGCCCTCGTACAACCGGGCCCAGCAGGCGATCAGCTCCGAGCTGATGACGATCCGCTTCACCGTCAAGACGATCGAGAAGCTCTGCGCCATCCTGCGCTCGCAGGTCGACGACGTGCGCCGCTACGAGCGCGAGCTGCGCAAGATTCTGGTCGACAAGTGCGGCATGCCGCAGGAATACTTCATCAAGAACTTTCCGCCGAATATCCTCAACCTGAAATGGGCGGAGAAGGAAGTCTCGGCCGGCAAGCCCTACAGCATCATCCTGGCGCGCAACCTTCCGCCGGTGCAGGAGTTGCAGAAGAAGCTCACCGAGCAGCAGGCGCGTGCGGTGGTGCCGCTCGACGACCTGAAGCGCATCAACAAGCGCATGAACGAGGGCGAGCGCGCCTCGCGCGACGCCAAGAAGGAAATGATCGAGGCCAACCTGCGCCTCGTCATCTCGATCGCCAAGAAGTACACCAACCGCGGCCTGCAGTTCCTCGACCTGATCCAGGAAGGCAACATCGGTCTGATGAAGGCGGTCGACAAGTTCGAATACCGTCGCGGCTACAAGTTCTCGACCTACGCCACGTGGTGGATCCGCCAGGCGATCACGCGCTCGATCGCCGACCAGGCGCGCACCATTCGCATCCCGGTCCATATGATCGAGACGATCAACAAGATGAACCGCCTCTCGCGCCAGCACCTGCAGGAGTTCGGCTTCGAACCCGACGCGCCGACGCTGGCCGAGAAGATGGAGATCCCCGAGGACAAGATTCGCAAGATCATGAAGATCGCCAAGGAGCCGATCTCCATGGAAACGCCGATCGGCGACGACGACGACTCGCACCTCGGCGACTTCATCGAAGACACCAACAACACGGCGCCGATCGAAGCGGCGATGCAGGCCGGCCTGCGCGACGTCGTCAAGGACATCCTCGACTCGCTCACACCGCGCGAGGCCAAGGTGCTGCGCATGCGCTTCGGCATCGAGATGAGCACCGACCACACGCTGGAGGAAGTCGGCAAGCAGTTCGACGTGACGCGCGAGCGCATCCGCCAGATCGAGGCGAAGGCGATTCGAAAGCTCAAGCATCCGAGCCGTTCTGACAAGCTTCGCACCTACCTCGACACGCTCTGAGTCGCAACGGCGCAACGAGGGGTCCTGCCGCGAGGCCGGATCCCTTCGTGTTTGCGGCAGCGCGATAAACTTGGCCGCGGTGGCTTCTCGCAACGACTCGGCATGACCCAGGTATACGAACGCACCGTGCTGTTCGCCGACCTGCGCGGCAGCACGTCGATGTACGAGACGCTCGGCAATGCCGATGCGTCGGCGGTGGTGACGCAGAGTGTGGCGGTGCTGGCTCGCGTAGTCGTCACCTGCGGTGGGCATGTCGTCAAGACGCTGGGCGACGGCCTGATGGCCGTCTTCGAAGCGCCGGCCGCCGCGGTCGCAGCCGCTGACGACATGCACGACTCGATGGCGCGCATCGGCATGCGGGGCGAAGCGCCGGGCGAGGCCGCCGCGGTGACCGTGCCGATGAAGCTCCAGGTCGGTTTGGCGCAAGGCGAGATAGTCGAGATGCAGGGCGATGTCTTCGGCGACGCAGTCAACGTCGCCGCGCGCCTGCTCGACCACGCCGGCGACAACGAGACGCTGGCGACCGCGAGCGTCGTCGAGCGTCTCGGCGAGTGGGAGCAGTCGCGCTTTCGCAGCCTCGGCGGCATGCAGTTGCGCGGTCGTGCCGAGCCGGTCCACGTGCATCTGCAGGAGCCCGTCCGCCGCTTTGGCGATACCGCCGCCACCGCCTATGGCGACATGCTCGTTCCGACCCCGGAGCCCGAGGGCATCCGCCTGGTCTGGCTCGATGTCAATCGCATCTACGCGGGCTCGAGCCTGCCAGTGGTGCTGGGCCGGAGCCCGCAGGCCACCTACATCATCGACGACAACCGCGTTTCCAGGTCGCATGCCCGCGTCGACTGGCACGGCGGCACCTTCCAGCTCGTCGACCTCAGCTACAACGGCACCTATGTGCGCTTCGACAACGACCCCGAGGTCATCAGCCTGCGCCGCGGCGCTTGTACCCTGCATGGCAGCGGAGTCATCGGCCTCGGTACGCCGCCGTCGGAGCCGATCAGCCCCTGCGTGCGTTTCGAAGTGCTGAAGTTCGCCGACACCCAGCGCGGCCAGACTCCGTTCGAATTCGGCATCAAGTCCTGATGGCGATCACGCTGGAGCCGGCCTTCGTGCACGGGGCGGTGCCCACGACGGCCGTGGTCATCTGCAACCTGGGCACGCCCGAAGCGCCAACGCCGTCGGCCGTGCGCCGCTATCTCGCCGAGTTCCTCGCCGATCCGCGCGTCGTCG
>JAYVNL010000328.1:0-3022 GCA_043758495.1 Rhizobacter sp.
AAGGCATCGGCGACTGCACCGGCGAGGTCTGGCTGCACTGCTACCCACGCGTCCTCGGCTTCACCTTCAAGCCGGTCAGCTTCTGGTACTGCCACCGCGGCGACGGCTCGCTCGGCGCCGTCGTCGTCGAGGTCAACAACACCTTCGGCGAGCGCCACTGCTACCTGCTGCGCGGCAATGGGCTTGCGTTCGGCCGCGAGGCCCGCGCCGCCAAGGTTTTCCACGTCTCGCCGTTCTGCCGCGTCGCCGGCGACTACCGCTTCCGGTTCATGCACGCCGGCCTGCATCCACCGGCTGAGCCGGGGCGTATCACTCTGGCCCGAACCGTGGCGCGGATCGACCACCATGACGACACCGGCCTGCTTCTTTCGACCAGCGTCTCCGGCACGCTCGAGCCGATCACGGCGCGGCGCCTGCGCGCTGCCTTTTTCGCCATGCCGTTCCTGATGCTCGGCGTCGTCGCCCGCATCCACTGGCAGGCCGCCAGGCTCGCTGCCAAACGCGTGCCCTTCACAGCCAAACCGGCGCCACCGAACTCTTTCCTGACCCGATGACCACGACATTCACCCGCGTCGACGAGCCGCAGCTCGCCGCGTCGGCGCCGGCGGCCGCCCGTGCCGTCTTCGGCCTGATGAAGAACCTGCGCCATGGCACGCTCGACGTCCGCCTGCCCGACGGCGGCAGCCTGCATTTCGGCAGCGCCGCGCCCGGCGAGCCGCGCGCCGCAATCCATCTTCGCAACTGGAACGTCTGCACCGCGGCGCTGAAATCGGGCGACATCGGCTTCGCTGAAAGCTACATCGACGGCGACTGGACGACACCCGACATCGCCGCCCTGCTGACCCTTTTCACGACCAACCGAGACGACGTCGAGAAGCTGATCTACGGCACCTGGTGGGGCTCACTGATCTACCGCGCCAAGCACTTCTGGCGGCGTAATTCGAAGAGCGGCTCGAAGAAGAACATCCACGCCCACTACGACCTCGGCAACGATTTCTACCGGCTCTGGCTCGACCCGACCATGCACTACAGCAGCGCCTGGTTCGAGGGCGACCGCAGCGCCGATCTGGTCGCCGCGCAATGGGCGAAGAGCCGGCGCACGCTCGTCGAGTGTGGGGTGCGCCCGGGCGACCGCGTCCTCGAGGTCGGTTGCGGCTGGGGCGCGCTCGCCGAACTGGCGGCGCGCGACTTCGGCGCCGAAGTCACCGGCGTGACGCTGTCCGCCGAGCAGCTCGCCTGGGGCCGGGATCGCCTGGCCGCCGCCGGTGTCGCCGCCGACCTGCGCTTCCAGGACTACCGCGACGTCGACGACGGCCCGTTCGACGCCATCGTTTCGATTGAGATGTTCGAGGCCGTCGGCCGCAAGTACTGGCCCGACTTCTTCGCCGCGATCGCGAAGAACCTGAAGTCCGGCGGCTCCGCCTGCATCCAGAGCATCACGATCCGCGACGATCTCTTCGAACGCTACCTTCGCTCGACCGACTTCATCCAGCAGTACATCTTCCCGGGCGGCCTGCTGCCGAGCCGCTCCGAGTTCCGGGCAGCGGCGGAGCGCGCCGGCCTCGTGGTCGCGGCCGAGCTCGACTTCGGGCTCGATTACGCCGAAACGCTGGGGCGCTGGCGAACCCGCTTCCTCGCCGAGGAAGCGCAGGTGCGCGGGCTCGGCTTCGACGCCCGCTTCATGCGCATCTGGGAGTTCTACCTCGCCTATTGCGAGGCTGCGTTCGCGACCGGCGACACCAGCGTCGTGCAGTTCACGCTGCGCCACCGCTGACGCTGCGCCACCGCTGACGCGGCGCAGCGACGCCGTCAGCGAAAGGTGACGCTGACGGGCGCGGCGCCGGGGAGGCCGTCGTAGCGCACGGTGATCTTCTGGCCCGGTCTCGGCGGCGTCAGCGGCGAGAACGAGCCGAGGCTGATCCACTGGCCGGGCTCCATCGCCAGGCCTTGCTTGCTCAAGGCCTCGGCCAGCCAGACGACGGCATTGAGCGGATGTTCGAGGATGTCGCTGCCCTTGCCGCGGGCGATCTCGCCGGCGCCGTCGAAAATCACCACGGTCATGTCGCGCAGGGCATCGAGCATCGCAAAGCGCTCGGCGCGAAATGCCGGCACCGGAATCGGCTTGCCAGCGACGCCGAGGCGGGCGCCGACGTTGATCGCCGTGATGCCGTTGCCGGTCAGCGCCGCGGGCTTCTCGACGACGAGGTCGGGCAGCTCGATGAACGGGATGATCTGGTCGATCGCGTCGAGCACGTCCATCGGCGTCTTCGCGCGATTGATGTCGGCGCTTTTCACACGCACCAGCATGTCGGCCTCGAACAAGGGGCGGGCGCCGAAGGCAGCATCGACCGTGGCGCCGTCGTCGAGGATCATGCCGTCGTAAAGCACGCCCCAGACCGGCTGGCTGGCATTGAAGCGCTTTTGTACCGCGGGGTTGGTGAGGCCGGCCTTGTAGCCCACGACCTTGCCGTACTGCAAGGCCAGCAGGGCGTTGAACTTGGCGCGGCTGCAGGCGGCATCGGCCCCGCTCGTCACCTCCGGGTTGACGGCTGCGAGGCCGGCGGCGTAGCGATCGAAAAGCGCGGCCGCTTCGGCATCGCCGAGGCAGGCGGCATGGCCGGCGACGGCGGCCCCGGCCAGCATGGCGGCAAGCGCCAGGCGATATCGCTTCATCGTCTCTCTCCCCGTTGTTGTTCGTCGAACGATTCTGCTACCGCAGCCAGCCCTTCTTCCGGAAGAAGATGAAGGGTGCGGCGACCGACGCGATCATCAGCGCGATCGCGAACGGATAGCCGTAGCGCCACTCGATCTCGGGGATGGACTTGAAATTCATGCCATAGACGCTGGCGATCAGCGTCGGCGGCAGCAGCGCCACGCTCGCCACCGAGAAGATCTTGATGATCTTGTTCTGGTTGATGTTGATGAAGCCGACCGTCGCGTTCATCAGGAAGTTGATCTTGTCAAACAGGAAGGTGCTGTGGCTGTCGAGCGAATCGATGTCGCGCAGGATCTGCCGCGCCTC
>JAYVNL010000329.1:0-9362 GCA_043758495.1 Rhizobacter sp.
GCGCCGGCCAGCGCGCCGGCTTCGTCGTCGGCCGAGACAGCGACCATCGTGCCGGCGTCGGAAGCACCGACGTCGGTCCGCAACGACGCGTCGAGAGCGAGGCTGGCGGCGTCGATCGGGCTCAGCGACGACAGCTCGCCGCGCCAGGGCGACGGCAGCAGCACGAGTGCCGCGACCGCCGCCGCCGTCACCGCGAAGATGGCGACACGAAGCCGCGGCAGCCATGCCGCCGCTGCGCCCATGGCGCGGCCGAGCTGGCGCCGCAGACCGATGCCGGGGGCACCGTCGGGGGCGAGAACCGGGAACACGTGGCATGTCGTCACCGCGGCTGCGGCGAGGCCGGCGATCGAGAAGACGCCGAGTTGCGCGAGACCAGGAAAGCCGGCGAAGACGAGCGCTGCGAATCCGATCAGCGACGTGAAGAGGCCGAGCCGCACCGTCGGCCAGCTGCCGCGAATCCAGCGCTCTGCAGCACCGTGGCCGCCGCGCGCCTGGATCAGGTAGTAGATCGCGTAGTCGACGGCCTCGCCGATGAGCGTGGTGCCAAAGCCGAGCGTCATGCCGTGGACCTGGCCGAAGGCGAGGCTCACGGCGGCGATGCCGGCGAGCACGCCGGTGGCTACCGGCAGCAGCGCGAGGGCGAGCGACCGGAGCGACGCGAAGGCGACCAACAGCAGCGCGACGATGAGTGCCGAGCCGAACATCGCCAGCCGCTCGACCTCGGCCTTGATGCGTTCACGCGAGGCCACGCCGAAGCTGCCGGCGCCGGAGAGTTCGAGCTTCAGCGATGGCGGCGCACCAGTTGCGAAGGCGGTGCGTATCGCGTCGAGCGCGGCCTGCTGGCCGTCGAGATCGCCGCCGTTGGCCAGGGTGGTGGCCACCAGCACGGCGCGCGGCTGCGAGCGCGAGACCCAGACGCCGCCTTCGCTGCGCGGCGCGTTGGCCGGCGTCAGCATTTCGGCGATGCGCGCGGTCTCGCCGGTCGGGTCGCGGTAGAGGATGGGCTTCAACAGCGAGCCGGCCGGCGTGCCGAGCAGCGCCACGGTCTCGTCGATGGCGGTTCGCAGGCCGTCGACGCTGAAGCGCGCCGCGTCCACGGCAGGACTGAGCGCATAGCGGTGCGCAAACACATAGCGGCCGGCGTCGCCGTAGGCCGCGGTGTCGCCGTTGTTCACCGACGTGAAGCGTCGATCGGTCCGCAACGCCTGCGCCAGTCGCTGCGAGGCCTCGGCGCGGGCGGCGGCGGCAGCCGGACCGTCGCCTCCTCCGGCGATACCGATCAGCACCAGTTTCGATGCAGCGCCGTTCTTCAACTGGTCGAGGAGCACGGCCTGCTCGGCGGTCGGCGCCGCGGGCAGGAAGGCCGACAGGTCGGCGACGTAGTGGGCGCGAATCGCGACGACGGCGGCGATCGCGCAGCCGGCGAGCCAGACGGCGATCGCCAGGCCGGGGCGCCGGCGCGGCATCGTCACTTCGGGGCGGCGAGCGGCGAGATCGTCATCACCGACTTGTCGCCGTCGGCGAGCAGCACCGCGACCTCGCGCACCACCGCGTCGCGACCGGAGACGCGCACCGACGCGACCTGGCCGCGCAGGCGGAGGTCGCGCGGCACGAGGTCGAGCGACCACTGCTCCGGACTGCCGCCGACGGTCGCTTCGAACAGCCGTTCGAGCGATTCGCGGTTGCCGGTGAGGGTGCCGCGGATCGCCTCGACGATGACCGCGGCCTCGGGCGAAGCATCGAGCTGCATGGTGCGGCTGCGCTCGCCGAGGCTCATCGTCAGCGTGTTGCCGGCGACGGCGAGCCTCTCGCGCCGCGGCGACAGCGTCTCGCGGACGAAGATGTCGGGCGAACGGAAGGAGAGGCGCCCCGACGAGGCCAGCGTGCGGTCGAGCATCTCGATGCGGCGGCTCTCGGTGAAGGTGGCGTCGCCGGCCTGGATGCGACCCAGCAGCGCGGTGAGCGCGGCGAGGTCGAAGACAGGCGCGGCTCGCGTCGGCAGCGCCACGGCGAGCGCGGCCGCCAGCATCAGCGCTGCGGCGAAGCGACGGCGTTCAGGGCAATGCGGTGTCATGGGAATCGGCGTCGACAGAGGCCTCGGCTTCGGCCCAGAAATCGAAGAAGTTGAACCAGTTGTAGGGCGCTTCGCGACAGAGCGATTCGAGCGTGGCGACGTAGCGCTCGAGCGCGGCCCGGATGGCCGTGTCGCGTTCGGCGCCGCTCATCGGTGGCCCCGCGCCGAAGTCGGCCAGTTCGGTGAAGCGCAGGTCGTAGTCGCGGCCGCCGCGGTAGAGGCCGGCCATGAACACGACCTTGCGGCGCAGCATCGCCGCGAGCCTGAACGGACCATCGGGAAACAGCGCCGGCGCGCCGAGGAAGTCGACGGCGACGCCCTTGGTGCGCTGGCCCGGCAGCGTGCGGTCGGCGAGCAGGCCGGCGAGGCCGCCGTCGTCGAGCCACTGGCGAAGCTGCAGCATCGCCGAGGCGCGACCGAGGCCGATGGTGTGCAGCTTGGCATTCGGAGCGATGGCTGCCAGCGTGTCGTTGATCAGTCGCGCGTTGTCCTCGTACATGACGATGGCTACCCGCAGGCCCTTGTCGTGGCCGATCATGCGCAGCGCCTCGAAGCTGCCGAGGTGGGCGCCGACCGCGAGCACGCCCTCGCCGCGCGCGAATGGTTCCATCACGGCTTCGGAATGGCTGGCCTCGAAATGGAATTCGTCGAAGCGCTCCTGCAGCAGGTAGACGCGGTCGAGCACCGTCGAGGCGAAGGTGTGGACGTGGGCATAGCCGTCGCGCCAGGTCGCAGGCCGGCCGAGCGCACGCGCCAGGTAGGCCCGCGAAGCCCGCCGCGCGGCGCCGCCGAAGACCACGAAGTACAGCGAGATCGGCGGCAGCAGCAGGCGTGACCCGCGCCGGCCTGCGGCCATCGCGAACCAGCGCATCAGACGCAACAGCGGCAGGTTGCTGCGCTCCTTCTCGCGTGCCCAGTCGGTGGGCGGCGCAGCGCGGGGGTCGACCTTCATGGCGCCGGGCCGAGGTCGGCGCGGGATATCTGGCCGCTGGCGACGACACCCTCGCCCTCGACAGCGCGCCAGTCGAGCGACTTCGCGCCGAGCCGGAATTCGATCGCGAGCTTCGCGCCGGGCAGCACGGGGGCGAGGAACTTCGCGACCGACAAGCGCGGTCGTTCGCCGATGGCCGCGGCCAGCTGCGGATCGTCGCGTGCAGCCTCGAGCACCTCGGCGAGCAGGGCGACGCCGGGCAGGATCGGGTGGCCGGGGAAGTGGCCATCGAACGCCGGATGGTCGGCTGCGATCTGCAAGACCTTCGCGGCGATGTCGCTCATCGCGATGCCCGCGGCAGCGCCTCTGCCGCCAGTGCTGCAAGCGACGCGACGGTGATCTTGCCGGTCGCTTCGCGCGGTAGCGCCTCGACATGGACGACTCGCCGCGGCACGAACGCCGCGTCGATGCGCTCGCGCAGCGCCGCGACGATGCGCTCGCGCGAGACGCCGGGGGCGACGACGAACGCGACCAGGCGAACGATGCCGGCGTCGTCGCCTTCGCTCGGCATCCAGAAAGCGCCATCGACGACGCCCTCGATCGAATTGAGGTGGAAATTGAGGTGGCCGATCGAGCTTCGCTTGCCGGCGATGTTGACGAGGTCGTTGCTGCGGCCGAGCAGGCGGAAGGTCTGCTCGCCGGTGACTTCGAGGACATCGGCGAGCAGTGTCGGCTCGGCGACATGGCCGCCGCTGACGATGACCGAGGCGTCGTCGCCGTCGACCCGCAGGCCGTCGAAGGTGCGCCACTCGGGCCCGGCGGTGGTGCGCCGCGTTGCCACCTGGCCGGCCTCGGTGCAGCCGTAGATCTCGACCAGTGGCGCGCCGAGCTGGCTTTCGGCGCGGGCCGCCAACTGCGGCGACAGCGGCGCCGTGGCGCAGACCACGAGTGCGAGCGGCGGCAACGGCTGCGCCGCGTCGAGCAGCGTCTTCAGGTGGAATGGTGTCGTCACCAGCAGGCGCGGCGCCGGCATGCGCGAGAGCGTGGCGGCGATGTCGGCCGGGAAGAACGGCCGGCCGGCGTCGAAGGCGGCGCCGCCGAGCATCGCCAACAACACGCTCGATTCGAATCCGTACATGTGCTGCGGCGGCACCGTGGCCACGAGCGCGATGCCGGAGAGGTCGCTGCGGCCGAGGAAGCTCGCCAAGCGCGTTGCTTCGGCGCGGGCGTTGACGACGAGCAGGCCCCACGGCTTGACGTGCGGCACCGGATCGCCGGTCGACCCCGAGGTCAGCACATAGGCGGCGACGAGGTCGGCGTCGACCCCTGGGACCCGGCCGACGCCGACGCAGCTCGCGGGCGCTTCGGCATGGACGATCGCTGGCAGGCCGTGGTCGTCGCCGCCGGCCTCGACCAGCGCGAACGCGTCGGCGAAGCGGGCGCGCAGGCGGGCAACGGTGTCGGCGAGATGGTTCGGCGGCAGCAGGCTGCTCTGGCCGCGCAGCAGCGCCGCCGTCAGACCGACGGCGAAGCGGTAGCGATCGCTCGAGAGGTTGAGCATCGTTCCGGTGGCGGGCAGCCGTTCGGCCAGCGCCGATGCGTCGGCGATGAACTGCAGGCGCGAGATCGAGGTGCCGCCGCGCCATGCGATCGGCGCGGCAAGGTCGCTGCCGAAGAGGAGAGGCGCGCTACTCACTTCGCGTCACTCGTGCGGCGGCGCCGGCACCGCGACCGGCTGCGATCGCTGCGCGTAGGCATGCATCGCCTGCGACAGCGTCGCCCGCTCGAACTCCGGATGCAGGCGATAGCGCAGCAGGTATTCGCCGACGAAGAGCGCCACCATCGCGAGCGGCGTCGCGATGTTCGCGAACACCGCCCAGACGGTGAACGGCGCGAAGGCGAAGAGCGCCAGCGAGAGGGCGGCCATGGCGAAAAAGTAGAGGGTCCAAATCAGCGTGACCTTGCGGCAGTAGGCGGTCATGTCGGCGGTGAGCCGGCCGTGGACACGGCGAGCGAGCGCGGTGATGAGCGGCTCGCGGCCGGCCTGCAGCGTCGCCGCGAAGACGAGCGTGAGCAGCAGGTGGACGGCGACGTGCTGGGCGACATAGAGCGTCTGCGCTGCCAGGCCGCCGCCGTGCCAAGCCTGGAAGACGAGGCCGGTGAGTGCGGCGATGGCTGCCGCAGCCAGCGTTCGCATCTGCCTTTGCCAGGCGACCGCAGCGGCCGTCGCGATCATCGGCCCGACAACCCATACGGCGTTCCAGTCGGAGGCCGGGGCCTTGGTCATCAGCCAGTGCGTGGCAACGACGTAGGCCACGCCGGCCAGTCCGATCACGACGGCGCGGGCACCCATGGCGGTTCAGCGGCTCCGCTCAGGTCGTGCGGTTCGCGGCGATGTGCTCGGCCAGGCTCGCCAGCGACTTGAAGATGCGGACGTTGTCGTCGTCATCGGACTTGAGCTGGAAGCCGTAGCGCTGCGATACGACGAGGGCGACTTCGAGGATGTCGATCGAATCGAGGCCGAGGCCTTCGCCGTACAACGGTGCCTGCGGGTCGATGCCGTCGGCGGAACTGTCGAGGTTCAGCGCCTCGACGAGGAGCGCTGCGACCTCGCGCTGCAGATCGGTTTGTACGAAGGCCATGCGTGGTGAAAGGAAGGAGAAAAAAAGTCAATCGAGTCTAGCAAAGGCACCCTCGGCGCCAGCTCATTCCACCCGGGCCCCGGAGGCCTTGACGACGCGCTCGTACTTGGCCATCTCGGCCGCCACGAACGCACCGAATCGTTCGGCAGGCATGGCGATCGGCTCGGCGTAGAGGCTGGCCAGACGAGCCTTCAGCTCGGGCGAGGCGAGGGCGTCGACGAAAGCGACGTTGAGTCGCGCCGTCGTATCGGCCGGCATCCGCGCCGGGCCGAACAGGCCGAACCAGGTGTCGATGTCGAACCTGGCGAGCCCGAGCCGGGCGCCGGCTTCGGCGATCGTCGGCACCGCGGGCATGGCGCTCGAGCGCGCCGCGGTCGTCACCGCCAGCGCCTTCAGCTTACCGGCCTTGATGTTGGCCGAGGCGGCGGCGAGGTTGTCGAAGTTGAGGTCGACCTGACCGGCCAGCAGCGCCAGCTGCGCCGGGCTGCCGCCGCCGTAGGGGATGTGGACCATGAAGATGCCGGCCTGCGACTTGAACATCTCGCCGGCGAGGTGGCCGGCGCTGCCATTGCCACCGGAGCCGTAGTTGAGCTTGCCCGGGTTCTTCTTCGCGTAGGCGACGAGGTCGGCGACGCTGCCGATGCCGAGCCGGTTCGCGTTCTCCGGCGTCATCACGAGCACATTCGGAACGCGGGCGACACCGGTGATCGGCGTGAAGTCGCGGATCGGGTCGTAGGGCATCTTCGCGAACAGCCACGGGTTGATCGCATGGGTGGCGACGGCGCCCATCACGATCGTGCTGCCGTCGGGCATGGCCTTGGCGGCCATGTCGGCGCCGAGGTTGCCGCCGGCGCCCGACTTGTTGTCGACGATGACGACGCCGAGGCTGTCCTTCACGCGCTCGGCCAGTGCCCGGGCGACGATGTCGAGCGGGCCGCCGGGCGGGTAGGGCACGATGAGGCGGATTGGTCGCGTCTGCGCCAATGCCAGCCGCGGTGCCGCCATCGACGCGAGCGCTGCGGCGCCGAGAAGCAGCGCCGAGCGGCGCCTCATCGCCCGCCCACCGGTCACGGCTTGCGAAGCAGGATCGACTTGACCCAGCCGTCGCCGCGCGAGGTCGTCACCTTCGCGTAGCCGTTCTGGTCCTCGCCGGCGAGGATGACCTCGTCGCTGCGAGCCAGCGTCTGCAGGTCGCCGCTGCCGTCGCGCGGCATCTTCAGCACCTTGACGCCGTTGATCTTCGGCACCATCACGTCGCCGGCGGCGCCGGCGTTGGCGCGCACGCTCATCGCCGCGTTCTGCTGCGAAGCGACGCTGCCGCGCGCCTGCACCAGCGACGGGTTGTTGCGGATGTTCCTGACGATGTTGTTCCAGTTGTCGAGGAACGAGGCGACGATGATCTTGCCTTCGGGCGTGTTGCTGTAGCCGCCACCCGCCGCGGCAACGCCGCCGAGCAAGGCGCCGCCGAGCGCGAAGTCGGTCTTCTGCGCGCTGCCCTGAGCCGAAGCGACCTGGATGCCCGAGCGCGAGTCGACCAGCAGCATGCTCGTCTCGGCCTGCTTGAACTTGAGGCCGCCGGCGATGGCGCCGAGGGCGCGGCCGCGGCCACCACCGAGCAAGCCGCCGATGGCGCCGCCAACGCCGCCGGTGTTGTCCTCGCTGAACACGACAGAAGGCGTGACGATGAAGTCGGCCGCCACCATCTGGCCCTTGCCAACGTTCTGGTCGCTCTGCAGCTCGCCCGAGGCGCCGAGGTTCCTCTCCTGCATCATGTTGCGCATGCCGAGGCCGCGCTCCACGACCTGAAAGCAGTTCGATTGCTGCACCAGCATGCGGATCACCGCCGTCGGCGAGCCGAGGCCGTAGCGCTGCAGGTTCTGGCCCATCTGGCTCTGCGGCTCGACGACGGCGAGCGTGCCCTTCGGCGCATCGCAGTGCTCGAGCTGGTCGCTGGCGCCCTGCGAGCCGTTCGGGCCGGCGCCTCCGGTGGCGAGCGAGCCGCCGCCACCGAGGGTCTGTGCCGTGGCAGGCAGCGACAGCGCCGCGAACACCGGAACGAGCAGGGAAACGAAGAGCAGTGGCTTCATGGCGATTCCTCGGGTGGTCATCTCGGGCGCTTTCGCACGGCTGCGCGATGGCGGTATTTTCGCGGCCTACGGGCCGTGCTTGTCGGCTTCGGATGTGAACGAATCGGCGTAGAACTCATCGTCGGGCAGGCCGCAGCGGGCGACAAAGTCGCGCTCGGCCGACTCGACCATGATCGGAGCGCCGCAGGCGTAGACCTGGTGCGCCATGAGGTTCGGCAGGTCGTGCATCACCGCTTCATGGACGAGGCCGGTGCGGCCGGTCCAGTTGTCTTCGGGCTTCGCCTCCGAGAGCACCGGCACGTAGCGCAGTGTCGGCATCTTTGCCGCTGCGGCCTCGGCCCAGTCGTTCAGGTAGAGGTCGGCCTTGCTGCGGCAGCCCCAGTACAGCACCGCCTTGCGCTGGCTGCCCTTCCAGATCATGTGGTCGACGATCGCCTTGATCGGCGCCAGGCCAGTGCCCGAGGCGAGCAGGACGATCGGCTTGTCGCTGTCCTCGCGCAGGAAGAAGCTGCCGAACGGCCCTTCGACGCGCAGGATGTCCTTTTCCTTCATGGCGCCGAACACGTGGTCGGTGAACTTGCCGCCCGGCAGGTGGCGCACGTGCAGTTCGAGCTGCGGTTTGTCGACGATCGTGTGCGGCGCGTTGGCCATCGAGTAGCTGCGCCGGGAGCCGTCGCGCAGGATGAACTCGACGAACTGGCCGGCCCGGTACTGGAACAGATCGTTGGCCGGCAGCTGCAGCTTGAGAACGGCGACGTCGTGGGTCGGTTTCTCGATCGAGACGACGCGGCTCGGCAGCTTACGGATCGCGTACTCGCCGGCACCGGGAACGGTGCGCGCTTCGATGACGACATCGGTTTGCGGCGCTGCCTGGCAGGTGAGGATGAAGCCGGCACCTTCCTCGTCGGCATTGAGCGCCTTCTGCTGATGGGCGCCGTGGATGACGCGGCCCTCGAGCATGCGGCACTTGCACGAGCCGCAGGCGCCGTCCTTGCAGCCGTAGGGCAGGCCGACGCCCTGGCGGATGGCGGCTTGCAGGATGGGTTCGTCGCGCTCGACGACGAAGCTCGTGCCGCTCGGCTGCACGGTGACGGTGAAGGACATGGAGATGGGGTGCGCGGTGCGCAGGCTCGCCTAGACTCGGCCGGCGATTTTGCCCTGCCATGACCGACACCTCGCTCCGCACCCGGCGGCCCGCCCTGCTCATCGTCGGCTGCGGCGATGTCGGCCTGCGCGTGGCGAAGCTGTTGCGAGGTCGCTGGCGGCTGCTGGCGCTGACCTCGAGCCCGGCTCGCGTGGTCGAGCTGCGCGGCGCCGGCATCGTGCCGATCACCGGTGACCTCGACCGGCCCGCGAGCCTCGGCCGCCTTGCCGATCTCGCCGACGCCGTGCTCCATCTGGCGCCGCCGCCATCGGCCGGCAGCGCCGATCCGCGCACCGCGAATCTCATCGCAACGCTCGGTCGGTCGAGCCGGTTGCGTCGCCTCGTCTATGTGTCGACGAGCGGCGTCTACGGCGACTGCGACGGCGCGCGCGTCGACGAGACGCGTGCGGTGAATCCGGCCACCGACCGGGCCCGCCGCCGCGTCGATGCCGAGCGGCTGCTGCGCCACTTCGGCCGCCATGCC
>JAYVNL010000330.1:0-9360 GCA_043758495.1 Rhizobacter sp.
GCGGCGACACCGTCGAAAAGCAGGTGACCGGCGCAAGCCTCGCCTTCGTGCGCCAGGAGCCGCAGCTCGGCACCGGACACGCGTTGCAGCAGGCGGCACCGCTGCTCGACAGCGGCAGCGGCGACGACACGACCTTGATCCTCAACGGCGACGTGCCGCTGATCGAGCGCACGACGCTGCGAGCGCTCGTCGACGCCTGCGCCGGCGCGCGCCTGGCGCTGCTGACGGTGCGGCTCGACGATCCGCACGGTTATGGCCGCATCGTCCGCAGCGCGTCGGGCGATGCCATCGAAGCCATCGTCGAGGAAAAGGATGCGACCCCCGCACAGCGCGCCATTCACGAGGTCTACACCGGCGCGATGGCGGCACCGACGGGCGCGCTCAGGCGCTGGCTGGCCGCGCTTCGCAACGACAACGCCGCTGGCGAGTTCTACCTGACCGACATCGTCGCGATGGCGGTGGCCGAAGGGGTGACCGTGACCGCGGCGACGGCCGGCAGCGAGACCGAAGTCCTCGGCGTCAACAGCGCGGCGCAGCTCGCCGACCTCGAACGCCGCCACCAGCGCGCGACCGCCGAGCGATTGATGGCGAGCGGCGTCCGCCTCGCCGATCCGGCGCGCATCGACGTGCGCGGAGAGCTCGCCTGCGGCGGTGACGTCGAGATCGATGTCGGCTGCATCTTCGAAGGCCGTGTCGAACTCGGCGACGGCGTTCGCATCGGCGCCTATTGCGTGCTGCGCAACGCCACGGTCGCCGCCGGGGCGACGCTGCGTCCGTACACGCACATCGACGGCGAAGGCCTCGGCGCCAGCGTCGGTGCCGGCGCCATCGTCGGCCCGTTCGCGCGGCTGCGCGGCGGCGCCGTGCTCGGCAGCGATGTCCACGTCGGCAACTTCGTCGAGGTCAAGAACGCGACGCTCGGCGCCGGTGCCAAGGCGAACCACCTCGCCTATATCGGCGACGCCACGCTCGGCGCGCGCGTCAACTTCGGTGCCGGCGCCATCGTCGCCAACTACGACGGCGCGCACAAGCACTGCACCGTGGTCGGCGACGACGCCCACATCGGCAGCAACGCCGTGCTGGTGGCGCCGGTCGAGGTCGGCGCCGGTGCGACCATCGGCGCCGGCTCGACGATCGCGCGCGACGCGCCGGCCGGCCAGCTCACCGTGGCGCGGGCGCGGCAGTCGAGCCTGGCTGGCTGGAAGCGGCCGACGAAGGGCTGATCGACTCAGTCGAGCTGGATGGCGTCGACCGCCGCCACGGCCAGGCAGAGGTCGGCCCACGCCTTGGCCTTCTCGTCGGGATGGCGGAGCAGGAAGGCGAGCGGGCAGGTCACGAACACCGGCACGCCCGCGTGTTCGTGGCGGTGGCCGCGTAGGTTGCCGAGCGGATCGTCGGTGGCCAGCAGAGCCTGTGCGGCACTGCGGCCGAACGCGACGATGCAGGCCGGCCGCACGATCTCGATGGCGCGGTGGAGGCGCTCGCGACGATCCGGGTCGGCGCCGATGGTTGTAGTGTTTTCGGCGCTGGAAGCGACGCCGGCCGGCCGGTCGGCCAAGGCGAGGTACGAGGCCCGCTGGGCGCGCGTGGCGGCGTCGCGGGCAAGCCCGATGGCGCGCAGCATGTTGTCGAGCAGTTGCGCTTCGTCGCCGCGATCGGCGCCGCCGTCGAGCGGTTCGCCGACGATGAGCCAGTCGGCGGCCGGCAACAGCGTTTGCTGCTCCCCGGGGCGGATCGATGCCGATGCCGAGGGCGAGGGCGATGCCGTCGGCCGGGCAGCGACCGGCAGCGGCGCGACCACGTTGGCCGCGCCGTGTTCGACCTCCCGAGACGCCGCCTCCGCGACCAGCACGGGCTCGCGCTCCCAGAGCCGCACGCCCATCTCGCACAGCATCGCGCGCTGCCGCTCAGTCCAGCGCATGGCGGTTTGCTCCGGCATCGACATCGAGGCTCATGACGACGGCGTGCTCGCGTCGCGCATCGCGCGCCGGGTAATAGTTCTTGCGGATGCCGACCGCCGTGAAGCCGAGCCGCGTATAAGCGGCCCGCGCCTCGGCATTGCTTTCACGGACCTCGAGCCAGAGCCGGTCGGCGGGCAGTGCAGCGCACACCTGCGTGAGCTCGGCGAGGATGCGGCGGGCGCGACCGCTGCGACGTGCCGCCGGCGCGATCGTGATGTTGAGCAGATGCACTTCGCCGACGCCGGCCATGGCGACGCAGTAGCCGACGAGGTCGCCGTCGGGGCGGTTCAGCGTCCAGGCGGTGTAGCCGGCGCAGAGCGAGTCGACGAAGTTGCCGCGCGTCCAGGGAAACGGATAGACCTCGGCCTCGAGCGCCAGCACACCGTCGAGCGACGCCACCGTCATCGGCCGCAACACGTCGGCCGCGAAGTCGATGCAGGCGCTCATGCTTTCGCGACGGCCCGCGCCGCCCGCTCGGCCCGCTCGGCCGTCGTCTCGGCGACCTTGTCGCGCACATAGAGCGGCAGCGCGAGCGCGGCGTCGACGGCCTCGCCGGCGCGCCACGCGGACTCGGCGAGGGCCAGCATCGCCGTCGCTTCGGGGCGCGCATCGGGCAAGAGCAGCGCGCCCGCCGTCGACAGTCGTGCCGCGAACACACGGATTGCATCGCCGGCGATCGCCTGCGGCGGTGCGACATGCCAGCGGGCCGACAGCGACTCGCCATCGGTGAGCATCGGCGGCACATGCGTGGTCCAGCCACCACCGACGTGTTCGTATTCGGCGGCATAGATCTGGTCCATGCGCGCATCGATCGCGACCCAGACGCGGAAGTCGGCAGCGGTGGCACTGGCGCGGGCATCTTCGGCGACGGCGAGCAGCGAATCGATCGGCAGCACCGGCTTGCTCGCGCCGAAAGCGAGACCCTGGGCCACCGAGCAGGCGGTGCGCAGGCCGGTGAAGGCGCCCGGGCCGCGCCCGAACGCGATGGCGTCGAGATCGGCGAGGGCCAGGCCAGCGTCTTGCAGCAGCGCGAGGATCGCCGGGATCAATGTCGCTGACGCCGTGGCGCCACCCTCGCCCGCATGCGACCACGTTTTTTCGCCGTGGCGAAGCGCGATCGTGAGGCGCTCGGTGGCGGTGTCGAAAGCGAGCAGCGTCGTCATGCCTGAACGAGTTTAGCGGCGCCGCCCGACACCGATGGCCATGCGATCATCGATTGATGCAGGCTCGTCGCTTCCGCGCATCCATGAGCGCGACGCTGCTCGCTCTGGCGGCACTCGTCATGCCCGCCACGCCGGCCGTCGCAGCGCCGGCCGCGTCGAGTCGCGGCAGCGTCGAGTCGCGCGCGTTGCCGGCCACGGTCGAGGCGGCGCTGGTTCGCAACGGCGTGCCGCGCGACGCGATGGTGGCCTGGGTCCAGGAGGTCGACTCGGCGCGGCCACGACTCAGCTGGCAGGCCGACAAGCCCGTCAATCCGGCGTCGCTGATGAAACTTGTGACGACCTACGCAGGCCTCGAGCTGCTCGGGCCGGCGTTCACCTGGTCGACGCCGGTGTGGCTGCAAGGCCCGGTGAGCAATGGCGTGCTGAACGGCGATCTGGTCATCAAGGGCAACGGCGATCCCAAGCTCGTGCTCGAGCGGATGTGGCTGCTGATGCGCCGCGTGCAGCAGGCCGGCGTGCGCGAGATCCGCGGCGACATCGTCATGGACCGCAGCGCCTTCACGCCCGGCGAGCTCAACCCGGCCGACTTCGACGGCGAGCCGCTGCGCCCCTACAACGCCAGCGCCGACGCCCTCCTCCTCAACTACCGCGCCGTGGTGCTGACGATCGTTCCCGATGCGGCCCGCGGCGTCGCCACCATCGGCACCGATCCGCCGCTGGCCGGCGTCCGCGCCGATGCCACGGTGCCGCTCATGGCCGGCCCCTGCGACGACTGGCGCGCCGCCTTGAAAAGCGACTTCAGCGATCCGGCGCGGCTGCGCTTCGCCGGCGCTTTCCAGGCCGCTTGCGGCGAAAAGGTCTGGCCGCTCGCCTACGCCGATCCGAAAAGCTTCAACGAGCGGGCGCTTGCCGGCATCTGGCAGGAAGAAGGTGGCCGTCTCGGCGGCAGCGTGCGCGACGGCGCGGCCCCGAGCACACCACCGACCTTCGAGCTGCGCTCGCCGGCGCTGGCCGAAGTCGTGCGCGACATCAACAAGCTCAGCAACAACGTGATGGCGCAGCAGCTGTTCCTCACGCTCGGCGCGACCCAGCGTGGCGCCGGTACGCCCGACGCGGCGCGCCTCGTCGTGCGGCAGTGGTTGCGCAGCCGCGTCGGCGCGCTCGAACGCAATGCCGTCATCGTCAACGGCTCGGGCCTGTCGCGCGACTCGCGGCTGAGTGCTGCCTTGCTCGGCCGCTTGCTGCAGTCGGCGTGGGCGAGCGCGGTGATGCCGGAGCTGATGAGCTCGCTGCCGGTGGCCGGCATCGACGGCACATTGCGTCGCTCGAAGGGCGTGCCCGGTCGCGCCCATTTGAAGACCGGGTCGCTGCGCGACGTCGTCGGCGTCGCCGGCTACGTGCTCGCCGATTCGGGCCGGCGCTACGTCGTGGTCGGTATCGTCAACGACGTCAACGCCAACGGTGCACGACCTGCGCTCGAGGCGTTGACGGAATGGGCGGCCGGCGACGGGCCGGCGGCGCCGATGGCCGATCCGTCGACGCCGCAGTGAGACAGCGAACGGCGTCGCGCTAGAACGGGTTGTTCTGCGCCCGCGTCACGGCGAGGCTGCCGAGCGATGCCTGGCCGCCGGCACTCAGGTGCCGATCGTCGGCCCAGAGGTAAGAACTCGAGCCGGCGCCGGTGATGAGGGTGAGATCGCTGCAGTCGAGGATCGAGGCTGGCACGCGGGTCGACTTGGTCAGGTCGCAGGCACCGACCGAGCTGTTGCTGAAGCCGTTGAGGCCGCTGAACTTGCCGACCGCCGAGACCAATTCGTCGAGCAGGACAAGACCGATGCGGCGGCCGTCGTTGACCATGGTCGCCCGCAGTGAGGCGTTGAAGCGCGCCGACAGCCGGGTCAGCAGCGCAGCGCGATCGGTGTCGGTGTGGGTGGCCTTCTCGGCCACGGCGAATGGCGTGACACCAGCGTCGACGATCGTCGAGATCAGCACCTTGGAGCCGGCCTCAGCCAAGCGGTTGACCTGGTTGCCGACGGCCACGCCGGCGGCCGCAGCGCTGCTGGTCAGGCTGGCTTCGCTGACGGTCGGGTACTGCAGATAGAGGGAGAGCACGTCGTTCTCGCCGACCATCACGGTCGACATGTCGCCGTCTCCGATCGAGGATTCGGCCTGCTGGGCATCGATCTGCGCCGACAGATCAGCCGCCTTGGCGCCGAGCGCAGCGCGGATCCGACTGCTCGGCGACGCGGCCGGCGGCGTCGCCGTGTTGCACTGCGGGAAGACAAGGCCGTAGACCTTCGCCACGCTCTGGACCCAGAGCGCATTGGAGGCGCAGGCGATCGTCGGATCGGTGGAAGAGACGGTGCCGTTGATGGCGTATTTGTAGCCGTTGCCGTTGCCATTGACGTCGACGATCAGGCTCGACTCGTCGCCGAACGCAAGCACCCGCTTGGCCGTGAATTTCGAAACCTGGTTGCCGCCGCCGCCGCACGAGGCCAGCCACAAGCTGCACACGAGAACGCCGGCGCCGAGTGCGCTGCGGCGAAGACTCTTCAACGTCAATGTCATTCAAGACTCCAGGATCGACAAGGTGGACCGACAACGACGCGCCGCGGGTCGCCTGCCGGAATTCTCAGGCTGCGGCAGCGCGACTGAGCCGGTCTCGGACGCCGTCCCATTCGGGACCGGGTGGCGGCTCTTCGACCCAGATGAGATGCACGCCATCGAGGTCGAGTTCACGCAGCACCGAAAACAATTCATGCGCTGCCTGCTCGGGCCGCGCCGGCATACGCCGGTGGCGGACCCCGGTGGCCACGCCCGACGGGACGGAACGCGAATATACCGCCAGCTTCATCGGCTCCGACCCGATCACCCGAAGCGCCGTCTGCAGCATCTCCGTCGACATCAATCTCAGGCGCGCTCGGGGTGCGTAATGGGCGGTCAGCGTGCCCGGTGCCCTCGGCGAGTCGGCACCGACAGCGGCAAGCGACATCCCTGCCGCGTCCTCGATCTGCAACGAAGTGAGCGCTCCTGGCCGAAGAAGCACGGGCGCGCTTCCGGAACAGTCGACGATGGCCGATTCGATGCCGACGCGGGCGGCACCGCCGTCGAGAACCGGCAACTCGGTGCCGAACTCGTCTTCGACATGGCCGGCTGTGGTCGGGCTGATGCGGCCGAAGCGATTCGCGCTCGGCGCGGCGATACCCGGCACGCCGACACTGCGCGCCGCCATCAGCAGCGCATGGGCAACGGCATGGGCCGGGCAGCGCAGGCCGATGGTCGGCTGACCGGCTGCGGCGGCGGCAGCGATGCCGGGCGCACGCGGCACGATGACCGTGAGCGGTCCGGGCCAGAACGCCTCGACGAGACGCTGCGCGAGGGCAGGCATCGACGCCGTGAAGCGCGCCGCGTCGTCCGGCTCGGCGACGTGGACGATGAGCGGGTGCCCGCTCGGCCGGTTCTTCAGCGTGAAGATCCGGGCAACGGCGGCGTCGTCGTCGGCGCGCGCGCCGAGGCCGTAGACGGTCTCGGTCGGGAAAGCAACCAACTCGCCAGCCGCGATCAGGGCGGCGGCACGGGCGACTGCGGATTCATCGAGGCCGTCGAGGCGCACGCGTCATTCCCAGGGCAGGCCGAGCCGCTGCGCGGCGAGCGCAGCGATCGCATCGGCCGCCGCGGCGGTCGCGGCGGTGACGGTGAGGTGGCCCATCTTGCGGCCGCGCCGCGCCTCGGCCTTGCCGTAGAGATGCAGATGAACACCCGGCAGCCCGAGCACCGCGGCCCAGTCGGGCTCGACGGCGACGGCCGATGCGTCGGCGATCGCGCCAGTCGCGGCGGCGGCGGTGTCGGCATCGACTTGTCTGAACCAGAGGTCACCAAGCAGATTGAGCATGACGCAGGGTGAATGCAGGCGCGGCTGCGACAGGGGCGCACCGGTCATCGTCCGCACCTGAAGTTCGAACTGCGAGAGGTCGCAGGCGTCGATGCTGTAATGCCCCGAGTTGTGGGGCCGCGGCGCCATCTCGTTGGCGACCAGCGCGCCGTCCGCCAGCACGAAAAACTCGACGCACAGGACGCCGACGTATGACAGCGCCTGCGCCAGACGTTCGGCCATCGCCACCGCGTCCGCCAGTCGTGGCGCCGGAACGCGGCGCGCCGGCACGCGCGTGACGGCGAGGATGCCGTCGCGATGCACGTTCTCCTGCACCGGCAGATGAACCATGCTGCCGTCGCGCCCGCGAGCGACGATGACGCTGATCTCGGCCGCCAGCGGCAGCCGCTTCTCGAGAACGCAGGTGACGCCGCCGAGTGCAGCGAAGGCGTCGACGAGACCGATCGCCGAAGCGACCGGGCGCTGGCCTTTGCCGTCGTAGCCGAGTCGCGCGGTTTTCAGGATGGCCGGATAGAGCGCGTCATCGACATTGGCGAGTTCGCTCTTCGAATTGAGTACGAGATGCGGCGCGCACGCGACCCCGGCACGCGCGAAAGCGGCCTTCTCGGCCGAACGGTCTTGACAGACCGCGACCGCCGACGCCGGCGGAGATACCGGCCGCCGCGCTGCAAGCCACTGCAGCGTGGCGGCCGGCACGTTCTCGAACTCGGTGGTGATGGCCGCGCAGCGCGCCGCCAGTCGGTCAAGTCCCTCGGGGTCGTCGTAGTCGGCGCGGACGTGCTCGTGGGCGATCACGCCGGCCGGGCTGGTCACATCGGGCTCGAGCACGACCGTCGCGTAACCCATCCGTTGGGCGGTGTGCACGAACATGCGTCCTAACTGGCCTCCGCCGACAACCCCAAGCGTCGACCCCGGAGAAACGAAGCCGGCGCTGCCTTGCACGGGGCCGGCCGGGCCGTTCACTTCAGGTCGGCCGTCATCGCCTGAGCGGCTGCGGTCTGGCGAGCACGAAAAGCCTCCAATCGGGCGCGCAACTCCGGGTCGCCGGTGGCCATCATCGCGATCGCGAACAGCGCTGCGTTTGCGGCGCCCGCGGGACCGATGGCGAACGTTGCGACCGGAATGCCGCGTGGCATCTGCACGATTGAGTACAACGAATCGAGCCCTTGCAGATGTCGGCCGGCAATCGGAACGCCGAGCACCGGCACGGTCGTCTTCGCCGCCAGCATCCCCGGCAGATGAGCGGCTCCGCCAGCACCAGCAATGATCGCTTGCAGCCCCCTCGCCGCAGCCGACTCCGCATAAGCAAACATCTCGTCCGGCATCCGATGCGCCGAAAGCACCCGAGCTTCATAGGCGATTCCAAACTCCTGGAATATTTCGGTGGCTACTCGCAGCGTTTCCCAGTCGCTGCTCGAACCCATCGCGACACCGATCACATACCCCAGCTCGCGTGGTGCATCCATATTATTCGTAAGCCTGAATGTTGCCGAAAACACCAACCAGTTGACGCTGATATTCTTCGTATTTTTCCCAATATGTAGTTGCTGCTATAAAGTGATAGTTTTCCTTAGCGTGATCTCCCGCCGCGCAATACACCAGAGCCAAACGGCTATGCAATGCCGCAAGGTCGTCAGTGTGTACATCCGGTGTAATTTCAGCCAAAGTGCGTTCAGCCCAACGACGTGCAGATATGTGGTCCTTCAATCTTGAATAACACCAAGCGATATCAGAAGTCCATTCTGCCCTCATGCGGATGGCTGAGGGCACATTTGCTGAAAACGCGAATGCCTCAAGAAGATGAAGCGCTTGGCCAGCTTCGCCATGTAGCGACAGGACCTGCGCAGTTTGTAATGGACCCAATTCCGGCATTGCCTGTGTACCAAGAAGTCTTTCCACTGAATTAGCACTTTTTGAGAAAACTACAGCGAGAGATCCAGCGTTGGAAGTTAAACAACCCCTAAACTTCATATGCCGGAATTTGGAGACGCGCATCAAGGCAATATTAAAAGCTATAGCGCTTAAAGTGGCATCATCACCCTCCAGGGAGGCGTGACACCTCGCGCGAATATGCCACGGAGTGGAGAGGTCCTCTCGATCAGCCGAAAGAAGCATATCGCCGATGACTAGATTACCCCGAGAACGAATAGAGTGGTCATGGGCAGATACGTTCTTCAGCGCATAGCTTACGTAATCACGTATTGTCTCAAGCTGTTCTTTTTCTCGTAGTAGATGCGCGAGCCAGGCTGCGGACAACGCTTGCAACCGGGTTTCTTGGCCGGCCGTGCTCAGGGCGTACGCCCGCCTCAACTTTTCAACAGCTATTAAACCCGTACTGGCGTAA
>JAYVNL010000331.1:0-9359 GCA_043758495.1 Rhizobacter sp.
CGAGCGCTTCGCACCGCGCGACACGAGCGTGACCGCGCAGGTCCTGAAGGTGGTCGCCGCCAATCCCGACATGGTGGTGATCGGCGCCTCGGGAACCCCAGCGGTGCTGCCGGCCAAGGCGCTTGTCGAGCGCGGCTACAAAGGCAGCGTGTACTTCAACCATGGCGTCGCCAACAACGACTTCCTGCGCGTCGGCGGCAAGGACATCGAGGGCATGTTCGTGCCGACCAGCCCGGTCGTCGTCGCCGATGCATTGCCGGCCGACCATCCGGCCAAAGTGGCGGCGCTCGACTACAAGAAGCGCTATGAGGCGGTCTACGGCGCGGGCACCGTCTCGGCATTCGGCTCGTACACCTGGGACGCCTGGCTGGAGCTGAGCCAGGCGATCCCGGTTGCGCTGAAAAAAGGCCGGCCCGGCACGCGCGAGTTCCGCGTCGCCCTGCGCGAGGCGCTGGAGGGACTGCACGATCTCAAGGTCTCGAACGGCGTCGTCGCGATGTCGAAGAACGACCACCTCGGCCTCGATCAGCGGGCACGCGTCGTCGTCAAGGTCGAGGCCAACAAGTGGAAGCTCGAATGAGCGTGCGGCGCGCTCGCCGATGAGCGAAGCCCGCGTTCTCGCCGACCGGCGCCACCTCTGGGCGTTCGCGGCCGGCTGCATCGCGGTGACGAGTGGCGTCGTCATGCACCTGCCGATGTTCTGGATGGGCCGGGACATGGGCTTTCGCCTCGCCGATATGGCGATGGACGCGACCATGCTCTGGGGCATGGCGCTGATCGTGGCCGGCATCGCCGTCGCCGGCTATGGCCTGCTGCCGCGGCGACCGGCGCACGGCCGTGGCCACGTCGAGCCCGAGGTCACCGTCGGTGCTTCGGAAGACGCGCCGCTGGGCGCGGCCCACTGGCGCCTGATGGTGGTGCTCACCGTGGCCCTGGTCATCGACGTGATGAAGCCGGCCAGCCTCGGTTTCGTCGTGCCCGGCATGAAAAGCGAATACGCGGTGTCGTCGGCGATGGTGGCGTGGCTGCCCTTCGCGGCGCTCTGCGGCACCGTGATCGGCTCGGTGCTCTGGGGCTGGCTTGCCGACGTGTACGGTCGTCGTGCCTCGATCCTGCTCTCGGCGGTGATGTTCGTCGGCACCTCGATCTGCGGCTCGATGCCGTCGTTGTGGTGGAACGTCGGCATGTGCTTCCTGATGGGCGCCGCCGCCGGCGGCATGTTGCCGGTGACTTACGCGCTGCTCGCCGAGACGATGCCGTCGAAGCATCGCGGCTGGGCGCTGGTGCTTGTCGGCGGCCTCGGCGCTGTCGGCGGCTACCTGGCGGCAAGCGCGCTGTCTGCGTGGCTGCAGCCGCTGTTCGGCTGGCGCGTGATGTGGTTTCTCAACCTGCCGACCGGACTCGTGCTGATCCTGCTCAACGTCTGGGTGCCCGAGTCGCCGCGCTTCCTGCTCGCCCTCGGCCGCGTCCGCGAGGCCGAGCAGGTCCTGCGCAGCTTCGGCTGCACGGTTCGCACCGCGGTCGCCGCGGCCGCATTTCCCGCGCGCACTCCGATGCCCATCGCGCGCCGATACGTCGCCCAGACCTGGGCTCTCAGCGTCGCGGCGCTGGCCTGGGGCTTCATCAACTTCGGCCTCCTGCTCTGGATGCCGGCGCTGCTCGTCGCGCGCGGCTACAGCGTGGCGCTGTCGAGCCAGCTGCTCGCCGCGTCCGCACTCATCGCCGTGCCGACGGTCTTCATCGCCGCCGTGCTCTACGGCCGCTGGAGCAGCAAGGGCGCACTCGTCGGCTCGATCGTGCTCACGGCAGCCGGTCTGGTCGGCATCGTCCAGCTCGAGCTCGGCTCGCCGGCCGACGCCAGCCCGGTGCTGCCGATCGCGCTGCTCATCATCGGCGTCAACGGCCTCATCGCCATGCTGCTGCCCTATGCCGCCGAAAGCTACCCGCTGCGCGTGCGCGGCCGCGGCACCGGCTGGGTGGCGGCGTGCACCAAGGCCGGCGGCCTGGTGGCGCAGGGTCTCAGCCTCGTCGGCCTGGTTCCCGGCCTGGCTCGCGGCGCCATGATCGTGATGGTGCCGGTGCTGCTGGCGCTCGTGCTCGTCGTTTTCTACTGCGCCGAGACGCGCGATCGGGACCTGCGCGACATGGAGGGTGAGGCTGCCATTCCTCCGCTCTGACGACCTTTCGCCTTATCGCGTCGACATCCGCGTATCGGTATGGAGTCGATCGCCGCGACGGTCGACATCGACATTCGTGATGTGCCTGTCGGGCTCGCGAACGCCGCAAGCGACGTACATCGCACTCCGACGAGCGCGAATCAACGTCTTGTTGTTCTCGACCGAGGTCGCCGCCGCCTCGACATCCCTCTTGGCGCTGCGACACGCCGGCGTGTCGCTGCGTGCGGAGTCGGGTTATTCCCCTGCTACGAATGCCGGATTGCAGACGGCCCGGCCGCCGCCAGGCGACGGCAGTGCGCGAGCGCTGCTTCGATCAGCCGCTCGTTCGCCTCCGGTGTGCGAAACCCCGAGTGCGCCGAGAGCGTCACGTTGGCCAGCGTCGTCAGCACGTGTCCTGGCGGCAGCGGCTCGATATCGAAGACGTCGAGGGCGGCGTGGCCGAGCTGCCCGGAGCGAAGTGCCTCGACCATCGCCGCTTCGTCGACGAGCGCGCCGCGCGCGGTGTTGACGAGGAGGGCGCCGGGGCGCATCGCCGCGAGTCGCTGGCGCGACAGGAAGCCGCGCGTCTCGTCGCAGAGCAGCAGGTGAAGCGACACCGCGTCGCTCTCGGTGAGCAGCTTGTCGAGCCCCACGAAGTCGACGCCGGCGTGCGCCCTCGCGGTCCGGTTCCAGGCCAGCACCTTGATGCCGCAGCCGAGCGCGATGCGCGCGACTTCCGCGGCGATGCCGCCGAAGCCGATCAGGCCGAGCGCCTTGCCGCGGAGCTGCACGCCTTCGCTGCGCAGCCAGCGGCCTTCGCGCATGGCGCCGTCCATGCGGGCGAAGCCGCGCGCGGCCGCGAACAGCAGGCCGACGGTGCACTCGGCGACGGCGGTGTCGCCGTAGCCCTTGATGAGGTCGACCGAGATGCCGATCGCCGCCAGCGCCTCCGGGTCCATGTAGCTGCGGGCGCCGGTGCCGAGGAAGACGACGTGGCGGAGACCCGCGCAACGCTCGGCGACCGCCACCGGCAGTGACGTGTGATCGACGATCGCGATCGGTGCGCCATCGAGCAGGGCGGGCAGGTCGCCGGACGAGACGTCGGCGTCGCCGTAGGCCAGTTCGAGCAGCGGCGCCGACCGCGGTGCGAGCCGCTCGGCGAGCGCCCGCAGCGCCGCGTTGGCATCGACGAAGACGGCGCGCATCAGCTCAAGAACGAGCGCCCAGGTCGGCCATCGCCTCGCCGAGCCGGATCGCGCGGCCCGGCTGCCACTCCGGGTTGAAGGCGAGGCTGCCTTTCGGGAACAGCAGCACCACCGTCGAGCCGAGCATGAAGCGGCCCATCTCCTCGCCCTGCTTCAGGGCGACGGCGTCGGCGCTGTAGTTCCAGTCGCGGATGCGGCGCACGCGCGGGCCGTTGACGGTGCCGTGCCAGACCGTCGCCATGCTGCCGACGATGGTGGCGCCGACGAGCGTGAGCACGAAGGTGCCGACCGCCTTCGACTCGAACACGCAGACGACCCGCTCGTTGCGCGCGAACAGACCCGGCACGCCGCGCGCCGTCGTCGGGTTCACAGAGAAGAGGGCGCCGGGCACATGGATCATGCGCAGCAGCGTGCCGTCGCATGGCATGTGGATGCGGTGGTAGTCCTTCGGGCTCAGGTAGAGGGTGGCGAAGCTGCCGTCGTGGAACTGATCGGCGAGCGTGTGGTCGCCGCCGACCAGAGCGTTTGTCGTGTAGCGGTGGCCCTTGGCCTGAACGATCTGGTCCTGTTCGATGCGGCCGAACTGGCTGATGGTGCCGTCGACGGGGCAGATCAGGTCGGCCTTCGCGAGCGGCCGGGCGCCGTCTTTCAGGGCCCGGGTGAAGAAGTCGTTGAAGCTGGCGTAGGCGGTGATGTCGGCGGCGGCGGCTTCGCTCATGTCGACGCCGTACTTGCGCACGAACCAGCGCACCAGCCGCGTCGTCGTGGCGCCGCGCTCGCGCGAAGCGACGCGGCCGGCGAACGCGGTCAGGCCACGCTTGGGCATGACGTATTGGGGCAGGACTTTGCGGCGGTCGGACACGGGGGAGGCGAGGGCGAAAGGGACGAGAATTATCGGTGTCGCCCGACAGCATCGCCGCGGCAGGGTCGCTCGCTATTCTTTGCGCATGCAGATCGACTTCGGTGCCCCGGCGCTAGCGGTTGCCCGTGCCCTCATCGGCACCGGCCCCTTGGTCGTACGGCCTGCACGGGTGCCTGAACTTCGTGTGCCGGCCGGCCGGCCCTGGCGCTGCGGTGCTGATCCGCGCCATCGAGCCAACGCAAGGGTCTCGACGTGATGCGCGAGCGCCGCCGCCGGCACGACGGGCGGCTTCTTTGGGCCGGGCCGGGGCGGCTCTGCGAGGCGCTGGCGATCGGCCGCGAGCTCGATGGTGCCCGCCTCGACCGCCGGCCGTTCAGCCTGGTTGCTGGCAACGACGCCGGATGGGTGGTCGCAGAAGGCGTTCGCATCGGCATCAGCAAGTCGCGCCAGCTGCCGCGGTGGTTCGCGCTCGCCGGTTCTCGCTTCCTGAGCAAGCCGATGGCGGCGGCAACGAAGACGTGCTGAAATTCGCGGACCGCGCCGTTCCACGCAGGGCATCTCCATGTACAGAAGCATCAAGACCCTCTTCAACTTCGAGCCGCCCGCCACCGAGCTCGAGATTCGCGACGCCTCGCTGCAGTTCGTGAGAAAGCTGAGCGGTTTCGCGGTGCCGTCGAAAGCGAATGCTGAGGCTTTCGATCGCGCCGTCGAACAGGTCGCGGCCTGCGCCCGGGAGCTGATGGGCGGCCTCGTGACGCTGACCGAGCCGCGCAACCGCGAAGTCGACGCCGCCAAGGCGAAGCTGCGTTCGGCCGAGCGTTTCGGGCGCACGGCGGTCGGTGCATGAACCGCCCTCCGTGAGGCTCGGCTGATCGAGGAGGGCGGCCGCGTCGTCGGCGTGCGCGGCAGCGGCGAGAACGGTCCGTTCGAAGTCCGGGCCGCGCTCGTCGTCGGCTGCGACGGCCGCCACTCGACCGTGCGCCCGGCCGCCGGCCTCGACATCGAAGACATCGGCGCGCCGATCGACGTGCTCTGGTTTCGCGTCGGCCGCGACGCCGCCGGGTTCGACGATTCGCTGGCGCGCGTGTCGCCCGGCCGCATCGTCGTGACGATCGATCGCGGCGATTACTGGCAGTGCGCTTTCGTCATCGCCAAGGGCCGGGCCGATGGCCTCCGTGCACGAGGCATCGAGGCCTTCTGTGCCGACGTGGCCGAGGCCGCGCCGCTGCTCGCCGGCCGCGTCGGCGACATCGCGTCGTGGCACGACGTCAAGCTGCTGACCGTGACCGTCGACCGGCTTCGGCAGTGGTCGCGTCCCGGCCTGCTCTGCATCGACGATGCAGCGCACGCGATGTCGCCGGTCGGCGGCGTCGGCATCAACCTCGCGATCCAGGACGCCGTCGCCACTGCGAACGCGCTCGGCGTCATGCTGCGGCCAGGCCGCGCCAGCCTCGTCGACATCGACGCCGCGCTCGACAACGTCAGGCGTCGCCGGTGGCTGCCCACCCGGCTCACGCAGGCCCTGCAGGTGCAGGTGCAGAACCGGCTGCTCGCGCCGGTGCTGAGCGGCGCCGTTCGCGCTCGTCGAGACGCCGCCCGACGCCGCCTTGGTGGACCCGCTGCCGAGCCGCTACTGCCCGAGCGACCCGCTCGAAGCGATCTCGATGTGCGTCTGGGCCGATCTCGCTGTGGCGCCGGTGTTGCCGCCCACCGCCGCGCCGCCCACGGCGCCGCCGTGCACCTCTTCCTCGCCGTGCCGCCGCAACAACTCGAACAGCTTCTTCCTGATGAGCATGCCGGGGCGGTCGCTGTCCATCGAATACTCGACGCCGCGGCGCCGCGGGTCGATGGCCGCGTCTGGGTCGGTGCTCTCGAGGATGTCCTTGTCTTCGCGGGTGATCTCGTCGTCGAAGTCGATCAGCATCTGCGCCGGGCAGTCGGCCTCGGTGTCGTTCCTGAACAGCCACTGGCACAGCTGCATGCGGCCGTCGTCGATGGGGGTGAAGCAGTTGATGATCACGTGGCGGATGCCCGACGGATATTCGATGTCGAGACGGCGCGAGAACGGCAGGAAGTAGGCGTTCCTCATGTGGCGCGTGGTCACCGCGTCTTTCACGCCGCTGATGCGGTGGAACTTCTCGGGGTTGGTGGCCGGGATCACGGTCTCGGCATGGAATCCGGTCTCGCTCTCGACCAGCTCGTACCTGCTCGGCGCCGGCTGCCCGGCCACGCCGAAGGTGGCTCGGTGCACGAAGCTGAAGTGCGCGTTGTCGAAGCTGTTCTCGAGCGCGCGCATCGGGCTCGTGGCCCAGGTCTCGTAGAACTGGAAAACGGTGCGCCAGCCCGGGTCGCCGAACTCTGGGATGGCCGGGATCTCCGCGACGGGCTCCTCGAGCGCGACCCAGGCATAGCCATAGCGGGCGGCGCAGTGATAGGCCGGCGTGCGGTAGTCGTCCGGAATGGCGCGGTCGGCAGCGTGCTGCGGGATGCGCACGACGCGGCCGGTGCGGTCGTAGGTCCAGCCGTGGTAGCCGCATTGCAGCTTGCCGCGCAGCTCGCCTTCCTTCGGGCACCAGCCCTTCGAGAGCTTCGCGGTGCGGTGGCAACAGCGGTCCTTCAGCGCCGCCGGTTCGCCGCGCTCGTCGAGGAACAGCACGATGTTCTCGCCCAGCAGCGTGAAAGGCTGCGGCCCGCCCTCGAGCTGCGTGAGCGGCATGACGGCGTGCCAGAACTTGCGAAAGACGGGTTGGCGGGTGGTGAGCATGGCAGCCCTGGTGGACGTTGATTCGAACGCGAGCCTATTCCTTCCGGACCGGCGGCAGGCGCTCGGCCTTCAGCGGCAAGAAGCGGTCGGTGTCGAGCGCCTCTCGGTCTCGACGCCGACCTTGCTTGTCCACATCGTCCTTCGACGCGAACACGACAGCCAGGTGATCCTCGGCGACGACGACGATCGCCATCTCACGAGCCGGGTTCTCCGCGTTCCATTTCACGCGTGCCGACGTCGGCATGGGCGATGTCGTGGGTGCCGGCGACGACGCGCTGGATCGGGGTCTGCGAGCCCGAGCCGCGATCGACGGTCATCTCGAGCCCCTCGCTTTCCCAGTCGCCCTCGGCCCCGGCGAGCGGGACGTGCCGGCGTGGAGCGCCGAAGTCGTGCATGGCGACTTGCTATCGGGCTCGCCAGTAGCGGCGATGCAGTGCCGCGATCGGCTCCGCAGCGGCCGCCACCGGCCCGATCACCTTCACGTCCTTCTGGCCGCGTGCGAAGACTTCGCGGCAGGGCAGGTCGAGGGTCGGGTTGTCGGCGTGGTTGCCGGTGATCGAGAGCAGCGTCTTCTCGGCGATGCCGAAAACGGTGCGACCGATGTTGGCCCAGTACTGCGTGCCCGCGCACATCGCGCACGGCTCGACGGTGGTGACGAGCGTGCAAGGCCAGAGCTCGGCGGGCGAGAAGCGCCGGGCGGCGTCGCGCGCCAGCACCGCCTCGGCGTGGTTGACGCTGTCGACGTTGCCCTGCGCCATGAGCACCGTGGTGTGATCCGCCGCCACCAGCACCGCGCCGAACGGATGGTGGCCCGCTTCCATCGCCCGCCGCGCCAGGGCGTGCGCGTGGTCGAGCATGGCGCCGACCTGGGCTGCGCTCGGTTCGGTGCGCTCGCCGCTCATGCCCCGGCCGACCGGTGCGCCCAGCCTGTGGTGCGCTTCTCGATCACCGCGAAGAGCTCGTACATGATCATCGCCATCGCGCCGATGACGACGAGGCCGGCGAAGGCCAGGCCCATCTGCATCGACGAGCCGGCCGAGATCAGCAGGTAGCCGATGCCCTCGTTCGAGGCCGTCATCTCCGAGACCGTGGTGCCCACGAAGGCGAGCGTGATCGCGACCTTGAGCGAGCCGTAGAAGTAGGGCATCGAGCGCGGCAGGCCGACCTTCATCAGCACGTCCCAGCGCCTGGCGCCGAGCACGCGCAGCACGTCTTCGAGCTCGGGCTCGAGCGTGGCCAGGCCGGTGGCGATGTTGACGGTGATCGGGAAGAACGAGATCAGGAAGGCGGTGAGCACGGCCGGGCCGACGCCGATGCCGAACCAGACCACCAGGATCGGCACGAAGGCCGCCTTCGGCAAGGCGTTGAAGCCGGTCATGAGCGGATAAAACGCGGCGTAGGCCGTGCGCGAGCTGCCGATCAGGAAACCGAGCATCGTGCCGACGACGATCGAGATGCCGAAGCCGACCATCGTGACCCAGAACGTGCGCCAGGCGTGACCGGCGATCGTGCCGCGGAATTCCCAGAGCTGCGAGGCGATGCGCGAGGGCGCCGGGAAGATGAACTCGGACACGCTGAAGACGCGGCAGATCAGCTCCCAGAGCAGCAGGATCGCGACCAGCAGCAGCCACGGCGCATAGCGCTCCTGGTCACGGCGCGTCATGCCGCCACCGCCGCCGGCTTCCTGATCGCGCCGATGTGCTCGCGCAGCTCGAGCACGAGGTCGGTGAAGTCCTTCGCGTAGGTGAGTTCGAGGGGACGCGGGCGCTCGAACGGGATCGTCTTCTTCGCCAGCATCCGGCCCGGGCTGCGGCTCATCACGTACACCGTGTCGGCCAAAAACACTGCTTCGCGCAGATCGTGGGTGACGAGGATGACGTTGAATCTCTGCGCCGCGTGCAGGTCGCGCAGGATGCACCAGAGCTCTTCGCGCGTGAACGCGTCGAGGGCGCCGAAGGGCTCGTCGAGCAGCAGCATCTTCGGCTCGTGGATGAGGGCGCGGCAGATCGACGCGCGCTGCTGCATGCCGCCGGAGAGTTGCCAGGGGAACTTGTCGCCGTAGCCGGCAAGGCCGACGCTCTCGAGCAGCTTCGTCGCCTTCGCGGCGAACTTCTCGCGGTCGCGGCGGAAGTTCGATCGATACGGCTCGACGATTTCGAGCGGCAGCAGCACGTTGTCGAGGGTGGTGCGCCAAGGCAGAAGCGACGACGACTGGAACGCCATGCCCGTGATCTTGAGCGGCCCGGCGACCTCCTTGCCGTCGATCAGGATCGTGCCCTGCGAAGGCATCTTCAGCCCGGTGGCCAGCTTCATGAAAGTCGACTTGCCGCAGCCCGACGGGCCGACGATGGCGATGAACTCACCCTGCTCCA
>JAYVNL010000332.1:0-3004 GCA_043758495.1 Rhizobacter sp.
CAGCGGCCGCGTCGTAGCGCGGCGTCGTGTCGTTGTTGAAGCCGTGCTGGGTACCAGGATATTTGAAGGCTTCGAACGGCTTGCCGGCCGCTTTCAAGGCTGCCTCGTAGGGTGGCCAAGTGGCGTTGATGCGCTCGTCGCTGTCGGCGAACATGAGCAACAGGGGCGCGCGGATGGTGGCGACGTCGGCGGCAGCCGGCGCTTCGCCGTAGAACGGCACGGCCGCGTTCAAGCTCGGCAGTCGCGACGCCAGCCGGTTGACCATGCCGCCGCCCCAGCAAAAGCCCACCGCTCCGATACGGCCGTTGCCGCCGGCCACGCCTTCGAGGTACTCGGCGGCGGCGACGAAGTCTTCCCGCGTCTTCGCCGGGTCGAGCTTGCCAAACATCTCGCGCGCCTTGTCTTCGTCGTTCGGATACCCGCCGAGCGGGAACAGGGCGTCGGGTGCAAAGGCAATGAAGTTGTCGACGGCGAGCCGGCGCGCAATGTCCTCGATGTGCGGGTTGAGGCCGCGGTTCTCGTGGATCACGAGCACCAGCGGCAGGCCGCGCGTGGCCATGGCCGGGCCGCCCGGCGGCGGCGCGCTCGCCGGCCGCACGAGGGTGCCGCGGCCCGTGCCGTAGCCCTGCGGTGACAGGAACTCGACGGTCTCGGCGCGGATGCGGGCGTCAGCCTTCGGCACCTGCTCGGCAGCGGCGAAGTTCGGCCGCAGTGCGTCGAGCAGCGTCGCCGCGGTGACGCCGCCAACCGCGAACTTCGCGGCGCCGTCGAGGAAGCCGCGGCGGTCGATGGCGCCGTGCACGTACTTGTCGAAGAGGCGCAGGACCTCGGGGTCGAAATCGGCGGCGACCTGCCGCGGCTTGCTGTCGTTCATGGCCATGTCTCTCAAGAAAGGTGAGGCGTTGTACTTCAGCAGCCTTGCCCCTGCCAGCGACCCGTGTGCTAGCGTGCCGCTGCATGCGCTTCGCCCTGCCGGATCTCCTCGCCACGCGCAAGGGCCGGCTGACGGCGTTCTTCCTGCTCTACGTCACCGAGGGCGTCCCGCTCGGCTTCACTGCCACGGCGATCGCGGCGCAGATGCGGCGCCAGGGACTCGGCCCCGAGGCCATCGGCGCCTTCGTCGCTTCGCTCTACCTGCCGTGGGCGTTCAAGTGGGCGGTCGGCCCGATCGTCGACACCTTCTCGTCGCAGCGCTTCGGCAAGAGGCGCCTGTGGATCTTCATGACGCAGCTCGGCATGATCGGCACGCTGCTGGCGGCGATGAACGTCGACTTCGTCGGCCAGATCGGACTCTTCACGGCGATCATCTTCCTTCACAACGCCTTCGGCGCGACGCAGGACGTCGCCATCGACGCGCTCGCCGTCGCCGTGCTGCCCGAAGAGGAGCGCGGCGCCGCCAACGGCTTCATGTTCGCGGGCGCCTCGATCGGCCAGGCGGTGGGCGGTGCCGGCGTGCTTTTCCTGACCGCGGCGATGCCGTTCCAGTCGACCTATTTCTTGGTCTGCATCGTGATCTTCGCGATCACCCTCCTCGTCGTGCTGCCGCTGCGCGAGAAGACAGACGCGTTGGCGCGCGGCGTCGGCCGCGAGGCGCACGCCGTGAGCAAGGAGCTGGCGCTCTTCGTGCGCGACTCCTGGCGCGCCTTCACCGGCTCGCGCGCCGCGCTCGTCGGCGTCGTCTCGGCGCTGCTGCCGGCCGGCGCCTACGCGCTCAGCCTGTCGCTGCAGTCGAACCTCGCCGTCGAGCTCGGCCTCGACGACAACCAGGTCGCCCAGATCAACCTCTACTCGACGGTGATCTTCGCGCCGGCCTGCATCCTCGGCGGCTGGCTGTCCGACCGCTTCGGCCGCCGCTCGATGCTCGCCCTCTTCATCTTCCTCACCACCCTGCCGACGCTTTGGCTGGCCTGGACGATGTGGCAGGCCGGCTGGATCATGCCGGTCGACATCAAGCAGCCGAACCGGCCGCAGCCGTCGACGCTGCTGCTCGTGACCTTCTGGGCCGCGACCATCATCTACAACGTCTTCCAGGGCCTCTACTACGGCATCCGCAGCGCCCTCTTCATGGACGTGACGACTCCCGCCGTGGCAGCGACCCAGTTCACTGCCTACATGGCGCTGTTGAACCTGTGCACGTCGTACACGGCGTACTGGCAGGGCTACGCGGTGACGCGCTGGGGCTACCCGGTGACGCTGGTGATCGACTCGGTGGTCGGCCTCGTCGTGCTGGCGACGCTGCCGCTGATGCGGCCGCGGCCGGCCGGTCCGGCGGGCGCCGCGGTCGGCAAAGCCGCGCTGGCGTGAGGTTGTGCCCGCCGCTTTCAAGATGTCACCCGCGGCCCCTGGCTTCGCGTGTAAGGTTGCTAAGGCCGTGAAGCGGCGTCTCTCGAAGTGACAAAGGATTTGCCGTGACTCTGACTCCTCCGCCCGGTCCGCGCTCCACGGCCACCCTGCGTCGCCTGAGCGCGGTCGCGCTCCTGATGTCGCTCGCAGCTTGCGGAGGCGGTGGTGGCGATGCGCCGTCCCCCGGGCCGGCACCGGCACCCACGCCGGGTCCGCCGCCGCCCCCGCCGCCGCCGCCTTCGAGCGGGCCCTTCGCGATCACCGGTACGGCGGTGTTCGAGTCGGTGCCGACCCAGACCGGCGGGACCGGCCTCAACTACGCAGCCGCAAGCGACAAGCCGATCCGCAGCGCCACCGTGCAGCTGCTCGACGCGGGCGGCGCCGTCCTGGCAACGACGACCACCGACACCGCTGGTAACTACAGCGTCTCGCTGCCGACCTCGCAGCCGGTCACGATCCGGGTCCGTGCCGAAATCAAGCGCACCGGCTCGGCCAGCGGCGACCGCGACTTCACGGTGCTCGACAACACCAACGGCAACGCCCTGTACGCCCTCGATTCGGCGCCCTTCACGCCGACGACCGCAGCCGTCACGCAGAACGTGCGCGCCGCTTCGGGCTGGGGCGGCACGAGCTACACGACGACGCGCGCCGCCGGCCCGTT
>JAYVNL010000333.1:0-2999 GCA_043758495.1 Rhizobacter sp.
AGATTCTTCGTCATCAGCAGCGCCTCGGCGAACGCGGTCGGCTTGTTGGTGAGGCAGGCCAGGCGCAGGCCGCGGCGGCGCAGCGCTTCGAGTCCCTCGACGACGCCGGGAAAAACGGCGGAGTGGCGCCCGTTGACCTCGCCGTAATGGTGGCGATAGCGCTGCCGGCCTTGCTCGACGAGTGCCGCATCGACGGCAGCGCCTCCGGCCACGTGCTCGAGCACGGCGCGAACGAGGTGGTCGGCGCCCTTGCCGATCATCGTTGCAACGACCGCGGGCGCGACCGCCGGCCGGCCGAGCTCGTCGAGCATGAGGCCGATGGCGACGGCGAAGTCGGGCAGGGTGTCGACCAAGGTGCCGTCGAGGTCGATCATGGCGGCGTCGAGCGCCGGCAGGGAAGTCACGCCACGACGATAGCCGGCCGCGCCACACAATCGGCCCTGCCCGCAGCGGGCGCGCCGGAGGCGGCATGGACTGGTGGAGCGGATTCGAGAGTGGCCTGCATGCGGCCGGCGAGGTCGAGCTGTTCGCGCGCATTGGCGGCGACCCCGGCAAGCCGGCGCTGCTGCTTCTGCACGGCTACCCGCAGACGCACGTGATGTGGCATCGCGTCGCGCAGGCACTGGCGCCGCATTTCTCGCTCGTGATCCCCGACCTTCGCGGCTACGGCGACTCGACGAAGCCAGCTCCCGTGGAAACACCGGAACTCGATCACGCCCAGCACAGCAAGCGCGCCATGGCCGCCGACATGGCAGCGCTGATGACGGGGCTCGGCCACCGCCGCTTCGCCGTCGCCGGCCACGACCGCGGCGGCCGCGTCGCCCATCGGCTGGCGCTCGACCATGGCGACCGGATCGAGCGGCTGGCGCTGATCGACATCGTGCCCACGCTCGACATGTACGACGCCACCGACATGCGCTTCGCGTCCTGGTACTACCACTGGTTCTTCCTCATCCAGCCGCAGCCGCTGCCCGAGCGACTGATCGGCGGCGACCCGGCGTTCTACCTGCGCTGGACGCTCGGCGGCTGGGGCACGAAAAGCCTCGACGCGATCGAGCCCGAGGCGCTCCTGGAATACGAGCGGTGCTTCTGCCGCGCCGACGCCATCCACGCCGCCTGCGAGGACTACCGCGCTTCGGCGTCGATCGATCTCGAGCATGACCGCGCTTCGCGCGCCGAGGGCGAGCGGGTCGCCTGCGACCTGCTGGTGCTCTGGGGCGAACGCGGCGTCGTCAGCCGCCTCTACGAGCCGCTGGCACTCTGGCAGGCGCAGTGCACCGGCACCGTGAGCGGCACGGCGATGCCGGCCGGCCACTTCATTCCCGAAGAGCTCCCCGCCGACACCGCGGCCCGGCTGCTCGCCTTCTTCCAGCAGCGCGGCTGAACGCCGAAGGCGTCACGCTTCGGCACGCCGGCGGGCCCGGCGGCAGGTCTACCATCGCGCCACTTCGAGGAGGAGCAGCGAATGTTCGCGTGGATCAACCGGCTCGATCAGCACGTTCCGATCCGCTATTCGGCCTGGGCGCTGTGCGCGTTCGGGCTGGTGCTGAGCATGATCGCGTGGCGCGGCATGGGCATGGACTTCTGGCCGGTGCCGGTCTTGCTCGGTCTCGTGCTGGTCGGCATCCGCGATGTCTCGCAGCGCCGCCATGCCGTACTGCGCAACTACCCGGTCATCGGCCACCTGCGCTTCCTGCTCGAGTTCATCCGCCCCGAGATGCGGCAGTACTTCATCGAGGGCGACAACGAGGCGGCGCCGTTCTCGCGCCAGCAGAGATCGCTGGTCTATCAGCGGGCCAAGGGCGACAGCGACAAGCGGCCGTTCGGCACCCAGATGAATGTGGGCGCTGTCGGCTACGAATGGATCAACCACTCGATGCAGCCCACGGTGCTGAAGTCGCACGACTTTCGCGTCACGATCGGCGAAGGCCGGGCCCGGCCCTACAGCGCCAGCAACTTCAACATCTCGGCGATGAGCTTCGGCGCCCTGTCGGCCAACGCGATCCTGGCGCTGAACGCCGGCGCCAGGATGGGCAACTTCGCCCACGACACCGGCGAGGGCTCGATCAGCCGCCATCACCGCGTGCACGGCGGCGACCTCATCTGGGAGATCGGCTCGGGCTACTTCGGCTGCTGCAACGCCGACGGCAGTTTTTCCGAGGAGCGCTTCGCTGCCGCCGCGGGGGACCCGCAGGTGAAGATGATCGAGCTCAAGCTTTCGCAAGGCGCCAAGCCCGGGCATGGCGGCGTGCTGCCGGGGCCGAAGGTGACGATCGAGATCGCCGAAGCGCGCGGCGTTCAGCCGTGGGTCGACTGTGTGTCGCCGGCTTCCCACGCCGCTTTCAAGACGCCGGTCGAGATGATGCGTTTCATCGACCGGCTGCGCGATCTCTCGGGCGGCAAGCCGACCGGCTTCAAGCTCTGCATCGGCCACCCGTGGGAATGGTTCGGCATTGCCAAGGCGATGCAGGAGACCGGCATCACGCCGGACTTCATCGTCGTCGACGGCGCCGAGGGCGGCACCGGCGCGGCGCCGCTCGAGTTCTGCGACCACGTCGGCGCGCCTCTGCAGGAAGGCCTGCTGCTCGTGCACAACACGCTCGTCGGCCTCGACCTGCGCAGCCGCATCAAGCTCGGTTGCGCCGGCAAGGTGGTGAGCGCATTCGACATCGCCCGCATGCTCGCACTCGGTGCCGACTGGTGCAACGCCGGCCGCGGCTTCATGTTCGCGCTCGGCTGCATCCAGGCCCAGACCTGCCACACCGGCAACTGCCCGACCGGCGTGACAACGCAGGACGCGCAGCGCCAGAAGGCACTCGACGTGCCGAGCAAGGGCGACCGCGTGTACCACTTCCACCAGAACACGCTGATGGCGCTGAAGGAGCTGGTGCAGGCCGCCGGCCTGAACGACCCGGCCGGCATCACCGCCGACCACATCGTGCGCCGCAACTCGGAGCACGGCGTCAAGCTGCTCGCCAACCTGCTGCCCTTCATCAAGC
>JAYVNL010000334.1:0-2995 GCA_043758495.1 Rhizobacter sp.
GGCCCGCAGGGCGAGGTCTGCGACGACGACAAGTACTTCTGGGTGCAGGCCGAGGGTCTGGCGGCGGCCGGGCTGCTCGCGCTGCGCACTGGCAACGAGGCGTATTGGCGCTGGTACGAACGGCTGTGGCGGTACAGCTGGGAGCATTTCGTGGACCACCGCCACGGCGCGTGGTTCCGGATCCTGCGGACCGACAACAGCCCCTACAGCGACGAGAAGAGCCCGGCCGGCAAGACCGATTACCACACCATGGGCGCCTGCCACGAGTTGATCGCAGCGCTCAACACCGAAGCGCCGTGACCATGACTCCGACAACATTCCGGGAAAACCTCGCCGCACTGGTGCAGTGGCGTCTGAAGGACTTCGACGTCGGCGCAGGCGCACCGGCGCTGGCCTTCGACGCGACGGCCGACGCGGTCGACTGGATCGACATCGCCGCCCCCGGCGACGTCTATCTGGCCCTGCACGCGGCCGGGCGTCTGCCCCACCCTTTCGGCGACCGGGCCGAGGCAGCCTGCGCCTGGGTCAAGGACCGCGAGTGGTGGTACCGCACCGACCTGGAGGCTCCGTTCGCCGGCCCGGCCAAGCGGCTGGTCCTCGACTTCGAGGGCCTGGACACCTTCGCGACGATCTGGCTCGACGGTCAGGTGCTGGCCCGGACCGACAACATGTTCCGCCGCTGGCGTTTCGACGTGACTCGGCAGGCGCGCTCGTGAACGATGCGGCTGGCGATCTGCTTCGCACCGCCGTCGTCGGTCGTCGGCGACATGCGGATGCCGTTGTGGTCGATCATCTCGGACCCCATCGTCGAGACCCAACGCAACTTCGTGCGCAAGGCCCAGTTCGGCTGGGGCTGGGACTTCGGGCCGCGCCTGCCGAGCGTTGGCATCTGGCGGCCCGCGAGCTGCCGGATCGACACGGCCGCCACGCTCGAGGCGGTGCAGTTCACCACGCTGGCGATCGCGGCCGATCGCAGCAGCGCACGCATCTCGATCAGCGCGGCGGCCGATGTCTTCGCGGGCGTCGGCCAGGTGCTGCAAGCCCGCTTGACCTTGCGTACGCCCGATGGCCAGGCGGTCATCGACGAGCGGGTCGACCTGGACGCGGGGCAGGCCCGCATCGAGACCGACCTCGCGCGGCCGATGCTGTGGTGGACGCCGGAGCTGGGTTCGCCCAGCCTCTACGCGCTCGATGTCGCGCTGCTCGCCGACGGCATCGAGGTCGACCGCCGCCACATCGAGGTCGGCATACGAACGATCGCGCTCGACACTTCGGCCGACGCCGATGAACCCGGCGCGAGCTTCTTCCGCTTCGTGCTCAACGGCACGCCGATCTTCGCCCGCGGCGCCTGCTGGATCCCGCCGAGCTCGTTCGTCGGGAGCGTCGAAGCAACGCACTATCGCCGGCTGCTGGAGATGGCCGCCGACGCCCACATGAACATGATCCGCGTCTGGGGCGGCGGCGTGTACGAGCACGACGCGTTCTACGAGATCTGCGACCAACTCGGCCTGCTGGTCTGGCAGGATTTCATGTTCGCGTGCGCCCCTTACCCCGAGCACGACCCGGCGTTCGTCGAGAACGTGCGAGCCGAAGTCGACCACCAGATCACCCGCTTGCGCCACCACCCCTGTCTCGCGGTCTGGTGCGGCAACAACGAGGCCCATGCGGTTCAGGGCTTCATGAACCGGATGACGAAGCAGGACGAGCCGCTGCTGGGCGCGCTCTACTACGACGAGATGGTGCCGGCTGCCGTGAAGACGTTGGACCCCACGACGCCGTACTGGCCCAGCAGCCCCTTCGGCGGCCCGAAGAACAGCCACAACAGCATGATGGAAGGCGATGTGCACGACTGGACGGTCTGGCATGGCCTGCCGCCGACCCCCACCGGAATCCCGGTGGGCGAATTCGACCGCAGCCCTGCCGGCGTGGCCTACACGCGCTACGCCGAAGACATCGCCCGCTTCGTCAGCGAATACGGCATCCAGGCCTCACCGGGGCTCGCGACACTCGGTCGCGTTCTGCCGCCGGACCAGCTGGTTCTCGGCAGCCCCGGCCTGGCCAGCCGCATCAAGGATCATCCGGCCGACAAGGTCGACGCCATGCTGATCCCGGTGACCGGCCTGCCCCAGACGCTCGAACAGTACGTCGACTACACGCAGATCACCCAAGCCGAAGGATTGAAGTTCGGCATCGAGCACTTTCGACGCCGCAAGCCGCACTGCTCGGGCTCGTTGATCTGGCAATACAACGATTGCTGGCCGGGCATCAGCTGGAGCCTGGTGGACCACTACGGGTTCGCCAAGGCGAGCTACTTCTACGTTCGCCGGGCCTATGCCCCGGTGATGGCTTCGTTCAAGGCCGTCGACGACGGTATCGAGCTCTGGCTCGTCAACGACACGCCCGGGGTCGTCGCCGGCCGCATGCGCTTGTCGATGGAGGCCTTCGCGGGGGGCTCGGTCTGGTCGGACGACCTTGGATTTCGGATCGAGCCCAACGTGAGCCGCCTTGTTTGGCGCAGCGACGCCCACACTGCCACCGGCGACGCCGGCCGCGTGCTGATGGTTCGCGCCGAAGGCGACGCGTTCGCACCCAACCGTCACTTTTTCGCCGCGCTCAAAGACCTGGCTCGGCCGGCCCCCCGGCCGCCGGAGGTCCGCATCGTGCGCATGGATGCGGGCGAGTGGGCCGTCCGTGTGACGGCGTCCGACTACCTTCATTTCGTCCACGTCCTGGCACCGAACGAGAGCGTGTCCTTCAGCGACAACTACTTCGACCTCGCGGCGGGCGAGACGCAGCTGATCTGCGTGCGCGACATCTCGAACACGGTCGATGCCGACAGCCTCTCGGTCCGCTGGCGCTGAACGGATGAGCCCCATGCAGCACGAACTGGCGTCACCCGAGCCGCCGCATTCGCCCGCGGTGCGCCAGTGGGTGGAGGCATCGCTTGATGGCACCGCCATCGAGCCGGCGCTGCTGGCCTGGGCCCGTGACCCGG
>JAYVNL010000335.1:0-2979 GCA_043758495.1 Rhizobacter sp.
ATGCAGGCTCTACCGTGCCCGTCGACCCGATACTGCCAGGCAGCACTGCGCGATGCGTAGCTGGGGGCGCCATTCGGCTCCGGTTCGCTGACCGCGTCGGAGGGAGGGTGCAGCCGCGAGTTGGCGTCCGTGAACTGAGGCCCGCTGTGGCAGCTCACACACTTGCCGGCGTTGTCGAAGACGAGCTTGCCTCGCTCGGCTGCGACCGCATCGAAGCTCCCGGTGGGTGGTGGCGGTGCTGCCAGAGCGAGCTGGTAGGCCTGCAGCGCCGGCAGCTTCGCGCTGATCAGATCGTCCGTACCGTTGGTGACACTGACACCGGTACGCGGCTCGGCAAACGAGCCGTGACCGCCCATCTGGGTGACACCGACGTAGCGGTTCCAGTACGCCAGGTCGTCGCCGTCGCCGGTCGAGATGATCTTGTTGATCCCGGCCAGGCCGTAAGCGGGCGGGATGACCTGCGGGCCATTCTTGCCGTCCAGGTTGAAGCGCGGGTCGTACTTGCCGGCGCCCCAGGAGTTGTAGACCGCCTTCACTGCGGTGCTCAGCGCCGGCGACAGCGCGATGATCGCGCCGGGATTGAGGTCGCGATTCGGCCAGCCATCGAGCCGCTTGCCGATGCCCGGCGCGAATGAATTGTCGACCGTCGAATGGCGCAGGTGACGCCGACCCGTGTCAGAACGTCTGTGCCGTTGACGGCTTCGACCGTGCCCTTGAGGCCGAGCACTGCGTTGAGCTTGAGCAATGCCACCGTGGTGGCGGGGCTCTTCAGATCGACCGATCCGTTCTGGATTCCCGTCACCACGGCTGCCGGCAGGGCGTCCGTGTCGACCTTCAGGCCGACCGACAGGGCGGTCGTGGGGTCAACCACCGTGCGGATCACAGCAGGGCGGTGGCCATGCCCAGGACGAAGGCTGTTCTTGGTGCGCAGGTGGATTCCATTGAAGTCTCCTCGTGTGCAGCATCAGATGCGACCGCGGCATCGGCCGTTTCCGAAGAATCGACGGGGGCTCATGCTCAAGTGCGGTACGGGCGGCCGCGCTACGTTGCCGGCCTCGCGCAGGCCGGCGTCTCGTTGACCTGCCGGAGGTAGGCGATCAGATCGGATCGCTCCCTCGGATCTGCAATTCCGTCGTACGTCATCGCGGTCCCGGGCACCATCTTCAACGGACTCTTGAGGAAACGGTCGAGCGCCTTGGCATCCCAGACGATCCGCGAGTTCTTCATGGCCTGTGAGTAGCCGAACCCCGGCACGCTGCCGGCCCGTCGCCCCAACAGGCCGCAATGACGTGGCCCGACGCGGTCGTAGGCCAGCGCATGGCAGGCCAGGCAACGCGCGTAGACCTGCTCGCCGCGCATGGCGTCGGCCGCCGCGCTGTCGGCCGAGCGTGCCGACGCGACCATGCAGAGCACCAGCGCGCCGGCCAGCCAGCGCCGGCGCACGGTCATGTCATGAAGGCCACAGGGACCGGCACTTCACCGAGTGCCTGCCGCAGGATCGCCCAGTGCATCGCCTCGTCGCCGAGGATGCTGGCGGCAGCCTTGGCGAGGTCGCGGTTGCCGAACAACGGCACGGCACCGAGATAGGCGCTCACGGCACCTTGCTCCAGCCGGGCCGCGAACTTGAGCACGTCGGCCTGGGACTTCAGCTGGTCGACGGGGAAGTTGTACGTCGCCTTGGCCGGTACGGGCTTGCCGCCGAGCTTCTCGATGGTCTTGCCGAGCACGTCGGCGTGGGCCTTGTGATGACCCTGGAAGGTCAGCGCGAGCTCGAGCACGGGCGGCTGCAGAAGCTTGCTCTCGGCCCCCAGCTGATACGCCGCGATGGCTTCGAGCTCGGCACCGAGCGCGGTGTTGAGGATCTGCACGTCCTTCGACGTCGCGCCGCCGGACCTGGCGGCGAGCGCCTCGTGGCCGGCCAGGAGCGCGACCGCTGCACCGGACAGCACGAGGCCTGACCGGCCGAGGAACATGCGGCGCGCGGCGATGGGGTGGGGCATCTGGAAAAACGACATGAGGTTCTCCTGGTTGGACGAGATCACGATCGGGGAGATTCGTCGGCGAGCTTTGCCAGCACGCTGGCGACGATCCGGGCGCAGCGCGCACCGGCGAACGCGAAGGCGTCGCCGAGGGCAACGTCGACATCGCGCGACAAGCCTTCGCGCAACAGACCGCGAGCGCGAAAGAAGCGGGTTCGGACGGTGGCCTCGGGGATCTCGAGCGCCACTGCGATCTCCTCGACGCTCAGCTCTTCGACGGCGCGCAGCATGAACACGGTTCGGAAAGCATCGGGTAGCCTGTCGATGCGGGCCTCCATGAGGCGTCGCACTTCGCCACGCATGGCGACGCGGTCGGGCCGCTGGTCCGGGTCGTCCTCCATCCATGCCTCCGGCGGGTGCTGGTCCACATCCATGGCGGTGTCGAGGGGGATCACCTGGGCGCCCTGGCGCCGCAGGCGCCCCAGCGATTCGTTGATGACGATGCGCACCAGCCAGGTCGAGAGCTTCGCGTCGGCACGAAAACCGGCAAGGGCGCGCCATGCGCGCAGGTAGGCCTCCTGCAGCGCGTCCTCGGCCTCGGCGTCGCTTTTAAGGATGCTCCGCGCAGTGCGAAACAACAGCCGGTTGTGACGCTGCATGATCGCCTCGAAGGCGGCCTCGTCGCCGTGTGCGGCCCGTGCGGCGAGCTCGTCGTCGTTCGCGTTCGCCGAGACGGTCGTTGGTGAGGTGCGTGCCGGATGGTGCATTTCTTCAGTTTCCGACCGTTGGATGGGGTGGCGGTGCGCAGCGTTCCCGGCATCGCATATCGTGCCTCACGGCCGCAGAACTGATCACGCTGCTCGACCGCTTGAAGCAAGACGCGGCTTTACGCGACGAAGACCATATGTTGTCGCTTTCGATCACGGTTCGTCGGATCTCGTGATCGAAGACCTGTCCGACCGCGAGTTCCTCGAACCAGCGCCCAGCCATCAGCGTCTTT
>JAYVNL010000336.1:0-2971 GCA_043758495.1 Rhizobacter sp.
CGGCCGAGTAGTAGCCCTGGCGATTGAGGTAGGCACCGGCCCAGCCGTCGACGAACCAGTTGATGAACACGTAGGCCGCGTCGAGCTTCTTGCCCGACAGCGTCGAGGGCAGGCCGAAGCCCGCCGCCCAGGCGCGATAGCCCTCCTTGCGGCACGATCTTCTTCGGCGAAAAGTACTCGGTGTCGAGCAGGTCGAAGCTGTTCGGCGAGGTCACGGCGGGTAGTGCGGTCGTGGCTCATCGAAGTTCTCCTGGTGTGGTGATCGGCAAGGCGCTCAGGCTGCGAGCGGGTGGATGTCGTTGGCGGCCCAGTGCGCCGACGCTGTTTCACCGGGGTGCCAGGGGGCGGCGTCGAAGGTGGCCTCGGGCAGCATCGCGGTCAGCTCGGCGACGGCCGCGCTCGCCAGCGTGACGACCACGTGCGTGCCCTGGTACTCGACGCCGCGGACCGTGGCCGCGAGCACGTTGGCTGCGGCCGGCAGCGGCGCCCGGCTGAGCTGCGTCTTGTCGGTGCGCACGGCGACGAGGCCGCCGGCCGCGCCGGGAATCACGTTGTGACCGCCGATGAAGCGGGCCACGAACTCGGTGCGTGGCGCGTTGAAGACCTCGTGCGGCGAGCCCTGCTGTTCGATCCTGCCGGCGTTCATCACGACGACGCGGTCGGCCAGCGCCATCGCCTCCTCCTGCGAGTGCGTCACGTGCACGAAGGTCATCGACAGCTTGGTCTGCCACTCCTTCAGCTCGGCGCGCATGCGGATGCGCAGGAACGGATCAAGCGCCGACAGCGGCTCGTCGAGCAGCAGCACCTTCGGCTCGTTGATGAGGGCGCGGGCGAGGGCCACCCGTTGCTGCTGGCCGCCCGACAGCTCGGCCGGCTTGCGGTGGGCGAGGGCGGCGAGCGAGACACGCTCCAGCAGCTCGCCGGCGCGGGCATGGCGGTCGGCCTTGGCGACGCCCTTCATCTTCAGCGCGAAGGCGACGTTGTCGAGCGCGCTCAGGTGCGGGAACAGCGCGTAGCTCTGGAACATCATCGCTGTGCCACGCTCGGCGGCCGGCAGGTTCGTGATGTTGCGGGCACCGAGCAGCACGTCGCCGGCGCTCACGCGCTCGTGGCCGGCGATCATCCGCAGCGTCGTCGTCTTGCCGCAGCCCGACGGCCCGAGCAGGCAGCAGTAGCGGCCGCCGGCAATCTTCAGGTCGATGTGGTCGACCGCGACCGCGCCGCCGTATTGCTTGGCGAGGTGTGCGAGCTCGAGGTCGGGGCTGGTCATGGCGGTGCCGTGCCATGCCGTTCGCAAGTCGTGCGCCAGCTGCGACCTGCCATCCGTGATCGGACTTGGTGCAGATCGCACCATATGCGGTCGTCACCCGAAAGTCGAATGTCGCCGACGCCGGCGGCGTGCCGCGATTCTCAGTTGTGCCCGACAACCGCGTGCGGCACGTACGGCGCTTCGAGCTCGGCGATCTCTTCCTTCGACAGCGCGAGCGACAGTGCCGCCACCGCATCGTCGAGCTGGCCCAGTTTCGTGGCGCCGATGATCGGCGCCGTGATGCCGGGTTGGGCCAGCAGCCACGCCAACGCGACTTGCGCGCGCGGCACGCCGCGGCGCGCCGCCACCGCGGCGACGGCATCGACCACCTTGCGATCGGCCTCGGCGGTCTTCGCGTAGAGCGAGCGGCCGAAGCCGTCGCTCTCGGAGCGGGCGCTGGTGTCGTCCCAATCGCGCGTGAGCCGGCCGCGCGCCAGCGGGCTCCACGGGATCACGCCGATGCCTTCGGCGCGGCAGAGCGGCAGCATCTCGCGCTCCTCTTCGCGGTAGAGCAGGTTGACGTAGTTCTGCATCGATACGAAGCGGGCCCAGCCGTGGGCGTCGCTCACAGCGAGCGCCTTTGCGAACTGCCAGGCGAACATCGACGAGGCGCCGATGTAGCGCGCCTTGCCGGCCCGGACGACGTCGTTGAGCGCCTCCATCGTCTCCTCGATCGGCGTGGCGTCGTCCCAGCGATGGATTTGGTAGAGGTCGACGTGGTCGGTGCCGAGGCGCTGCAGGCTGGCGTCGATCTCGTGGAGGATGGCCTTCCGCGACAGTCCTGCGCCGTTCGGTCCCGGCCGCATGCGGCCCTGCACCTTGGTCGCCAGCACCACGTCGCTGCGCGGCGCGTAGTCGAGCAGCGCCTTGCCGACAATCTCTTCGCTGGAGCCGAGCGAGTAGACGTTGGCGGTGTCGAAGAAATCGATGCCGAGGTCGAGCGCCTTCTTGATGAAGGGCCGCGACTCGGCGGCGCCGAGCGTCCACGGGTGGTTGCCGCGCTGCGGCTCGCCGTAGCTCATACAGCCGAGGCAGAGGCGCGAGACGGAAAGGTCGGTGCGGCCGAGGCGGGTGGAGTTCATGTCGCTCATCCGATCAGGGCCGGCAGCCAGGTGGCGATCGCCGGAAAGAAGAACACGAGGACGAGCAGCAGCAAGCTCATCGATAAATACGGCACCACGGCGCGAAAGATGTGCAGCATCGTCACCTCGGGCGGGGCCACGCCCTTCATCGTCATCAGCAGCAGGCCGTGCGGCGGCAGCAGCAGGCCCATCTGCATGCAGATGAGAAAGAGCACGCCGAACCAGACCAGGTCGACGTCGAGCGTCTGCACCACGGGCATGAAGATCGGCAGGGTGATGAGCATCATGCTGACCTGGTCGACGAAGATGCCGAGGAAGATGAGCAGCAGCATCATCGCCGCGATCACCGCCCACGGCGCCAGGCCGGTCCCGGTGATGGCCTGAGCCAGGCCGTTCGAGGCGCCGGAGAACGACAGGATCTGCGCGAACGTGGTGGCGCCGAGGATGATGAACAGGATCATGGCCGAGATGGCGACCGTTCCCTTCAGCGACGCCATCAGGATGCGCACCGTCAGCGCCCGGTAGGCGAGGGCGAGCACGATCGTCGCCGCGGCACCGACGGCGGCCGATTCCGTCGGCG
>JAYVNL010000337.1:0-2967 GCA_043758495.1 Rhizobacter sp.
TCCGCTTCGAGCCGGGCCTCTACCTCCACGAGCTGTTCACGATCGACCTCGTGGGCTACTGGTTCATTTGCGCGCTGGCGATCGCCGTCCACAGCATCGCCGCGCACAAGTACGTCGGCCACTTCGTGATGATCGTGTACTACGTGGTGCTGCTGTTCGCGAGCCCGCTCGGCCTCGAGCACAACCTCTACAAGTTCGGCAACGTGCCGGCCGCGGTGTATTCCGACATCAACGGCCACGGCCACTTCCTGCTCCGCGTGCGCTGGTTCCAGGCCTACTGGAGCGCCGGCTCGCTGCTGTTGCTCGTTGCCGCCTATCTGGCGTGGACGCGCGGCACCGCGAGCTCGTGGCGCGAGCGCATGGCGCAGGCGCGTGCCCGCGTCACGCTGCCCACGGTCGCCCTCGGCGCTGCGTCGGCGCTGGCCTTCGCCGGCATCGGCGCATTCATCTTCTACAACACCAACATCCTCAACCCCTACCAGACCACGTTCGACGTGCAGGCCGACCGGGTCCGCTACGAGAAGCGCTACAAGCCGCTGGCTGCGGAGCCGCAGCCGAAGATCACGTCGGTGAAGCTCGACGTCGACCTGTTCCCGGCCGAGCAGCGGGTGCGCGTGCGCGGTCGCTTCGCGCTGAAGAACAAGACCACGGCGCCGGTATCGGTGCTGCAGCTGAACTTCGCCGCCGGCCGCACTCTCGTGGTCAGGAAGCTCGAGCTCGGCGTACCGGTGGCGCAGGTCGAGAACGACGAAGCGCTCGGCGTGCGCCGCCTGCGCCTGGCCACGCCGCTCGCGCCCGGCGCCGAAACCACGCTCGACTTCGACCTCGAGCAGCCGACGCACGGCTTCCGCAACGAAGGCTCGAACACCGCCGTCGTCGCCAACGGCAGCTTCCTCAACGGCCGTGCCATCCTGCCGGTGATCGGCTACTTCGAGGCGTTCGAGCTCGTGCGCGACCAGGACCGCAAGAAGTTCGGGCTGACGCCAAAGGAGCGCATGCGCGACCGCGACGATCCCGCCGGCCTCGCCGTCAACGGCATCTCGGCCGACGCCGACTTCATCGACTACGAGGCCACCGTCTCGACCGAGCCCGACCAGATCGCCATCTCGCCCGGCTACCTGCAACGCGAATGGACCGAGGGCGGCCGGCACTACTTCCACTACAAGATGGACGCGCCGATCCTCAACTTCTACGCCTTCCAGTCGGCACGCTATGCCGTGAAGAAGGACGCGTGGCGCGGGCCGGCGGGCGACGTCGCGATCGAGATCTACTACCAGCCCGGCCACGAGTTCGATCTCGACTCGATGATGGCCTCGGCCAAGGATTCGCTGGCCGACTTCAGCACCCGGTTCGGGCCCTACCAGTACCGGCAGTTCCGGATCATCGAGTTCCCGCGCTACGAATCGTTCGCGCAGTCGTTTCCCAACACCATCCCGTTCTCGGAGGGCATCGGCTTCATCGCCCGGGTCCGCCCCGACGATCCGAAGGACATCGACTATCCGTACTACGTCACCGCCCACGAGGCCGCGCACCAGTGGTGGGGACACCAGGTCGTGAGCGGCAACGCCCAAGGCGGCGCGATGCTCATCGAGTCGATGGCGCAGTACTCGGCGCTGATGGTCATGAAGAAGAAGTTCGGCGCGGCCAAGATGCGGCGCTTCCTCGCCTACGAGCTCAACCGCTATCTGAGCGGCCGGGCCTTCGAGCAGAAAAAGGAGCTGCCTTTGTCGCGCGTGGAGAACCAGGGCTACGTGCACTACGCGAAGGGCAGCCTCGTCATGTACGCGCTCGCCGACTACATCGGCGAGGACAAGCTGGACCAGGCGATCCGCGGCTTCCGCGACGCCCACGCCTTCAAGGGACCGCCGTACCCGTCGTCTGGCGAGCTCGTCGCGCGAATCCGCGAGGTGACGCCGCCCGAGCTGCAGTACGTGATCGACGACCTGTTCGAGAAGATCGTGGTCTACGACAACCGCGCCGTCAGCGCCACGATGAAGCCGCTGCCCGGCGGCCGCTTCGAGGTGACGATGAAGGTCGTGGCCAAGAAGCGCGTTGCCGACGAGCTCGGCAAGGAGAGCGATGTCGCCCTGAACGACTTCATCGACATCGGCGTCGTCGACGACAAGGGCGACGCCATCCTCGTCGAGCGAAAGCGCATCGCGCAGGAGGAATCGACGTTCACGATGATCGTCGACAGGAAGCCCGCGAAGGCCGGCATCGATCCGCTCAACAAGCTGATCGATCGCCGACCCGACGACAACACGGTGGTCGTGACGGGCGGCTGATCCGTCGCGGCACAACGAGGGCCGCGATGGCCGTGTGCGCGGGCCCGGGAAGGGTGCGCTCGCTCAGGGATTTCCCGCGTAGGTATCCGCCTACCACCCGGGCCCGGTGCCCAGATGGAACACTCTTCGCAAGTCGGCCACGAGGACAGTGCCGGCGCCACTGCAGGAGACACCATGCGCATCGTCCCGATCACTTCCGTGGGATCGCACCACGCTGCCGCATGCGGCGATGAAAGCGGCGAGGTTCCGAAGCTCGACCTGCCCCTGGCCCGCCGCGAATTCCTGCAGGGTTCGGGCGTGCTGATGGGCACGCTCGCCGCGGGTTCGGTGCTGGCCATGCTGGCGCCGTCACCGGTCTGGGCGGTCGAGCTCAAGACCCTCGGCAAGAGCGAGGGGCAGACGCTGATGGCGATGGGTCGCGTGCTCTTCCCGCACAAGAAGTTGCCCGACGCCGTCTACGCCCTGCTCGCCAAGGACCTCGACGCCAAGGCCAGCGGCGACGCTGCGACCGCGACGCAGCTTCGCAGCGGTATCGCTGCGCTCGACCAAGAAGCCGGCGGCAACTTCGCCGGGGCCGCCACGCACCGCAAGCTGGCGATCGTCAAGGCGATGGAAGGCCAGCCCTTCTTCAACACCGTGCGCGGCCAGTGCGTAACCTCGCTGTACGACAACGACATGACCT
>JAYVNL010000338.1:0-9238 GCA_043758495.1 Rhizobacter sp.
GGGAGCAGGCACCGGCGCAGGAAGCTGCGCAGGTACCGGCGGCCGCGCAGCCGCAGGCATCGACATCGGCGGCAGCATGAACGGCGACTGCAGGTCCGACGAAGTGTCGGCCTTGGCGGAAGCGTTGCCGCGCGTCATGCTGTTGAGCGACTTCAGCGGATCGGCATGGGCTGCCATGTTTGGCTGCGCCGCTGCCTCGTTGAGGGCAGAGCCGGCCAGCGGGTCGCGGCTGCCGCCGGGCGACAGGCCGAACAGGGCGTCGAGCGAATCGCCAGCGCCGCCGCTGCCGCCGAGACCGGCGATGAGCGGCTCGGCGCGGCCGCCGACGTCGAGGCCGAACGACGACGGCGACGGTGACTGGCCGAGCGAGCGCGCGAAGTCACCGCCGCCGGGTCCCGCGGTCTTCGGGTCGGGCGCGAACGGGTCCCAGTCGAGTGGAATGCCGCCCTGCGACGCCGCTGCAGAAGGCGCCGGCGCACGCGGAGCAGCACCTGCCGGTGGCGACGCAGCGAACGCCGCCAACGGATCGGCAAAGCCAGCGGCGGCCGCTGCCGGCGCGCGACCGGCCGGGCTGCCGCGCGATCCTGCCGCGGCCAGCCCCGCGAAGTCGGCGAAGGGATCCACAGCGGCGGCAACGCCAGCTGCTGCGCTGGCCTCGACGCGCATCGCGTAGCCGCCGATGTTGATCTCGTCGCCGACATTGAGGAGCGCTTCCTGGCCGTTGCCGAGCGGTCGGCCGTTGACGGCGATCGGATTGCTGCCGCGATCGACCACCGCATAGCGGCCCTTGCGATAGACGATCTGCGCGTGCACGCGCGAGATCGTGCGCTCCGGGTCGGGCAGCACGAGCTGGTTGTTCTCGGCGCGGCCGATGTTGCCGCCGGTCTCGTCGAAGTGGCCGGTGAGCGGCGGTGTCGACGTGCCGTTGTACGACGTCACGGTGATGCTGATCACGACCTCGTTTGCTCCTTAGCGCAGCACATAGATTCTTCCGTCGACCATCGCCAGCCGGAGCGGCCAGGCATGCTCGCCCAAGGCAGGTGCCTCGTTCTGGGTTCGCAGCACCGGCCCGCCGGTACTGGCCAGGCAGTCGATCAGGCGGCCCGAAGCGACGGGGCGCAGGACAAGGTCGGCAGCGAGGGGCGGCATGATCTTCAAGGCCTTGTCAGCATACAGCCGCTGCAGCTGGTCGCGAAAGCGCTGCACGGCCTCGGCCGCATCGGTCTGGTAGGCGAGGGCGAGCTCGTCGAAGCGCAGCTTGGCGGCCGCGATCAGCGGCTCGGCGTTGCCGCGGCCGAACTCGACGCCGAGCTCCTGCACGAACTCGAGCACCTTGCGCTGAACCGCCGGGCCGACATCGAACATCGGCGCGTCGAGCCAGCGCCAACGCGGAAACGTCACCGGCAGCTCGACGTCCTTGCCGTGAGTCGACGGTACGTCGTAGGACTTGCCTTCGACGGCTGCCCATTCGACGACGCCGAGCGCCCTCGCCTCCGGATCGGCCGGCGACTGGCCGCGGCGCACGAGGATGAGCCGTGCCCTTGCCCACGTCGGCCCGATGGCGATGCGCGGCTGGCTGGGCACGCTGCTGCCCGGCGGCGGCGGTGCGACGACGATGCCGAGCTGGTTCTTGCCCGCCAGCGTGTACTCGTGCACCGCCAGACTGATGGCGCCGCCGCCAGGGCCGAGGGCCGCGACCGGCATGCCGTTGAGATGCGCCTCGACGGCACAGCCGCCCGACGACAGCTCGATCATCAGCAGCCGCTCCATCGCCATCAGCCGGCGCTCCAGTCGACCAGCACCAAGGCCGGCAGCATCGGCCGGACCTCGCGCGCAGCGCCGAACATCGGGTCCGACGTTTCGGTCGAAACGCTGACCGGCTCCGTCCGCAAAGCGAAGAACCAATGCACGCCGGCGGCATCGGCACGCGGCCTGAGACCGCACTCGCCGACCAGCGCGCCGACGATCGGCGACGGCCCCGACGACGCACCGAGCGTCGCCGGGTCGGCGCCGGCCAGGGGCTCGATCTCGAGGGTGAACGGGAAGCGCCAGGTTCGCAGCACCGACTTCAGGTCCTGCCCTTCGGCGGCCTCGCTGCCGAGCGCGGCCACTGTCATCTTCAGCTCGCTGCGACCCTTGCAATGGAGGCGGATGCGCGCGCGCGCCGGGCCGCTCACGAGCTCGCCCGAAAGACGCAGGTCGACGGCGAACGCGAGCAGGTCGAGCGTGCCCTGCGTGCGCATGCGCACCGCGGCTGGCGCCGTGCGCTGCCAGCCCCAGGTGAAGCCGGCCTGGCCGACCAGCGGCGAGGCCTCGACTTCGAGCCGAGGCGACTGGTTGTCGAGGGCGCGCGCCCATTCGTTGTAGAGCCGCTCCATGCCGGTCCGGAAAGCCGCGTGCAACTGCAGCCAGGCCCGCTGCCACGGTGCGACGTCGACGGCGGCACCGTCGGCTTCGAGCGTGCACACCGCCGCCGGCGATGCCGCCTCCGCGCCGCCGGGCCACTGCATCGGCGGCCAGGCCGGATGACGCAGCTCGTTCAGGTACTGCGTCGCCGGGTAGACGCGCAGCTGCAGGGCGACGTCGCCGAACGGAGCGCCGGCGTCGCGCAGGCCGCAGCTCGCGATGCGCACGGTCTGCGCCTCGAACGCAGTCTCGGCGGCGATGCCGGGCAGCACCGCGCCTGGCTCGACGATGCTGGGCGATGGCGCATAGAGCGCCAGGCTGAGGCGGGCCGCGTCGCGGCCCTTCCAGGCCAGCCGGCCCTCGGCGCCGACCTGCACGATCTCGGGATGAACGCGCGCATCGCAGACAGCGACGGCGTCGACGCGCAGGTTGAGCCGCGCCGGCGCGCCGCCGCGCAAGGCGTGGCTCGTGACCGCGAGCTCGACCGGCGCGTCGGGTGTCCGCGACCAGCTGACGTGCGGATCGTTGGCGCGCGCCGCGGCCACCCGCTGCCAGCCATTGGCGGCGAGCCGATACTGCTGCAGGCTCTCGGCCTCGGCGACCATCATGTCGATGCTGGCGACGTCGCACGGCGTCACCGCCGCGACCGCCGTCTCGACCGCGAACACCGAACGCGCCGCCGCCAGCGCGCCGACCTGCACGTCGACGCGGCCGAGGGCAGCGTCGAGCTGCGCCGCCGTCACCACCGGCGCCGCGCCGGCAGCAGCCGGCAGTTGGCGCTGCAACTCTTCGCGGCTGCGATGGACGAGCTGGTGCAACTTGAGCTGCGCGCTGCGGCGGCCATCGACCAGGATTTCGGCGGCCCAGGCGAAGGCCGGCTTGGCGTCGAAGGCCGGCCCCCAGATGCACCAGAGGCTGGCGTAGCGAGCGAGGTCGCGGGCGTCGACGAAGCCGTGCTTCCGGCCCTGCTGCACGGCGGCCGCGACGAAGGCTGGCCAGCGCTCCTGCAGCAGCTCGGTCATTGCCGGCCAGGCCTCGGCCAGCACGGCGCTGATGCTCGCGGCATGGCGCTTGAGGACGATGCCTTCGAGCAGCTCGAACTGCTCGCGGCCCAGCCTCAGCATCGCGTGCCCATCCGCACGCAGTTCACTTCGGCGGCCGCATCACGGCGCGGACATCGGTGGCGAGGACGCCGTCGCGAACGCTCAGCCACGTCCAATCGTCGGCGGCCGGAACGACGAGCGCCTGGCCGAGCGCGAAGAACTCGTCGAGCTGCGATGCCAGCAACGTCGGCACGACGACGCGAACGACCTCCGGGTCCCACCAGCGCCAGCGCCGGCGCTCGCCGTCGGGCGTGCTCACGTCGGCGAGCGAGCGGCAGTGCTCGCGCACCGGCAGCATCGTCCGCGTCGACACCGAGAGCACGCCCCAGCCGGGGTAGGTCGGCGTGGCGACGTCGAGGAGCCAGTCGGTAAAAGGCGAACCCTCCTTCAGCTCGGCGACGTAGGCGGCGCGCGCCGTGGCTTCGGCGGACAGGGCGCCGCGCTGCAGACAGTCCCAGCCGCCGAGCTCGGCGCTCGCCAGCTTCGCGGCGATGCCGGGAACGACGAGGCCATCGATCACGGCATGGACGCGTACGCCGCTGCCGGCCCAGAGCGAGGCGCGCAGCTGGGCGGGCGAGTACGAGGAGCTCATCGCGGCAGACGACGCATGTCGAAATCAGGGCGCCGGAGGCGGGTCGTTCTTCATCGGGTCGTCGAAGTTCATGTCGTAGGCAGTTCTCTGCTCCGGCGTCGTCGTGTCTTCCTTCTTCGCCTCGGTCGGTGCGACCGGGCTCGCCGACAGCGCCGGCGACGCCGAACCGCCGCCGCCGCCCGAGTTGATCTTGACCATCGGGCCGACGATGTCGACCCCGGCCGGACCGATGTTGACGAGCGAGCCGCCGACCTTGAGCGTGATGCCGCTCATCGATTCGATCACCACGCTCGAGCCGGCCTTGATCTTCACGTTGACCGCCTGCACCAGCACGTCGCTGCCGGTCATCGGATCCTTGCCCGACTTCAACGAGATCTTGCCGTCGGTCGAGTGCAGGACGATGTCGTCCTTCGACTTCAGCTGCGTCTTGCCTTCGACCTGGAGGCCAAGGTCGGCGCCAATCTTAGCGTTGAGGTCCTTCTCGAGCTTGAGCTGGTAGGTGGCGCCGCCGGTGAAGAAGATGTCGCCGGCGACGTTGACGTGCAGGTCCTTGCCGAGGTTGTGCATCACGTCGTCGGTCACGTCCATGAGCCACTTCTCGCCGATCACTTCCTTTCGCGTCAGCTTGACCTTCAACGTCTCGTTGTTGCCGACGGAGTCGAAGGCGTCGTTCTTGACGGTGCGGAAGTAGTCCTTTTCGGCCTGGAACCAGACGTACTCGGAATCTTTCTTGTCATCGAAGCGCAGTTCGTTGGCGTTTGCGACGTCGCCCTTCTCGCTGGAGCGCGACTTGACGCCGCCGACCGTGGCGTGCAGCGGCAGCGTCCACGGCGGCGTGTTCTCCTTGTTGTAGACCGAGCCCATGACCAGCGGCCGGTCCGGATCGCCGTCGAGGAACTGGACCACGACCTCGTTGCCGACCCGCGGTAACGTGAACATGCCGTAGCCCTTGCCGGCCCAGGGCATCGCGCAGCGCACCCAGCACGAGCTGCCCTGGTTCTTTTCGCCCTTGCGGTCCCAATGGAACTGGATCTTGATGCGGCCGTGCTTGTCGGTCTCGATCTCGTTGCTGCCCGAGCCGACGACGAAGGCCGTCTGCGGGCCGGCGACCACCGGCTTGGGCGTGACGCGCGGCGAGCGGTAACTCGGAAGTTCCGAATGCATCGCCATGAAGTCGCAGCGAAAGCCCTCGTGGCGAGCATCCGTCTTCAGGTCCGAAACGGCTTCATGGTCGGCGAAATCGAGCCGGTAGACGGCGCTGACCATGAGGTACTTGTGGTTGTCGGTCGCGGTCGGCGCGCTTTCCAGCTCGAAGACGACGCCGATGCCGAGGTCGCGCGCATTGGTGGCGCCCGTCGCCGACGACGACAGCGCCACGAGCTCCTCCATCCGCACCTTGGCGCGCTGCGTCGCCGCGGTCGCCGAGGCGGTGTTGGCGTCTGGCTTCGCGCTGTTCTGCACGACGTGCGCGGGGTGCTCGAACCATTCCATGCTGCCGAGCTTTTGCTGACCGCCGCCGCCGCCGCCGCCGAGCCCGATCGCCCCGGCCGCAGCGCCTGCCAAGCCGCCGCCCGACGGTGGCGGCGGCGGATCCGCCTTCTTCTCGCCCTTGATGGCGGTGCCCGGTGCCAAATAGTCGTACTCGGTGAGCACCGCCTTGACGCTGCGCGCCTCTTCCTGCGAGTACCAGCTCATGATGGTGGCGTCGGTCTGCAGTGCGTTCGACCATTTCAGGGCACCGGCCTCGCGGTCCTTGTGCTTGCCCATCGCGTCGATGAACACCATCGTGTGCTTCTTGTCCTTGTGCTCGAAGAAGTAGTAGATGCCGACCTCCTCGAGCAGACGGCTGACGAAGTCGAAATCGGTTTCGGCGTACTGGATGCAGTAGTCGAGCTTCGCGTAGTCGTCTTCGCTGTCGAGCCGCCACTCGGAGTCGCCGCTGTAGTCCTTCAGCACCTCGGTGACGATGTCCTTGACACTCTTTTCCTGGAACACGCGGCTGTTTTTCGTCTGCGTCGCGAACCAGAACCACGGCTGCATCGTCAGCGTGTAGGTGTTGTAGCGGCCGCGCTTCTCGCCACGCCGGGCGCGCGTGACGTAGCCGTCGAAATAGCGCGGATCGTCGGCGACCTCCATCTTCAGCGTCGCCTGGGTGCCGAGCAGCTTGAAGAGGTCGACAGCGGCCGGCGTGCCGAGCAGGTCGACGGCACCGGCGAGTTCGACGGTGTATTCGTAAAGGCGGCCGAGGTGTTCGTGCCCGGTCATGCCGAGAACGAGGAATTTACCTTCCTTGGTCGTGATCGAGAGGATCTCTTCCTGTGCGCCGAGCAAGGCCATGACTCGTCTCCTGTTGTGCCGCCGCCCTATTCGAACGCGTACGTGAACTCGTCCTCGGCGACGCCGAGCCTCACTGCCTTCAGCTCGGTTCCTTCCGAGGCGCGCGTGAGGTATTCGATCGACACCTTGGGCAGCACCGTGTTGGTCAGGATCGAATCGATGATCCGGCCCCCCGATTCGGCGTTGTTGCAGCGGCGCACGATGAGCTTGACGGCGTCGTCGCTGTACTCGAACGGGATCTTGTGGTTCTCCGCCACTCTCTTCTTGATGCGGTTGAGCTGCAGCCGCACGATCTGGCCGAGCATCTCGTCGGACAACGGGTAGTACGGGATCACGACGAGGCGCCCCAGCAGCGCCGGCGGGAAGATCTTCTGCAGCGGCTCGGTCATCGCCGTCGCCAGCGACTCCGGGTCTGGCAGCAGCTCCGGATCCTTGCACATGTTCATCACCAGTTCGGAGCCGGCGTTGCTCGTGAGCAGGATGATGGTGTTCTTGAAGTCGATCATCCGACCTTCGCCGTCTTCCATGCGACCCTTGTCGAAGACCTGGAAGAAGAGCTCGTGCACATCGGGGTGGGCCTTTTCGACCTCGTCGAGCAGCACCACGCTGTACGGGCGCCGCCGCACCGCCTCGGTGAGGATGCCGCCCTCGCCGTAGCCGACATAGCCAGGCGGCGCGCCCTTGAGCGACGAAACCGTGTGGGCCTCCTGAAACTCGCTCATGTTGATGGTGATGACATTCTGCTCACCGCCGTAGAGCGCTTCGGCCAGCGCCAGCGCCGTCTCGGTCTTGCCGACGCCGGAAGTGCCGCACAGCATGAACACGCCGATCGGCTTGTTCGGGTTGTCCAGTCTCGCTCGCGAGGTCTGGATGCGGCGCGCAATCATGTCGAGGCCGTGCTGCTGGCCAACGACTCTCTTGCCAAGTGCCTCGCCGAGCTTGAGGATCGCCTGCAATTCGTTCTTGACCATCCGGCCGACCGGAATCCCGGTCCAGTCGGCGACGACCGACGCGACCGCCTGGGCATCGACCGACGGCATGATGAGCGGCGAGTCGCCCTGCAGCGCAGCGAGCTGATCCTGCGCCGTGTGCAGCTCGGCGAGCAGCTTCGTGCGGTCGATCGCAGGGGCGGGCTCGGCGTGGTCGACGGGCTGGTCGCCGCCGCGCAGTTGCGCGCGCAGCGCCAGCACCCGGTCGACGACGACCTTCTCCTCCTGCCAGCGCTGCTCGAGGACAACCAGCCGCGCGCGCTCGGCCGCGAGCTTTTCCTCGACGTCGCTGCCGCGCACGCCGATGTGCACGCCGACCGCCTCCTCGCGGCCGATGATGCCCTGCTCGACCTCGAGCGACTCGATGCGCCGCCGCGCATCTTCGACCTCGGCCGGGATCGCGTGCTGGCTCACCGCCACGCGCGCGCACGCCGTGTCGAGCAGACTGACGGCCTTGTCGGGCAGCTGGCGCGCCGGGATGTAGCGGTGCGAGAGGCGCACCGCCGCCTCGATCGCTTCGTCGAGCAACTGCACGCGGTGATGTTTCTCCAGCACGGAGGCGACGCCGCGCAGCATCAACACCGCCTTCAACTCGTCGGGCTCGGGCACCTGCACGACCTGGAAGCGCCGCGTCAGCGCCGGGTCCTTCTCGATGTACTTCTTGTACTCGGCCCAGGTCGTGGCACCGATCGTGCGCAGGTTGCCGCGCGCCAGCGCCGGCTTCAGCAGATTGGCAGCGTCGCCGGTGCCCGCAGCACCGCCGGCACCGACCAGCGTGTGGATCTCGTCGATGAAGAGAATGATCGGCTTCGGGCTGGCCTGCACCTCGTCGATCACCTGGCGCAGGCGCTGCTCGAACTCGCCCTTCATCGAGGCGCCGGCCTGCAGGAGGCCGAGGTCAAGCGTGAGCAGCGACACGCCCTGCAGTTGCGGCGGTACGTCGCCACGCGCCAGCCGCTGCGCGAAGCCTTCGACCACCGCCGTCTTGCCGACGCCGGCCTCGCCGGTCAGGATCGGGTTGTTCTGGCGCCGCCGCATCAGGATGTCGACGATCTGGCGAATCTCCTCGTCGCGGCCGGAGATCGGGTCGATCTCGCCCTTCCTCGCTTTCTCAGTGAGGTCGATCGTGTATTTCTTCAGAGCCTCCTGCTTGCCCATCGCTGCCGGCGCCATCGCGCCCGAGACCTCGCCCGGCTGGCCGCCCGAGAGGCCGGAGCCGTCCTGCGGGCCGAGGCCGTTCTCACCACTCCTGGCGATGATGCTCTCGAGTTTCTCGGCGAGGTCGTCGACCTTGATCTTCGCGAACTCGCGCGAGATGGCGAGCACCGCGTTGCGCAGGCTCGGCGTCTTCAGGATGCCGAGCAACAGGTAGGCGCTGCGGACCTGGCCGTCGCCGAATTGCAGCGAGCCATAGACCCAGGCGCGCTCGATGGCGTCCGGGATGTGCTCGGCGAAATCGGAGAGCGAGGTCGAGCCGCGCGGCAGGCGGTCGAGCGCGGCCGTGACGTCTCGCGCCAGCGCGGCGGCGTCGAGCGCGTAGTGGCGGACGATGGCGTGGATGTCGCTCTCGCTGTTCTCGAGCAGCTGCGTCAGCCAGTGCACGAGCTCGACGTACGGGTTGCCGCGCAGCTTGCAGAACACGGTGGCGCCTTCGATCGTCTTGTAGACGACCGGGTTGAGCTTGCCAAACAGTGCCACCCGACTGATTTCACTCATCGCCTGTCCTCCCTGTCGAAACACTCGCCGAGGAACATCACGCCGCTACCGCGGCGCGTGCCGCCGGCATGCGGATGCTCTCGACGTTCATGATC
>JAYVNL010000339.1:0-2963 GCA_043758495.1 Rhizobacter sp.
ACTTTGCTCGCTGCCGAGCCGCTCGGAGTGCGAGTGCTCGCGCTGCACGTCCATCATGGCCTGAGCGTGAATGCCGATGCGTGGTTGGATCACTGCGAAGAGCAGTGCCGGCGCTGGTCGCGCAAGCACCGCGATCTTTCGTTCGCGGCGACTCGGCTGTCCTCGCAGCCGCATGACGGCGACAGCGTCGAGGCCTGGGCCCGGCGTGCTCGTTACCGCGCCTTGCGCGAGATGGCACTCGCCGGCGGCGCTGACCTCGTGCTGCTCGGCCACCATCGCCGCGACCAGGCCGAGACCTTCCTGCTGCAAGCGCTGCGCAGCGGCGGAGTCGCGGCGCTTTCGGCGATGCCAGCGTCGGTGCGGCGCGATGGCGTGACCTGGTCGCGTCCGTGGCTCGCCGTGCCTGCCGCCGACGTGGAAGCGCATGCACGCAGGCACCGCCTGCGCTGGATCGACGACGACAGCAACGCCGAGACCCGGTTCGCTCGCAATCGCCTGCGAATCGATGTCTGGCCGTGGCTGCTGAAGGCCTTCCCCGACGCCGAGCGGACCCTCGCAACCGCGGCACGGCGCAGTCAGCAAGCCGCTGCCGCGGTCGCGGAGGTGGCCGCTGTCGATCTCGAGAGCGTCGCCGGCGTCGAGGGTTTGCGGGTCGCGCCGTGGCGAGCGCTGTCCGCGGTGCGACGCGGCCACGCCCTGCGTGCCTGGCTGGCGCCATTCGTGGTCGGCGCGCTTCCCGGGTCTCTGATCGATCGGATCGAGGCCGAGCTCGAGAGCGACGCACCGCGGCGATGGCCGATGCCGGGCGGCGAGCTGAGCTGCTATCGCGGCAACTTGCGGTGGCGCGCGGCAAATCCAGCGGTGCCGATCCAGACTTCGCTTCGCTGCGATCTGAGCCGTCCGGGCACGCTCCACTGCCCGTCGTGGCACGGCGCCTGGCGCGTTCGTGGCGTCGATCACGGCGGCCTCGCCAGCGCACTCGCAACCGATCTCACGCTGCGCGCGCGCGCGCCCGGCGACCGCTTCCAGGCCGGTCCTGGCCGGCCGCCGCGCAGCCTGAAACTGCAGTTCCAGGCCGCGGGTGTGCCCGAGGCCGATCGAACGGGTCCGGTGCTGTGCGTCGGCGACCGGATCGTCTTCGTCGCCGGCCTCGGCATTGACGCTCGCGCAATCGCGGCACCCGGCGAGCCGCAGGTCGCGCTGACCTGGTTGCCGAGGCCGGCACCGCCTCGATCCGGAAAAGGCCCTCGCTAGAATCACGGCCCTCGTCCTGCGATGGCCGCGTGCTTCGCGCCGGCCTTCGCTTTCGCAGCGCGCAGCGCACCCCCATGGCATTGATCGTTCACAAGTACGGCGGCACCTCGATGGGCTCGCCGGAGCGGATCCAGAGCGTCGCCAGGCGCGTCTCCAAATGGCAGCGCGCCGGCCATCGCATGATCGTCGTGCCGTCGGCGATGAGCGGCGAGACCAATCGCCTGCTGGCGCTCGCCAAGCAGCTTGCACCCGCGCGCGCGACGGCCGAATCGCTGCGCGAGCTCGACGCGATCGCCGCCACCGGCGAACAGGTCTCGGTCGGCCTGCTCGCGCTCGCGCTCCAGGCCGAAGGCATGCAGGCGGTGAGCTATGCGGGCTGGCAGGTGCCGATCGCCACCGACTCGGCGTACACCAAGGCGCGCATCCAGAGCATCGACGATCGCCGCATCCGCGCCGATCTCGATGCCGGCAAGGTCGTTGTCATCACGGGCTTTCAGGGCGTCGACCCGGACGGGCATGTAACCACGCTCGGTCGCGGCGGGTCCGACACGTCGGCCGTCGCGGTCGCGGCGGCACTCAAGGCCGACGAATGCCTGATCTACACCGACGTCGACGGCGTCTACACCACCGACCCGCGGATCGTTGCCGACGCGCGCCGGCTCAGCTCGATCAGCTTCGAGGAGATGCTCGAGATGGCGAGCCTGGGTTCGAAGGTGCTGCAGATCCGCTCGGTCGAGTTTGCCGGCAAGTACCGCGTTCCGCTGCGCGTGCTCTCGAGCTTCACGCCGTGGGACATCGACATCGGCGAAGAGGCGCGCTCGGGCACGCTCATCACTTTCGAGGAAGATCTCAAGATGGAACAAGCCGTTGTCTCAGGCATCGCCTTCAACCGCGACGAAGCCAAGATCAGCCTGATGGGCGTGACCGACAAGCCGGGCATCGCCCACCTCATCCTCGGTCCGGTTGCGGCGGCGAACATCGACGTCGACGTCATCATTCAGAACGTCTCGCACGACGGCCGCACCGACTTCTCGTTCACCGTCCACCGCAACGACTACGCGCGCACGATGGAGCTCATGAAGACCGCCGTGATTCCGCACACCGGTGCGGCTGGGCTGCTGGGCGACGACCGCATCTGCAAGGTCTCGATCGTCGGCATCGGCATGCGTTCGCACGTCGGCGTCGCCAGCAAGATGTTCAGCGCCCTCAGCGACGAGGGCATCAACATCCAGATGATCACGACCAGCGAGATCAAGACCAGCGTCGTCCTCGACGAGAAGTACATGGAGCTCGCGGTGCGTGCGCTCCACAAGGCTTTCGAGTTGGAACAGGCGCCGTAGAATGCTGACAACGGAGCTGTGACCGAGTGGCCGAAGGTGCTCCCCTGCTAAGGGAGTATGTGGGCAAAACCTGCATCGAGGGTTCGAATCCCTCCGGCTCCGCCAAGTTGTTGATTCCGAACAGGATTTCCCCCTCCGAGCAGTATTCTTCGTTAGTCTCCTCTTGGATAACTATCCTAAGAGTGTCCTGAAGAGGGGTTGGCATACGGTGTGGTGGCGCCTTGGCCGCGTCGCGGTTCCGAATCTTCGGAAGCCGGAACCGCCAGAGGCGAGCGTGGAGAAATGCCGCCGCTGTTAATCGCAATCTTGGCGATGCAGCACCGGACGCAGGAGACGGCAGTCAACGCCGCTAAACACCTGGGACACAAG
>JAYVNL010000340.1:0-2959 GCA_043758495.1 Rhizobacter sp.
GTGGTGAAGAACCGCAAGCTCAGCGCCAACTGAAGGCGACCGAGAGCACGATGGACATCGACCTGCATGCCGTTGAAGAAGCCGCCAAGGCGCTCTACATCCGTGCCCTCAAGGTGCTGCCGCCCGACATCAAGAGCGGCTTCTCCAGACTGCAGGACAGCGAATCCGGCAGCACCGCGAAGCGTCTGCTCGCGACCATGGTCACCAACATCGAGGTCGCCGAGCGCACCGACAACCTGCTCTGCCAGGACACCGGCGTGCCGATCTACAACGTCTTCATCGGCCGCGGCGTGCGCGTCGACGGCCATGCCCTGAAGCAGGCGCTGCGCCGTGGCTGCGAGCGCGCGACGCGCGAGTACCCGCTGCGCAGCTCGGTCGTGCATCCGCTGACGCGCAGGAACGAACACAACTCGTGCGGCATCGAGGTTCCGGTGATCCACATCGACTTCAGCGACACGCCCGACCTGCTCGAGATCGAGATGATCCCGAAGGGCAGCGGCTCCGAGAACAACTCGTTCCTGAAGATGGCGATCCCGGCCGAGGGCATCGACGCGATCAAGACCTTCGTCGTCGATTGCGTGCTCGCGGCCGGCGGCAAGACCTGCCCGCCGACGATCGTGGGCGTCGGCCTCGGCGGCACCTCCGACCTCGCCGTCGCACTCGCCAAGCGCGCCGCCACGCGCCCGCTCGGCAGCGCCTGCGCCGATGCCGACGGTGCTGCCCTCGAGGCGCAGTTGTCGGCGGCGGTGAACCAGCTCGGCGTCGGCCCGCAGGGGCTCGGCGGCGACTCGACTTCGTTCGCCGTGCACATCGAGCTGGCCGCGACCCACATCACGATGAACCCGATTGCCGTCAACATGCAGTGCCATTCGGCACGGCGGGCGCGGGCCCGCTTCACGCCGGCCGGCGTGAGCTACGGCTTCTAGACGCGTTCAGAAAATGGCCCACCACGAACTGACGACACCGGTGACCGAAGCGCAGGTGCGGGCACTGCGCGTCGACGACACCGTCACGCTGCAGCGCACGCTCTACGGCATCCGCGACGCGACCCAGATCCACCTCTTCGACCGCGGCCGCACGACCCGCTTCGACCTCGCCGGCCACGCCGTCATCCACACCGCGCCCAACGTGAGGAAGGTCGAGCCGAGCGCCGCCTTCCCGGCCGGCTACGAGCCGATCTGCATCGGCACGACCACGTCGGATCGCATGGAGCGCTTCACGCGACCGTTGATGGCGCAGCACGGCGTGCGCCTCATCATCGGCAAGGGCGGCCTGCGCGAGGCCTCGGCCGAGGCCTTTGGCGAGCTCGGCGGCGCCTACCTCGCCATCGTCGGTGGCACCGCGGCGCTCGAGACGACGTGGATCGAGCAGATCGAAGACGTCGACCTCGACGATCTCAACCCCGAGTCGCTGTGGAAGTTCCGCATCCGCGATTTCGGGCCGCTGCTGGTGGCGATGGACAGCCACGGCGGCAGCCTCTACAGCGTCGTCGCCCGCGAAGCGCAGGCGCGGCGCGCGCACGTACTGGCGGGGCTCGGTGTCAAGGACGTCGGCGTCAAGACCGCATGACACCGGTCCGGCGGCTCAAGACCGACATCCTGATCCTCGGCTCCGGCGGCGCCGGCCTGTTCGCGGCCCTGCACGCCCAGCAGACGGCGCCCGAGCTGAAGGTCACCATCGCCGTGAAAGGCCTGCTCGGCAAATGCGGCTGCACGCGCATGGTCCAGGGCGGCTACAACGTCGCGCTCGCCGCCGGCGACTCGGTCGAGCGCCACTTCATGGACACCATCGAAGGCAGCAAGTGGCTGGCCGACCAGGACCTCGCCTGGACGCTGGTGACGAAGGCCGTCGAGCGGGTCCACGAGCTCGAGAACGAGCTCGGCTGCTTCTTCGACCGCAACGCCGACGGCACGATCCACCAGAAGGCGTTCGCCGGCCAGACCTTCGATCGCACCGTCCACAAGGGCGACCTCACCGGCATCGAGATCATCAACCGGCTCGCGGAGCAGGTCTGGTCGCGCGGCATCGATCGTCTGGAAGAACACCGCGCGATCGAACTCGTGAAGACGGCCGACGGCTCTGCCCTCGCCGGCGTGCTGATGATCGACATGCAGAACGGTGGCTTCGTGTTCGTGCAGGCGAGGGTGGTGCTGCTCGCGACCGGCGGCGGCCCGACCATGTACAAGTACCACACGCCCTCCGGCGACAAGACCTGCGACGGCCTGGCGATGGCGCTGCGGTGTGGCCTGCCTCTGCGCGACATGGAGATGGTGCAGTTCCATCCGACCGGCCTGCTCGCCGGCACCGGCACGCGCATGACCGGCACCGTGCTCGAGGAAGGCTTGCGCGGCGCCGGCGGCTATCTCCTCAACGGCGACCGGCAGCGCTTCATGGCTCGCTACGACCCGCGCCTCGAGCGCGCCACGCGCGACATCGTCTCGCGCTCGATCTTCGCGGAGATGCGCGCCGGCCGGACCTCGCCGAACGGCGGCGTCTACCTGCAGATGTCGCACCTCGGGCCCGCCAACGTGAGGAAGCAGTTCAAGGGCATGGTCGAGCGCTGCGACGACTGTGGCTTCGACCTCGCCGGCGACCTCGTCGAGGTCGTGCCGACGGCGCACTACATGATGGGCGGCGTCGTCTTCCGGGCCGATTGCAGCACGGCGCTCGCGGGCCTGTTCGCCGCCGGCGAGGACACCGGCGGCGTCCATGGCGCCAACCGGCTCGGCGGCAACGGCGTCGCCAACTCGACGGTGTTCGGCGGCATCGCCGGCGACTGCATGGCTGCCTGGGTGCGCGCCGAAGGCCGCTGGCACGAGGCCGACGAAGCCGCCATCGCCGCCAGCGTCAGCGCCCACGAAGCGCCGTTCGCGAACCCGCGCGGCAGCATCGAGCCGATCCGCGAAGCGCTCTTCGACTGCATGTGGGAAGACGTCGGCATCCTGCGCACGGCCGCCGG
>JAYVNL010000341.1:0-2957 GCA_043758495.1 Rhizobacter sp.
GTTGTTGCGCTTGCGGTCGAGCTTGATGACCTTGAACTCCATCGTCTTGCCCTCGAACGGGCTCATGTCCTTGACCGGGCGCGTGTCGAGCAGCGAGCCGGGCAGGAAGGCGCGGATGCCGTTGACCAGTACCGTGAGGCCGCCCTTGACCTTGCCGTTCACCGTGCCGGTGACGAACTCGCCCGACTCGAGCGAGTTCTCGAGCGACAGCCACGACGCGAGGCGCTTGGCCTTGTCACGCGAGAGGATGGTGTCGCCGTAGCCGTTCTCGACGGCGTCGATCGCGACCGAGACGAAGTCGCCGGGCTGGACTTCAAGCTCGCCGATGTCGTTCTTGAATTCTTCGATCGGAACGTAGGCTTCCGATTTCAGGCCGGCATTGACGACGACGAAGTTGTGTTCGACGCGAACGACCTCGGCCGTGATGACTTCGCCGCTGCGCATTTCTGCCTTCTTGAGCGAGTCTTCGAACATCGCTGCGAAAGAATCGGGGGCGTGCGTGGTGGCGACTTGAGCTTGCTGCATGGAGATGTGGTTTCCGGGTGCGGCCGCCAGGTGAGGCCGCGGGTCAGGTTGAACAACCGCTGCTTCGGTGTGCCATCGGCACGAGGAGGGAAGCGACGGGGCTTGGCGGGTTCTCAGCCTGCCGACCTTTCACACCGGCCTCTCGTTGAAAGCGCGGTGAAAAGGCCTGCGCTGCTGCCAGGCTTCGAGCACTGCGGCCACCGAGGCTTCGATGGAGAGTGCCGAGTTGTCCAGCATCAACGCTCCTTCGGCTGGCTTCAAGGGCGACGCGACGCGATTCAGATCGCGTCCGTCGCGGGCCTCTAGGTCGGCGCGGAGAGCATCGATATTAGCGGAAATACCCTTTGATATCAATTGCTTGTGCCTGCGCGCGGCCCGTTCCGCGGCACCCGCTGTGAGGAAGACCTTGAGCTCGGCATCGGGAAAAACAACGCTGCCCATGTCGCGGCCATCGGCCACCAGGCCGGGCAGGCGGCGGAACGCAAGCTGCAGGCCGAGCACGGCCCGGCGGACGCGTGGGTACGCAGAAATCTTCGATGCCAGCGCGCCGACGCTTTCGAGCCGCAGCGACTCGGTGACGTCGTCACCCGCGAGCAGGGCGACGCCGTCGTCGAAGCGCAGGTCCATGGCGAGCGCGACGGCCTCGAGACCGGCCTCGTCGTCGGCGTGCGTGCCGGCGGCGAGCGCGGCCAGCGCCGTGGCGCGGTAGACGGCGCCGGAGTCGAGCAGCACGTAGCCGAGCTCTGCGGCGACGGCGCTCGCCAGCGTGCCCTTGCCCGACGCCGTCGGACCGTCGATGGCGAGCACCGGAATCGCGTTCCGCTCCGCCACCGAGGCAGCGAACAGGGCCTCGAAGAAGTCGGGCCAGGTTTTGCCGACGCAGCGCGGGTCGTCGATCCGCACCGGCACCGGCGTTGCCGCGACGCCTGCGCCGTTGAAGGCGGCCAGGGCCATCGCCATCGCCATCCGGTGATCATCGTAGGTGCGGATGGCGCCGGCCCGCCACTGACGCGGTGGCACGATCTCGATGAAGTCGGCGCCTTCGGTGACGACGGCGCCGACCTTGCGAAGCTCGGTGGCCATCGCGGCGAGGCGATCGGTTTCCTTGACGCGCCAGCTTGCGATGTTGGTGAGCCGCGACGCCCCGTCGGCGAAGAGGGCGAGCGCGGCCAGCGTCATCGCAGCATCGGGGATGTCGTTGCAGTCGCGATCGATCGCCATGAGCGGCATCCGGCCGCGCCCGATCTCGAGCCAGCTCGGCCCGGTCGTGATGCGGGCGCCCATCGACCGCACGGCCTCGACGAACGCGAAGTCCCCCTGCATCGAATCGCTGCCGACGCCTTCGATCCGCAGCGGCGCATCGCGCGCGGCGACTGCGGCCGCGGCGATGAAGTACGACGCCGACGACGCATCGCCCTCGACCACGAAGCGGCCGGGCGACTGCAGCGCCGTGCCGCCGGGCAGGCAAAAGCGCTGCCAGCCATTGCGCTCGACGGCGACGCCGAAGGCCGCGAGCAGCCTCAACGTGATCTCGATGTAGGGCTTGGAGATGAGCTCGCCGTCGACCTCGACGACGGCGTCGGCGGGCGACGCTCGCAGCGGCAGGGCGAGCAGCAGCGCCGTGAGGAACTGGCTCGAGACGTCGCCGCGGACGCGGACCGCTTCTGCCTGCGATTGCGGCGACTCGGCGCCGCTGATGGCGAGCGGCGGAAAGCCGTCGCGCTCGAGATAGTCGACGCGGCAGCCGAGGCCCCGCAGCGCATCGACGAGGTCGCCGATCGGTCGCTCGTGCATGCGCGTCGTACCGCGAAGCTCGAAGCGCGAGCCGGCGGTCGTTCTCATGGCGAGCGCTGCCGCGAGGGGTCGCATCGCCGTGCCGGCGTTGCCGAGGAAGAGCGTCGCCGACGACGGCATGGCCACGCCGCCGATGCCGGTGACGGCCAACCCGGCCGCGCTGCCGTCGATGCGGCAGCCGAGCGTCAGCAGCGCCTCGCGCATGACGGCCGTATCGTCGGATTCGAGCAGGCCCTCGATCAGCGTCGCGCCGCGCGCGAAGCCGGCCAGCAGGAGGGCGCGGTTGGAGATGCTCTTCGATCCCGGCACGCGCACCACGCCGCCGATCGATGCGAGCGGCGGGATGTCGAGGAAGCGCGTCGCGAACATGGCCGCCTCAGACGATCGAAATTCGGTCTAGCGGTGGGTGTGCGGCGTCGCCGCGTTCATTTGCCAGCCGGTGCGGGCATCGCTGGCGCTGCGGATGAGCGCTTCGAGCGCTTCGGCGTTGCCGGTCTTGACGACGTGCTCCATCGCATCGAGCGCATGCCGGAAGCGCTGCGTCTGCTTCAGGATCTCTTCGCGGTTGGCCATCAGGATGTCGCTCCATACCTCGGGGTTGCTGGCGGCAATCCGCGTGAAGTCGCGAAAGCCCGGGC
>JAYVNL010000342.1:0-2956 GCA_043758495.1 Rhizobacter sp.
CTGCCCGGATTGAAAAGGAACTTCACGCCGAGCTCGTTGTAGGCGATGCCCAGCGCCACGACGCGGCCGAATGCCTGCTCGGCTTCTTGCGTCCGGCCGAGCTTGGCGCTCGCCAGGTAGATGCCGTTCAGGACCCGCAGCTGCTCGCCAGTCGGCAGCGCCAGGGCGCTGCGATAGCGGCCGAGCGCCTCGACGTAGCGCTCCTGGTTGTAGAGGACGGTCGCCTCGTTGACGACCGTGGCCGAGGCGATGCGCTCGAGGTAGAAGGCGTCGGCCTTGCCGCCGGGTGCTGTCGCCGAAGTGCGCGCGTAGCCCTCGATGACCTTGTCTTTGACCAGCACCGGGCTGTCGCGGTAGTAGGCCAGCGGCGTGTGGTCGAGGCCCTCGTCCCTGGCCAGCGCCGACGCCTGGGCGACGACGGTGCCGCTCTTCAACTCGGTGAGCGCGAGATTGATCTGCAGGGCGCGCTTCTTCGCGCTGCCGTCGTTGTCGACGCGCGTCATCGTGCCGGTGAGAAGGTACTGTGCCTTGCCGAGATTGGCCGACTGGAACGGCAGGATCTCGAAGCCGTCGGCCTTGCTGCCCAGGCGATCCGAGACACGGCTCTCGAGCAGCGCCGTGGCTGCCGTCTGCTGGCCGGTGGTGGCGTCGAGCATCGGGTCGAGGACGACGCCGCGCTTGGCCAGCTTCGACTCGACGCGGGCGAGGAACGCGGGCAGCTTCTGCGTCTGTGCCGCGAGGCCGTCGGTGGCCTGCATCACGGCCTGCTCGAATGGCAGCTCGTTGTCGAGGCGGGTCGCCTGCGGTGCGGCACAGGCAGCGAGGATCACGGCGCTCGCAGCGACGAGCCAGGCCAGGGCAGAGCGCGTGGCCGTGACGGGGAGGAGATTCATCTGCATTCCCTCTTCAGGTACGCCGCTTCGTCGGCGGTCAGGGGCTCGAGCGAGGCTCTTTGCAGAATATCACTGCAACGAACGCCGTTGCTCCGCCGCGGCAGGGCGACCGGCTCGCTGCGAACGATGGGGTCGGTGCGCGGCGGCGGCTGGTGTCGCGGCGGTGGCTGCATGGCCGACGCCGCCGGCACCACCGGCACCACCGGCACCACCGGCGCCAGTGCCTCGGACGTTGCGGCCTGCGGTTCGATGGGCGGCGCGATGACGGCCGCCGATGCCGATGCCGGTGTCGGAGCCGGAGCCGGAGCCGGAGCCGAAGCCGCCAGCGGCACGGGGATCGACGCCGCCGACGGCGCGACGATGACGGCCGCCGGAAGGTCGGCCGGGCGCTGCATCCACAGGTAGACGCCGGCAGCCGCAGCGACCAGCAGCAGGCCCGCGACAACGACGACTCCGATCGCGGCCGAAGATCGCGGCGAGGCGACAGGCGTCGCGAACGGCGCATCGGTGGCGGCGAACGGGGCCGTGTCGCTCGGCCGGGCTTCGGACGGCGGTGGCGATTGCGTCTGCAGATGCGTCGGTGGGATGACGTCGCGCGGCAGGAGCCTCGTGGCCAGCACCGGCACGAGCGTGCCGGGCACCGTCGCGACGGCCTCGCCTATCGTGCGCGGAAAGGCCTGCTGGTGCGGCGCTGGCAGCGGCGGTGCGGCGACCGCGTCGGGCGGCAGGTCGGCGTTGAGCTGGTCGCGGAACTGGCGCTCGGTCTGCGGCCGGTCCTGCGGCCGCACGGCCAGGGCATGGTCGACGGCGGCAAGGAAGGCCGGGCTGTAGCGGCCGGCCGCGGCGACGGCGAGCGGCTCGAGGCGGTCGTCCATCAAGCGCTCGACTGAGGACATCGGCGTCTTGCCGGTGATCGCGAAGTAGACGACGCAGCCCAGCGCGTAGAGGTCGGTCCAGGCGCCCTGCGCCATCGTCGCGACGTCGCCGTATTGCTCGATCGGCGCATAGCCCGGCTTGAGAACGACGGTGAGCGCGTGCGTCATGTCGCCGATGACGCGGCGGGCGGCGCCGAAGTCGAGCAGCAGCGGTCCGGTCGGCGTGAGCAGGATGTTGTCGGGCGCGATGTCGCGGTGGTAGCACTGCGACGCGTGCATGACGGCGAGGGCGTCGAGCAGCGGCGCCAGCCAGCGCCGCAGCTCGGCCTCGCTCGGCACGTGGCCGAGCTCGGCGAGCGCCGCCTTCAACGTCGGCCCGTCGTAGAACGGCATCACCATGTAGGCGGTGCCGTTCTCCTCCCAGAAGCGGTAGACCTTGACCAGCGAAGGATGGTCGAAGCGGGCCAGCAGCCGGGCCTCGTTGACGAAGCTCTTCAGGCCGGCCTTGAAGGTGTCCAGGTGGCGATCCGACTTGACCACGATGGCCGACGAGCCGTTGACACGTGAGGCCATCGACGCCGGCATGTATTGCTTGATCGCCACCTTGCGCTGCAGCGAGTGATCCCAGGCGAGGTAGACGATGCCGAAGCCGCCTTCGCCGATGAGCCCGGTGATCTCGAAGTCGCGCAGCCGCGTGCCGAGCGGCAGGGTGTGGCCGAGCTGCACGGCTGCGCGCTTCGACGGCGGCCGGATGATCGTCCGCTCGTCGTCGTCGCCCTCGTTGCCGCCGCTGGTCATTCCTGCAGTGGCGATCGGGCCGGCGGGGCGCTCAGGTGCAAGGCACGATCCGGAATTCGACGCGGCGATCGAGGACGTCGAAGCTGTTGTCGGTGCCGCTGCCGACGATGTTCTGGCGAAAGCCCATGCCCTCGGCGCGCGTGCGCGGCGCCAGCTCGGGGCGCTCGACCGCGAGCTTGGCGCGCACGTAGGCGGCGCGCTTGAGCGAGAGGGCGTCGTTGATTGGCGCCGGGCCGCTGCGGCTGGTGTGGCCAACCACCGACATGCAGCTCTTCGCCGTCACCGCTTCCTGCGCGATCTGGCGCAGCCACATGGCGTAGGCACCGCTGATCTTCGGGTCGGTCCAGAACTCGACGCTGCCGGGCTGGAACAGGAACTTCACGCCGAGCT
>JAYVNL010000343.1:0-9211 GCA_043758495.1 Rhizobacter sp.
GCGCCGCTGTGGGGCACGATGGGCGCCGTCGCCGAAGCCTTCGGCGTCGCCTTCGCCGAAGCCGGCGAGGCCGACAAGGCGATCGACTGGTACCGCACCGCCGTCCAGGCCGGCGACGGCAGCGCCTCGTTCAAGGCCGCCGAAGAACTCGGCAACCAGCTGGCACGGCGCGGCGACGACCGCGCCGACATCTTGGCGGCGCGGCGCGACATCGGCGAAGCGATCGAGCGACTGATGAAGCTCGCTGCGATTCAGCCGACGGCCGAGCGCGAAGCGCTGCTCGGCTCGGCCTACAAGCGGCTGGTGATGGTGGAGAGCCGGCCTGCACCGCAAGCTGTTGCGGCCACGACGAAGGCGTCGTCGCGTCGCAAGAACGCCGCCGCACGAAGTTCTGCCTCGGCCGACGCAGCGCGCCTCTCTGCCCTGCGCGCGATGGCACTGCACTACGGCAATGCCGAGCGCCTCGCACGCGCCGAGGAAGCCGCCAACCTCTTCTACCCGGCCAAGAACGGCATCAGTGCCGACCTCCGCCTCGCCTTTCTCGAGCGCCGGCCGGCCGAGCTCGCCGTCGACCGCATGCGTGCCGTGCAGGAGTCGCTCGAGCGCGCCGCTCGCGAGCAGCCCGACTTCTGGTGCGTGGTCGGCCAGATCGAACTGCGCGTGCTCGCCGCCGTCGCCGCCCAGCAGCTCGCCGGCCAGGCGCCAACATTGATCGTCGAGTTCCAGGACCTGAAATCACGGGTGCCGGCACCGAGCATGTGGGACTCGGTGCACGACGAAGCCCGCTTCACGCTGGAGCCGTACCAAGGCATCGCCAGCGCTGCCGAGCGGCACGCTGCGCAGGCGCTGCTCGATGCGTTGCGCGTGATGGCGCAGGCTTGACGAGGCGCTGTCGGCGTGGTGTCAGCACCGTGCTTCCGAAGCCGGCCAGCCGACGATCGATGCCGAGCAGACGGTGGCTGTTGATACGCGCCTGCGCATAGCTGCGGCGCATCGACGAGCACCAGATCAGGCAATGGGTGTCGAGCAGCAGCTCCAAGAGCCGAGCAGATCGTCGCCCGTGAGCGGCGCATGGAAGTCAGCCGACAGCTTCAGGCGGCGGGACTCGGTGTCGGGTGGACTTCGCTTCGTAGAAGTTGACTGGCATCGGTAGCTCGCTGGGTTGGTCAGATCCAGCCAGTCTGACCAACCCGCCGGGCGCCGGTTTCCCGGGCTAGCGACCGCCTGTCACCTCCACGATCGACCCGGTCGTGTAGCTCGACGCATCCGACAGCAGCCAGACGATCGCTTCCGCGACTTCCTCGCTGCTGCCGGCCCGCTTGAGCGGCACCAGCGGCGCCATCTCGGCGGCGCGGTCGGGGGCGCCGCCGGAGGCGTGGATGTCGGTCGCGATGATGCCGGGCCGGACCGCGTTGACGCGGATGCCGTCGCCGGCGACTTCCCTGGCCAGGCCGAGGGTGAAGCTGTCGATGGCGCCCTTGGCGGCGGCGTAGTCGACGTACTGGCCAGCACCGCCGAGCTTGGCGGCGGCCGACGACAGGTTGACGATCGCGCCGCGCTTCTTCGCCTTCATGCGCAGGATCGCTTCGCGGGCGCAGTAGAAGCTGCCGAAGACGTTGATCGCGAACATCCGCTGCAGTCGCTCGACGCTCATCGCCTCGACGCGCCCCGGCAGGTCGACGACGCCGGCGTTGTTGACGAGCCCGGTCAGCGGCGGCAGTTCGCGGTCGATCGCTGCGAACATCGCCCGTACTTCGGCGTCGACGGCGACGTCGGCCTGCACGACCATCGCTCTCCCGCCGGCCGACGTGATGGCGGCGACCACGGCCTCGGCGGCGGCGCCGTCGCGGCCATAGTTCACGGCCACCGCCCAGCCGCGTTTTGCTGCGAGCTTGCAGGTCGCGGCGCCGATGCCGCGGCTGCCGCCGGTGACGAGAACGGTGCCCGCTGATTCATGGACCGGTTCGCTCACGATGTCATTCCTCGTCGTCGTTGCCGCTGCGTGAATCACCGTCGGCGCCGGCCTGCTCGCGCGCCTTGCGGTCGAGGATCGCCTGCATCGGCGCCAGCGACTCGACGAAGCGATCGACCGGCACCGGCCTGGCGGCCCGCAACTGCGGCGCAAACAGGTGGTTCATGTAGAGCTCCTCGCCCGGCCGGCCGGTGCGCTGCACGTTGAACCAGAGCGACACCGCCACACCTGCCGCGAAGCCGCTGAGCACGATCGCGCGCATGAGGCGCGGCCTTCCCGGCTCGACGGCGAGGAGATGGAAATAGAACGCGGTGGCGGCGGTGGCGTAGAGCGGGATGAAGCTGAAGTCGGTGACCCAGGGCCAGGACATGGCGAACGCGATCAGGGGCGGCAGGACCGCGAGGGCCAGCGTCGCCAGGCTGGCGATCGCGAACACGCGCAGGTGCCAGCCGAAGTGGCCCTGCCGCGTGAAGGTCTTCGAGAGCAGGGCCCAGAGTCCGCACCAGAGGGCGCCGACGGAGAGGGCGCCGAGCAGGGCATTGCCGACGGCGCGCGGGAACGTCTCGGGGTCGCTGTCGATCCAGGTGTTGCCGAGCACGAGAGCGAGCACGCCGACGACGAGCGCCGCCGTGACCGGCCAGCGCATGTCGCGGCTGGCGGCGTTCGACATCGCCTGCTCGGGCGCCAGCGCATGGCCGGGCAGGCGCAGCCGCAGCGTCGTGCGGCCGAGGCGCAGCTCGAGGTCGCGGTCGAAGTCGGCGAGCTCTCGCGTGATACCACCGGCAATGCGCTCGGCACCGACGGCGAGGCCGTTCTTCGTGTCGCCGGCGCTGACCAGAAGAGTCGTCTTCGCTGCGCCGGGTCCGGTCGTGTCGGCCACGGCCCCGGACGACATCGCGACGATGCTGGCGTGGTGCGCGGCGACGTGCGGGTCGGTGAGGACGGCGTCGTTGTCGAGGGCGCGGCCGATGGTGAACGGCCAGCGCTCGACGCGCCAGGCCTGGCGCACGTGGCCGTCGCGGTCGACCGCCTCGAGCAGCGCCAGCGGCGCCATGCGCACGGCCGCGGCGGGCGTCACGGCGACGGCGGCTTCGTCCATCGGTAGGCGTCGAGGTAGTGGTGGGCGAGCCGCTGGGCGTTGGCGAAGCTCACGCCCTGGGCATCGAAGCGGCCCTGCACGCCGGCCTCGTTCTGGTCGAGCGTGGCGACGAGCACCGAGACGTCGTAGAGCTGGGGCAATTTCTTGTAGGCGCGCACGCAGACGACGGCACGCAGCGGCAGGCCGCCGCGGTCGATGAAATCCTCGTTGCAGCGCGGCTTGGTCTGGTGCTGCGGACCCAGTCGCGTGAACGACTCGTTGCGAAAGCTCTGCGAGTAGCGCGCCGCGAAGCGCAGCGGCCCGAGCTTGGAGCCGTCGTAGCTCTCGTGGCGAAGCGAGATCGTGCCGGTGTTGAAGTCGCCGACGAAGATGCGCGTGTCCATGACGCAGTCGGAGCGCTCGAAGTCGAGGCCGCCGGTGCGCGACGGCTCGCTCGAGCCCCAGCAGCGCATGAACATGTCGGCCGGCACCGGCACGTGGTAACGCGGATGGGTGGCTTCCTTCCAGCCCTGCTGGATGAAGCGGTCGGTGAGCATGGCCTGGTGCTGCAGCAACTGCTCGACGGCGATGGCGTAGGCCGGCTGCGTGAACGGCGCCGCGTCCCGGCCACGCGCCAGCAGCGCTGCGGCGAAGGTCGCCGGCACCAGGAAGCTGACCTGTTCGCCGTCGACGCGCCGGGCCACGTTGACGCCGATGACATGGCCTTCCTCGTCGAGCGCCGGGCCGCCGCTCATGCCGCCCGAGAGCGCGCCGCCGAAGAAGATCTGCGGATAGAAGCTGCGCTTGACGAAGCCGTTGTAGGTGCCTTGCGTGACCGCAAAGCCGACGTCGAGCGGGTTGCCGAGCGAGTAGATACGCTCGCCCTGCGAGACCTTCTCGCTCTCGGGCCGGAAGGCGAGGGCGTCGAACGGCTTCTTGGCGTCGGCGTCGCCGGCCTTCAGCAAAGCGAGGTCGTGAAGGACGTCGATCTGCAGGATCTTCAGCGGCGCTTCGCGGCCGTCGGCGGTGACGTAGACGAGGTCGTGGCGCTCCGGCTTCAGCGCCGCTTCGCTGACGACGTGGAAGTTGGTGACGATGTGGCCTTGTGGCGTGACAAAGAAGCCGGAGCCGACCGAGGTCTGGCTCGCCTGGCCCTTCAGCACGGTACGGATCTGCACGAGCGCAGGTCGCGCCTGCTCGTAGATTTTGCGCGCCGAGAGCGACACCGGTGGCGCCGCTGTTGCCGCTGGCGCCGCGACAGCGGACGCGCTGGCTTCGGGCGGAGTCGCTGCCGGAGGCGGCCGCGGCTGCGCGAGAAGAGGCCCGGCCGCGAGCACCAGCGCTACCTGCAACGCCGAGCGGCTGATGCGAATTTTCACCTCTCGAATTCTACGGCGACGGCTTGGCGAAGCATGAGCGGGAGTGCCGCCGCCGGATCCAGAACCCGTGGCCCGAAGACGCCTGCCTTCGTCGCCGGTCGGGAGCGCCTGCGCAACTCAACGTGCGCGATCGGCTTCGTCTCGATCTCGCTGCTAGAGTCGGCCGCGATACCCGCGCAGCGAAGGAGACCCCATGAAGCGCCGCCTCGTCCTCGGTGCCGGCTCGGCCGCCATCGCCGGACTCGCCCTGCCGTTCGGCGCCCGCGCCCAGGCGCTCGAGAAGCCCAGGCTCACGCTCGCCGTCGGCGGCAAGAACCTGCTCTATTACCTGCCGCTCACGATCGCCGAGACGCAGGGCTACTTCAAGGCCGAGGGCCTCGACGTCACGATCGCCGATTTCGCCGGCGGCTCGCGCGCGCTGCAGGCTCTGGTCGGCGGCAGCGCCGATGTCGTCTCCGGTGCCTTCGAGCACACCATCAACATGCAGGTCAAGGGCCAGCGCCTGCGCGCTTTCGTGCTCGAAGGGCGGGCCCCGCAGATCGTGCTCGGCATCAACCCGAAGACGATGCCGAACTACAAGTCGCTGGCCGACCTGAAAGGCAAGAAGCTCGGCGTCACGGCGCCGGGCTCGTCGACCCACGTGCTCGCCAACTTCGTGCTCGGCAAGGCCGGCCTGAAACCAGGGGAGGTGTCGATCATCGGCGTCGGTGCCGGCAGCGGCGCCGTCGCGGCGATGCGCTCCGGCCAGATCGACGCGATGTCGAACCTCGACCCGGTGATCACGCTGCTGCTGCGCTCGGGCGACATGAAGATCGTCACCGACACCCGCGTCGTCGCCGAGGCCGACCGCATCTTCGGCGGGCCGATGCCGGCGGCCTGTCTGTACACGCAGCAGACCTTCCTCGACAAGAATCCGCTGACGGCACAGGCGCTCGCCAACGCCATCGTCCGCGCCGACAAGTGGATCCAGAACGCCGGCGCCGGCGACATCATCAAGGCGGTGCCCGAGAACTACCTGCTCGGCGACCGCGCGGTCTACGTCGACGCCTTCCTCGCCGCCAAGGGCGCGCTCTCGGTCGACGGCCTGTTCCCCGACGCCGGTGCCGAGACGGCGCGGCGGGCGCTGGCCAGCATCGACCCGGAGATCGCGGCGGCGCGAATCGATCTGGCCGCGATCTCGACCAACGAGTACGCGAAGCGGGCCAACGCGAAATATCCGAAGGGCTAAGGCATGGCGAGCGAGGCCACCAGCCACGACCCCGGCACGCCCTCGGCGCATCGGAGCGAGGCACTGGCGATGATCGCGCGCCATGTGCTTCGCCACCCGGAGCTCGGCACGGCCTTGCCGGAGGCGACCTACGCCGCCGCGCGGATGCGGATCGCCGGCCTCGTCGTGATCAGCGGCGTCGTCTCGTGATCGCGGCCCTCGTTCCGATCCCGGGCATCGGCAATACGGCGTTCCTGCTGATGGCCGTGCTCGGCCCGTTCTCGCGCTCGCTGGAGCGGCGCCGGCTCGCTGCCGCCGCCGTTCAGGCGAAATGACGATAGTGCGCGAAGCCGGGTCCGCACCGGCGCTGATGCTGCGCGAAGTGGCTTGCACGTTCGTCTCGCCCGGTGCCCCGGGCCAGCGCTACACGGCGGTACGAGACGTGACGCTCGCCGTCGGCGCCGGCGAGTTCGTCGCCGTCGTCGGTCCGACCGGCTGCGGCAAGAGCACGCTGCTCAACGTCGCCGCCGGCCTGCTGGCGCCGAGCAGTGGCACGGTCGAGGTGTTCGGCGCGGCGCTCTCCGGTATCAATGCGCGCGCCGGCTACATGTTCCAGGCCGAGAGCCTCATGCCGTGGCGCACGGCGCTGCAGAACGTCATGGCCGGCCTCGAGTTCCGCGGCGCGGCCGACGCCGGCGCACAGGCCGAGGCCTGGCTGAAGCGCGTCGGCCTCGGCGGCTTCGGCGATCGCTATCCGCACCAGCTCTCGGGCGGCATGAGGAAGCGCGTCAGCCTGGCGCAAACGCTCGTGCTCGACCCCGACGTCATCCTCATGGACGAGCCGTTCTCGGCGCTCGATATCCAGACCCGGCAGTTGATGGAAAACGAGCTGCTGGGACTGTGGTCGGCGAAGAAGAAGGCGGTACTCTTCATCACCCACGACCTCGACGAAGCCATCGCCCTGAGCGACCGCGTCGTCTGCCTCTCGGCTGGCCCAGCCTCACACCCGATCGGCGAGTTCGCGGTCGACCTGCCGCGGCCGCGCGACGTTGCCGAAGTGCGCACCACGCCGCGCTTCGTCGAGCTGCATCAGGCGATCTGGTCGGTGCTGCGCGACGAAGTGCTGAAGGGCTACCAGCAGCAGCTCGCGGCATGAGGTATCTCCGCGTCTGGCAAGTCGGACTGCTCGCCGCGGTTTTCGTCGCCTGGCACCTGCTGACCACGCCGGGCCTGCTGCCGAACTTCATGTTCGAGAACGACCGCCAGGCGGCATTCTTCTTCGGCGAGCCGCTGAAGATCTTTGGTCGGGTCTGGGCCTGGTTCATCGGCAACCACGACATCTACGAGCACCTTTGGGTCACGCTCGTCGAGACCGCGCTGGCGTTTGCGATCGGCACCGCGCTCGGCCTCGGCCTGGGTCTCTGGCTGGCGCTCAGCCCGCTCGCCGGCGCCATCGCCGATCCGTACATCAAGGCGCTGAACAGCATGCCGCGCGTGATCCTGGCGCCGATCTTCGCGGTCTGGTTCGGGCTCGGCATCGCCAGCAAGGTGGCGCTCGGCGTCACCCTCGTGTTCTTCATCGTCTTCTTCAACGTCTACCAGGGCGTGAAAGAAGTGAGCCCGGTCGTTCTTGCCAACGCGCGCATGCTGGGCGCCAACCGCCGGCAGCTGCTGCGCCACGTGTACCTGCCGAGCGCGACGAGCTGGGTCTTCAGCTCGCTGCACACGAGCGTCGGCCTGGCCTTCGTGGGCGCCGTCGTCGGCGAGTACCTCGGCTCGTCGCGCGGCGTCGGCTACCTCATCCTGCAAGCGGAGGGCGCCTTCGACATCAACACCGTGATGGCCGGCATCCTTGTCCTCACCGTCTTCGCGCTGGCGCTCGATGCGGCGGTGGGCGGCGTCGAGAAGCGCCTGATGCGCTGGCGGCCGGCGGCGGGCGAGACGGAGAAGCTCTAGGCCGACGCGCCCCGGCCACGGCGCCGCCGCCGCACGGCCGAGCGGACCGCCGACCACGCCATCGGTCCGGCAACCGCGAGCAGCGCGGCCGCGGCCACGAAGCCGGCCGTCGCGCGACCGCCAGGCTGCTCGACGTGGGCGTCCCACCAGCTCCGCGATGCCTCGCCGGCTGCCGGCAGCGCGAACGCGACGATGGCATCCGAGGTCTCCGTGCCCGACTCGCCGTGGCCGCCGGCCGCGATGACGACGTACTGCCGGCCTTGCCACACGTAGGTCATCGGCGTCGCCATGCCGGCAGCGGGCAGCCGGCCGCGCCAGACCTCGTCGCCGCGGCGCTGGTCGAAGGCGCGCAGGTAGCGGTCGGGGGCAGCGCCGATGAAGACGAGCCCGCCGGCGGTCGCCACCGGACCGCCGAAATTCGGCATGCCGGTCTTCAGTGCAATGCCGAGCGGCAGGCGGTCCTCGGTCGTGCCGAGGCGCACCTCCCACAGCAGCTTGCGGCTGTTCAGGTCGAGCGCCGCGAGCGTTCCCCACGGCGGCTTGTTGCACGGCGCGCCGAACGGCGAGCTGACGAGCTCGCGCTGCATGCCGTAGGGCGTGCCGGCCTGCGCGCTCACTTCCTTGCCGGGGTTGCGCTCGCGCTCGGCGGCGAAGTCGGCGCGCGGGATCAGGCGCACGGCGTGCGGCGCGCGCGAGGTGTTGACATAGACGATGCCGGCCGGATCGATCGCCACGCCACCCCAGTTGGCACCGCCGCCGGTGAACGGGAACAGCAGGCTGCCCTGCAGGCTCGGCGGCGTGTAGAGGCCGTCGTTGCGAAGCGCAGCGATGCGGTCGCGGCAGACGCTGCGGTCGAAGAAGGTCAAGCCGAAAGCGTCTTCGGGGCGCAGCGTCGACGGCACCAGGGCCGGCAGGTCGGTGGGGAAGGTCTGCGTCGGCGACAAGGCTTCGCCAGCGACGCCGCCCTGCGGCACCATGCGTTCCTCGACCGGAAAGAGCGGCCGGCCGCTGTCGCGGTCGAGCACGAAGACCAGGCCTTGCTTGGTCGCCTGGATCACGACATCGCGCGGCTGGCCATCGATCGCGATCGTGGCCAGCGTCGGCTGCGCGGGCACGTCGTAGTCCCAGACGTCGTGCTTGACGATCTGGAAGGCCCAGGCGAGCGAGCCGTTGGCCGCGTGCAGCGCCACCACCGAATCGGAATGCGCGTTGGCGCCCGGCCGCTGGCCGCCGAAGAAGTCGGGGCTCGGGCTCGACGTCGGCAGGAAGACGAGCTGGCGCGCTTCGTCGACCGACATCGGTGCCCAGACGTTGCCGGCGCCGGCATGGGCCGCTGTTTCGGGATCGAGCGGCTGCCACTGCCAGCGCGGTGCGCCGCTGCGGGCATCGAAGGCACGCACTTCGCCGGAAGGCGCGGCGGCGCGCTGGTTGTCACCGACGGCCGAGCCGACGATGACAACGCTGCCGACCACGACCGGTGCCGAACTCACCTGCACTTCGCCCGGCCACTGCAGCAGGCCGACCTCGAGGCGGACCTCGCCGGCGCGGCCGAAACCGGCGCAGGCGAGGCCGGTGCGCGCGTCGAGGGCGATCAGTCTCGAGTCGACGGTGGCCGTCAG
>JAYVNL010000344.1:0-2936 GCA_043758495.1 Rhizobacter sp.
CGCTACGTGCCGTTCGGGCCCTTCCTTGCCGGCGCCGGGCTGGTCGTGATGTTCGCCGGGCCGCAGCGGGTCCTCGGCTGGATGGGCTGGTGACCCCTCGTCGAAGCAGGTCGGCCGGGCGCCGGGCCGCCGAAGGGCCGGGCTTGCCCCCTTGGCGGGCAGCGTACGAATGGAGCGTGGGGGCCTCGTGAACGCGATTCGTATCGGCCTCACGGGCGGCATCGGCAGCGGCAAGAGCACGGTTTCGACGATGCTGGCCGACCACTGCGCCGCGGTGGTCGACACCGATCTGATCGCGCGCCAGCTCACGCTCGCGGGAGGCGCCGCGATCGAAGCCATTCGCTCGAGATTCGGCAGCGGCTTCATCGCCGCCGACGGCAGCCTCGACCGCGCGCGCATGCGCGAAGCAGCGTTCGCCGACGGCGACGTGAAGCGTCGCCTCGAGGCGATCCTGCATCCGCTCATCGGCGCCGAGGCCGAGCGGCGCGCCACCGCTGCTGGCGACGACGTGGCCGCCATCGTCTTCGACGTTCCGCTTCTCGTCGAGTCGGGCCGATGGCGCAGCCGCGTCGACGCCGTCTGGGTCATCGACTGCAGCGAGGCGCGCCAGGTCGAGCGCGTCATCGCCCGCTCTGGCTGGACCGAAGCCGCGGTGCGCTCGGTGATCGCGCAACAGGCGACGCGCGCCGCGCGCCGCGCCGCCGCCGACGCCGTCATCGACAACGACGCGCTCTCGCTCGCGCAGCTCGGCGTCGAAGTACGCGGCCTGTGGGAGGCCACGCTCGCGGCGCGGCGCTGACGGAGCCGATCGCAGCGCCGGAGCGCTATGAAACAATCGGCGGCCGACGGTCCCGCGCCGCAGCTCTTCGTTTTCACGCCGCCTTGATCCTGTACGAATATCCGTTCAACGAGAGCATCCGCACGATGCTCCGGCTCGAGCATCTGTTCGACCGCCTCGGCCAGCTGATCGAGCGCGACGCCGCCGTCGACCACCACCACGCGCTGGCAACGATCTTCGAGATCATGGACGTCGGCTCGCGCGCCGACCTCAAGTCCGACCTTCTGAAGGAACTCGAGAAGCATCGCCAGCAGCTTGCCGGCTATCGCGGCAACCCTTCCGTGTCCGAAGCGATGCTCGACGACGTCATCGGCCGCATCGACGTCGCCTTCGCCCGCCTCAATCAGGTCTCGGGCAAGGCCGGTGCCGTGCTCACGAGCAACGAATGGCTGATGAGCATCCGCAGCCGTATCAGCATTCCGGGCGGGACCTGCGAATTCGACCTGCCCGCCTACTACGCGTGGCAGCAGCTCGAACCGGGCCGTCGCCGCAGTGACCTGCTGCAATGGGTGTCGTCGCTGATGCCGATGGCGGAGGCGCTGCAGGTGCTGCTCGGGCTGCTGCGCGATTCCGGCGCGCCGCACAAGGTCGTCGCCGTCGGCGGCCAGTTCTCGCAGGCGCTGCCATCGGGCCGCGTCTATTCGCTGATGCGGGTCCGCCTCGACAACGCCCTGCAGCTCGTGCCCGAAATCAGCGGTCACCGCCTGATGGTGCTGGTTCGCCTGATGCGCCAGGAGACCGATGGCCGCCTCCGGCCGAGCAGCGCCGACACCGGCTTCGAGCTCACCCTCTGCGCATAGCGGCGAGCGACGGTGGCGTCACGACTGGAGCCTGAGCGCGAGGCGGAGCCGGATCACGAGGTGCCGCGCCGCATCGTGCGTTGCCCTGGCTGCGGCGGCGACAGCGTCTATGCGATCTCGAATCCGTGGCGACCGTTCTGCAGCGAGCGCTGCCGCGGCAACGACCTCGGCGCCTGGTCGAGCGAAGGCTATCGGGTGGCGGCGCGCGCCGATCCCGACGACGACGAGGGTGCGGCCTCAGGCGACTGACCCGACAGCCGCGCCTCAGCCTTCGAGTGACTTGAGCAAGGCGGCGAGATCGGGGTCCATCTCGCCCTCGGCAGCTTCTTCTTCCGCCGGTGCGTCGTCGCTCGTTTCGGTCGACGCGCTGCTTTCGTCGCCGAGGCTGGCCAGCAGATCGTCGAGACTCGTTTCGCCGCCCGCGTCGTCTGCGTCAGCGCTGGCCGCATCGCCGCCGCTGGTGTCGTCTTCGCTGTCGGCGCCTGCGGTCTCGTCGTCGTCCGCAGCCCGGGCCACCGCCTTGACCTTGGCAGCCTTCGCCGGCTTCTCGGCGTCGGCCATCTTGCCTTGCAGCGAGGCGCTGAAGCTCATCCGCGCAGCGGGCTTCGGCAAGCCGCTCAAAGCGATGGCGTCGCCGTTGACGGCGTCGAGCCCGGCGATGCGAAGCTCTGGCTGGCCCTTGTGCGCCATCAGCGCGTCGATGCCGACACGTCGCAGCTTCTCCGCAGCCGCGAGGTTGACGAGCCGCTCGGTGGTCGGCAGCGCCACTTGGTCGCCGTCGCCGTCGACGACGTAGTGGAACGGCAGGTCGCCGACCGACAGCGTGTTGCCGGTCGGTGCCGCCAGCACCGACGCGGCCAGCAACGCCGGATGGCCCCAGAGCATGCCGCGCAGGCCTTCGTCCGCACTGAACTCCTCGAACGCGAAGGCGTTGATCGGATCGCTCTTCTTGCCATAGGGGTGACGCAGCATGAAGCGTGGCGCCAGCAGCACGAGGTTCGATGCTTCGGGCAGCTCGCGCAGCGCTTCCATCGCCTGGGTCATGAGCGGATGCGGCGGGTTCTTGCGATCGGTGAACGCGTCGGCGGTGATCGACGTGACGAACGGCGCGGCCGCTGCCTTCGCGATCTTCGCCATGCGGCCGAGCAGCTCCGCATGCGGCGGTGTCGGCTCGAACTGGTAGAGGCCGCAGATCAGCGAGACACCGCCGTTCTTATCCTGCGAAGGCTTGTCGACGAGCATCGAATAGAGGCCGCTGTCGGCGAGGTCGCTGACGCTGCTCAGGTCGGCGGCGAACT
>JAYVNL010000345.1:0-2936 GCA_043758495.1 Rhizobacter sp.
GGGATGACGATGACGCTCGTCGCCGTCTTCCTGGCCCTCTTCATCCTCCAGGCCGGGCGCTGGAACGCCGAGCGGCTGCGTGCCACCTTCCACCACGACGCGTCGGGCGCCACGCTCATCCTGGCGACGCAACTGCAGGAGCCGCTGCGTGCGCTGGAGGCACTGCGCGGCGTCTTCAACGTGAGCCGCCATCCGAGCCGCGCCGAGATGCGGATCGCGACCGAGAACTGGCTCGGCGGCGGCGCCGTGCAAGCCATGGGCTGGAGCGAGCGGGTCCGCCGCGAAGACATCGCGACCTTCGAAGCGCGCGCCCGCGCCGACGGCATCACCGGCTACCGCGTCTTCGACCGCACCGACGCCAGCCCCGACCCGTCGAGCGTGAGCCTGGCCGCCGTCGGCGACCTGCTGGCCGGCACCGGCGACGTCGTCGCCGTCCGCTACATCGAGCCGGCCTTCGGCAACAGCGCTGCGCTCGGCGTCAACGCGATGTCGATCCCGTCGGCGCGCGCGGCGATCACGGCGGCGGCGGAGACCGGCCTGCCAGCTGCGACCTCCGGCTTCCGGCTGACCCAGCAGGATGTCGGCGACAAACGGATCGGCGTCGTCCTCTACCAGGCGATCTACGACCGCGAGGCGACCGACGCGGTCGACCGCCAGGCGGTCCTGCGCGGCGTCGTCTTCGTGGCGCTGGCGCTCGACGCGCAGATCACCAGCCTAGCCGGCAAGGTGCCGGCCTACCTGAAGACGTGCATCGTCGACGGCGATCTCCAAATCGACGGCCGGCCCCTCAGCGGCGCGGGCTTGTGCGACGCCGATCCCGGTGCCTTCAGCCATTCACGACCGATGCTCTTCGCCGGCCGGCAGTGGGACCTGCGCGTCTCGGCGCGTGCCGACGACATCCCCGAAGCCAGCGACCGCAGTGCGTGGATCTTCTCGGCGGTCGGCGTCCTGTCCGCGGCGATGCTCGGCGCGTCGCTGCTGATCAGCACCGGGCGGACACGGCGGATCGAGAGCGCGGTCCGCGAGCGCACGGCGGCGCTGCGCGCCGAGGTCGGCGAGCGCCAGGTCGCCGAGCAGGCGTTGCGCGCCAGCGAGCAGCGCTTTCGCAACATTCTCGACAACGTGCCGATCGGCGTTGTCTACACCGATCTCGGCGGTCGCGTGATCCAGGCCAATCCGCGCTTTTGCGAGCTGACCGGCTTCGCCGATAGCGAGCTGGCGTCGCTCGGCTCGCTGGCGCTCACCCATCCCGACGACATCGCCGAAGAAGCCGCGCTGACGGAGCAGCTCGTGGCCGGCGCGATCCCGATGTACCGGCTGCAGAAGCGCATCGTCACCAGCGCCGGCGCGACGGTGTCGGTGCGGGCGACGGTGTCGCTGCTGCGCGACGGCGCCAACGAGCCGTGGCGCATCGTCGGCGTCGTCGAGGACATCACCGAGCATCTGCGGCTCGAGGAGGCGGAGAAGGCGCGCGAGACCGCCGAATCGTCGAACCGCGCCAAGAGTGAATTCCTGTCGCGCATGAGCCACGAGTTGCGGACGCCGCTCAATGCCATGCTCGGCTTCGCGCAGCTGCTCGAAATCGATCCCGTGCACCCGCTGGCGCCGACGCAGCGGCCGTGGGTCGGGCAGATCCAGCAGGCCGGCTGGCACCTGCTCGAAATGATCAACGACGTCCTCGACCTGTCGCGGATCGAGTCCGACAACCTGCGCCTGCAGACCACGACACTCGACGCACCGGAGCTTGTGCGCGCGACCATCGCTCTGGTGGCGAGCGACGCGGCCGGGCGCGGCATCCGCATCAGCGAGGACCTCGCGCCCGGTACCGCGGCGGTGGTGGGCGACGCCACCCGCGTCAAGCAGATCCTCACCAACCTGCTCAGCAACGCCGTCAAGTACAACATCGACGGTGGCCGCGTCCATGTCGCCAGCCGCCTGGCCGGGCCCGAGATGGTCGAGATCGCGGTCACCGACACCGGCATGGGCATGACGCCCGGCCAGATGGAGCAGCTGTTCCGGCCGTTCAACCGGCTTGGCCGCGAGCGCAGCGCGCCGGCCCTGCAGGGCACCGGCATCGGCCTCGTCATCAGCCGTCGCCTCGCCGAGCTGATGGGCGGCTCGATCCGCGTCAAGAGCGTGCCGGGCGAGGGCTCGTCGTTCATCCTGCGGATCCCGAAGGCGGTCGATCCCGACACCGTGCGATCGTCGCTGGACGCGCTGGAATCGATTCCCGCCGCTTATCACCGCCGGATCGTCCGCTACATCGAGGACAACGAGACCAACGTCGAGGTCATGCGCGGCATCCTGGCCCTGCGGCAGCAGGTCCATCTGGAGGTTTCCGTGGCCGGACTCGACGGTCTGGCCGCGGTGCGCGCCGAGTTGCCGCACCTCATCCTGCTCGATATGCACCTGCCCGACATCAGCGGCCTCGAACTGCTGCGCCATTTCAAGGCCGACCCGGCCACAGCAGGCGTGCCCGTGATCGCGGTTTCCGCCGACGCCACCGCCCAGCAGATCGACGCCGCCCTCGACGCCGGCGCCGTCCGCTACCTGACCAAGCCGGTCGACGTCACCGAGCTGCTGGCGGCCGTCGACGATCTTCTGGATCGCATGGATACGGGCTTTAGCTAGACGTGCGCTCTTGCGCACGGCGCTTGCCGGGAAGCCATAGCACCGACCCATCGACGCCATTGGCCGCGCCTTAGCACTCTCGAGGTCCGAGTGCTAATATTTGTTGAACTGAAAGGGGTCATTGATGTCTGATACCGCTATGAACATGACCCCTTTGAATGCTCTTTCGGTCCGCGACCCGTGGGCCGTCATCCCTTCGCTCGGCAACCTCGACGCCTACATCAGCGGTGCCAACCGCGTCCCCCTCCTGACGCAGGAAGAAGAGACCGCCTTCGCCCGCCGCCTGCGTGACAACGGCGACCTCG
>JAYVNL010000346.1:0-9103 GCA_043758495.1 Rhizobacter sp.
GGCGTGCCGGCGGGCATGTCGACGATGACCTGGAACTCCGACTTGTTGTCGAAGGGCAGCATCTTCAGCAGCACCAGGCCGGTCGCGGGCAGGGCGAGCGAGATCGCGATCAGGGCCGCCACGCCGGCGCCCAGCAGCGCCCGGTTGCGCCCGCCGCGCCGGTCGTCGAGCAGCGGGCGAAAGATGCGCTCGAACCACGGCCCCAGTTTCGCGGCGAGGCCTCTGGGCGCGGCGTGTTCGGTGCCCGCCGGCGTGGCCTTCATCCACAGCCGCGCCAGCCATGGCGTGACGACGAAGGCGATCGCCAGCGACAGCAGCATGCCCATGCTCGCGTTGATCGGGATCGGGCTCATGTACGGGCCCATCAGCCCCGAGACGAAGGCCATCGGCAGCAGCGCGGCGATCACGGTCAGCGTCGCGAGGATCGTCGGGCCACCGACCTCGTCGACCGCGCCGGGGATCAAATCGACCAGCGTCTTGTGCGGTTCGAGCACCTGGTGCCGGTGGATGTTCTCGACCACGACGATCGCGTCATCGACCAGGATGCCGATCGAAAAGATCAGCGCGAACAGCGACACGCGGTTCAGCGTGAAGCCCCAGGCCCAGGAGGCGAACAGCGTGACCGTGAGCGTGAGGATCACGGCCGCGCCGACGATCGCCGCCTCGCGCTTTCCGAGCGCGAAGAACACCAGCGCCACGACCGCCGTGGTGGCGAAGAGCAGCTTCTCGATTAGCTTGATCGCCTTGTCGTTCGCGCTCGCGCCGTAGTTGCGCGTCTGGGCCACCGCGATTCCCTGCGGGATCACGGTGTTGCGCAGCACGTCGACGCGCCGCATCACCGCGTCGGCGACGCTGATCGCGTTCTCGCCGGGCTTCTTCGTGATCGCGAGCGTGACGGCAGGAAAGTCTGCGGCATCCTTGCCGGCCGCGCCGTACCAGACGTAGCTCGTGGCTGGTAGCGCGCCGTCGCGTACCTGGGCAACGTCCTGCAGGAACACCGGCTTGTCGGCATGCACGCCGACCACCAGTTCGCCGATCTCGCGCGCATCGCGCAGGAACGCTCCCGCCTCGACCGCCACCGCGCGATTGCCCGCCAACAGGTCGCCCGCCGGCAGGCCGACGTTCGCCGACTCCAGCGCCTGGCGCAGATCGGCCACGGTGACACCGGCGCCGGCCATGAGCGCCGGATCGATCTCGACCGTCACGGCGCGGCCCGGGCCGCCGATCGTCGTCACCTCGCGCGTGCCGGGGACGCGCTTGAGCTCCGCCTCCATGCTGTGGGCCACGCGTTCGAGGTCGTAGGGGCCCGTGCCTGCGTTCTTCGCGTGCAGCGTCAGCGCGACGATGGGCACGTCGTCGATGCTCTTGGGTTTGATGATCGGCGCACCGACCCCCAGGCCCCGGGGAAGCCAGTCGGCATTCGAGTTGACGGTGTCGTGGAGGCGCACCAGCGCCTCGGTGCGCGGGATGCCGACCTTGAACTGCACCGTGATGATGGCCATGCCCGGCTGCGAGACCGACATCACGTGCTCGACGCCGGCGATCTGCGACAGCACCTGCTCGGCCGGCGTGGCCACCATCTGCTCGACATCGCGCACCGACGCGCCCGGGAAGGGCACCAGCACGTTGGCCATCGTCACGTTGATTTGCGGCTCTTCCTCGCGTGGCGTCACCATCACCGCGAAGGCGCCGAGCAGCAGCGCGACCAGCGCCAGCAGCGGCGTGATCTGCGCCGTCTGGAAAAACGCGGCGATGCGGCCGGAGATGCCCAGGCGTGGCGTCATGTCGTGCTTTCAGCGCGCACGCGCAGCGGCTTGTGGATCGAGCGCGACCCGCTCGCCCGCGCTGACGCCGGCCAGCACCTCGACCTGGCCGTCGGCGCTGCGGCCGAGCCGCACCTGGCGCAGGGCCGGCCGGCCGTCGGCACCGATGACGTAGACGGCCTGCAGTTCCGCACGCTGCAGGGTGGCCTGCAGCGGTACATACAGTCGTCCAACGTTGCCGGCTGGCGCCGCCAGCCAGGCGCGCGCGAACATGCCGGGCGTCACGCCTTGTAGCTCGGCGGGAAGTTCCAGGCGAAGCTCGAGCGTGTGGGTGGCGGGATCCGCCGTCGGCAGCACCTGCGCCTTCACCGGCTTGACCCATTGGCGGTCGGCAGGCAGCCCCGGCAATTCCACTCGCGCCGGTGTCTCGCCGTTCAGCCGGGAAGCCACCGCTTGCGGCACATTGACGCTGACACGCAAGGCAGCCGGGTCGTACAAGGTGACGAGCGGCCGGCCCGGCATCGCCATGTCGCCGAGGACGATGGCGACCTCGGCGACCACGCCGCCATACGGCGCCTTGACGACGTACAAGCCCGAGGTAGTTCGCGCCGCGCCCGCGCCGGCCACCTGTGCCGCCACCTCCGCCTGCGTGGTCTTGAACTGCGCTTCGGCCCGTTCCAGCGCCGCCTGGCTGATGTAGTTCTGCTTGAACAGTTGCCTCTGCCGTTCGAAATCCTTCGTGGCTGCCTGCTCCGAGGCGCGCGCGGCCTGTACCTGCGCATCGCCGGCGGCGGCCGACTGTTCGGCGGCCCGCGCGTCCAGGCGCAGCAACACCTGGCCCGTTTTGACGGTCTCGCCAGCCTTCACGTCGAGCGCCACGACGGCGCCCGACACCTGCGCCGCCACGACGGTCTGGCGCAGCGCCTGCACGATGCCGTCGAACGCGGTCATCTCGCCGGTGCCGCCGGAGCGAACCAGCGCGCTGGCAAGCTCGGCACCGTGGGCCGGCCACGCCCACATGAGCGCGCCGGCCAGCGCCAGCGCCGCCGTGGCAATGACCACTGAATAGCGGCGGCGGCCGCGCTGCTCTTGGCACGGCTGGGGCCTTGCGAGGCTTCGCACGCTCTTGATACTCGACATCCGAACTCTCCTGCATGGCTCACCGCGCCGGCGCGGGCGGCGTCCCCGCTCCGAGAGGGTGCGCTGGCACGAACCGGAAGCGATTGACGAGGCGCAAGGACAGCGGCGGTCGCCCTTACCGACCGAGGAAAGTGGCCGTTCGACCATAGGTTGCTCCGAGCACGTCATCAACCGGGCCGGCACGGTGGCGCTTTGTGCCTGTCCGTCGCACTGCGAACGAAGGTTGCGCAAGTTCGACGGACGAGACATCCGTGTCTTGATCTGGGTCAAGACATACGACGAATCCAGCCACGAAACTGGCGGCCGCATAACACTCGCAAAAGCGTCGGAAGACTCACCATGTACCAACGCCTACTCGTTCCGGTCGACGGCAGCCCCACTTCAGACCGCGGTTTGAACGAAGCCATCAAGCTCGGCAAGGTGACTGGTGCGCGCCTTCGCCTGATTCACGCAGTCGACGATTTCGTCTACGGCAACGGCCTCGACTCGTACGCCGACGTCGACGGTCAGGTGTTCAAGCAGCTGCGCGAGCACGGCCACGAAATACTCAAACGCGGTCGGGAAGCGGTCGAAACGGCTGGCCTCGAGGTCGAGACGCAGCTTTTCGAAAGGCTCACGGGCACTCTCACCGACGTCGTTGTTCGCGAAGCCAGGGAATGGCGCGCCGACATGATCGTGCTCGGCACGCATGGCCGTCGCGGACTGCGGAGAATGATGATCGGTAGCGACGCGGAGTAGATCCTTCGCGCCACGCCGGTGCCGATCCTCCTCGTCAGGGGCGACGGCGGCGTTGCTGCTGCGATCGCAGCCACCGATGCATCGGCAAAGCCCCGCACCTTCGCGCTCGCCGGTTGAGGATCGCGCGGGGCCGGCAGACAAAAGTTCGCTGCGGCCGCCACGCGATGGCCCTTTCGACCGCACGAGCTGTGACTTCCAGGAGTTCGAATCATGTTGCGCGAAGTAAGTGCGTTGAACGGGTCCACCGTCAAGGCTGCCGATGGCACCATCGGCCACGTCGAGGATGCTTATTTCGACGATGAAGGCTGGACCATCCGGTACCTCGTCGTCGACACTGGAACGTGGCTGACCGGGCGCAAGGTTCTGATTTCGCCGTATTCCGTGAAGTCCCCCCTCGGCGGCAGCGGCGTCGTCGAGGTTTCGCTGACTCGCGAACAGGTCAGAACGAGCCCCGACATCGACACCCATAAGCCGGTGTCGCGTCAGCACGAGTTCGACTATCGCGACCACTATGGTTTCGGAGACTACTGGTACGGGGGCGACCTGTGGGGGGTCAGCGCTGATCCGGTCATCGCTAGCTTCTCACCGCCACGGCGAGAAATCGGACGCGAGATGGAGCGCTGGCGCGACGTGCCTGAGGTCACGTTGCAAGACGTGCATCTTCGAAGCACCGACAGGGTGACCGGCTATCACATCCAGGCGAGCGACGACAGCATCGGCCATGTCCAGGATTTCATCTTCGATGACAAGTCGTGGGCGATCCGCTATCTGGTGGTCGACACCCGCAACGGGTGGCCGGGCGGCAAGATGGTGCTGGTCGCGACGCGTTGGATCGACCGCATCGACTGGGCCGAACGCAAGGTCTTCACGACCCTGACACGTGAGGCAGTCAAAGCGGGCCCTGAGTACGAGGGGTGGGCCCGCATCGACCGCGAATATGAAACGCAACTCCATGACGCGCATGGACAAGAAGGCTATTGGGACGACCGAAACGCCGACGCTCCGGCCGTTCGTGAAGGCCGGTAAGCGCCCGCGTGCAGATCCAGCGAACCGGTCGTGGTGCTTCAGGACCACCTGTCGCAGCGCTTTCGCAATGCATGAAATCGAGCTGAAATTCGCGGTACAACCAGGCAAGCGTGCCGTGCTCGAGAAGGCGCTCGAGCGTGGCCTTCTCCACCGGGAGCGAATGCAGGCCGTCTACTTCGACACCGCTGACGGACGCCTGGCCAGACACGGGGTGTCTCTTCGCCTGCGCAAGGAGGGCCGTCGTTGGGTGCAGACCGCCAAAGTGGCCACTGCCGACTCGATTCGCCGCATCGAGCACAACGTTGCAGTGACGGCGCCAGGCGGCAACGCACAGCCCGCGCTCGACCTGACGCGCCACGACGGGACACCCGCCGGCGCGGCGCTAAAAAAGGCCATCGACCCGAGCGGGGCGAGTGGCCTCAGCGCTGCGCTATCGGTGCGATTTCGCACCGATGTGATGCGCACGAAGCGGACAGTGCGAGTCGCTGGAGCACGCATCGAACTCGCTCTGGATACCGGGAAAATCATCTCCGACGATCGTTCGATCGACATCTGCGAATTCGAGCTCGAACTGAAGTCCGGTCGTGTCATGGCGCTTGTCAGCCTCGCCGGGCAATGGGCCGATCGATACGGGCTTTGCCTTTCTACCGTATCTAAAGCCGAACACGGCGCACGCCTCGCCCGCGGCGAGACGGAAGGGCGTCCCGTGAAGGCCGTGCCGCCGGCAGTCGACACGAAGTGCGGCGCCGCCGCCTTTCTGATCGCAACGGTTCAGAGTTGTCTTGCGCAAGTTCTTGGAAATGCCAGTGAGGTGGGCGCAGGCGCCACCAATGAGGAACTCGTTCATCAGCTTCGCATCGGGCTGCGCCGTTTGCGAACCGTCCTGCGCGAATTGACCCCGCTCGGCAACGGAATCGATCCGGCGTGGGAGCCCATACTGAGGAGCACGTTTCGGGAGCTGGGCGAGCATCGCGATCGTGTGATCGTCATGCCGGCCATGCGAGCGGCGATCGACGCTGCCGGAGCACCTTCCTTTGTCGACCCAAAGATCGAGCACCACCCGCGTCGGCCGCAGACGGTCGTACGCGACCCGGCGTTCCAGCGAACGCTTCTCGCCGTGCTCGGGCTCTGTCACGAACCGCCGGAACCGCTGGGCGGTGACGGTAGCAATAGCCGCCACGTGCGGGTACGCATCGCCGGGCGGCTGGACAAACTTCGCGCCGACCTCAGACGCGACGCCAAGCGTTTCACCAAACTGGACCTCGCCTTGCAGCATCGGGTTCGCAAGCGTCTCAAGCGTTTGCGTTACCTCAGCGAGTTCGCTGCACCGATTTTTGGCAGCAAACGGGTCACACGCTATCTCGAGAAATGGCAACAGGCTCAGGAGGCGCTTGGCAAATACAACGACCAGCGGATTTCCGCCGAAGTCTTTCGAGCAGAAGCCGCAACCGAGCCGCGCGCATGGTTTGCCGTCGGCTGGCTCACCGCCCGCCAGCGTGAAAGCGTCAAGCGCTGCGAACGTGCGCTCCGCGCGGCCGCGAAGACCACCGCCTTCTGGAATGCGTGAAGGCAGAGCTCTGTGCGCGCGCCGCGCGGGGGCCGAGCTTTCATTCGCGCATCGGGGGCCGCGTGGACGCTTGCCATTCGCTTTTCGCAAAATATCGCCGTGCCGGCGCCACCAACTGAAAGAGCGACATCACGGTGCTCCGTTCAAGCGCTCGCCTGGTGCTGAGTTGCTGAGCCGCAGGTCATAGGCCATGTTTCCTCCATAACCCGCGAGTTCCAAGCAGATCGGCTGTGGTGTTCGCAGCGCCTGAGACGAACAGAGGGAATTCTTGATGTGGAACAAACGGCGCATCGGTTCAGCGGTCGACGATGCGGGTCTGCCTCTCACTCGAAAGCGCGACCATGAAAGCAAATCTAGGAAGTCTCGACCGTGCTCTGCGCGTTGGCGCGGGCATTGCGCTGATCGGCCTCTCCGTCGCGGGCCTGATCGGCCCCTGGGGATATCTCGGCATCGTGCCGCTGCTCACAGGACTGGTGAGCTTTTGCCCGCTGTACTCGATGCTCGGTCTGAGTAGCTGCCCGCATGGCGCACGATGAGACGGTCGCCTCCGACAGCGGGTTTCGGATCGAGTTGGTCCAGCAGTCGGACTATCGTTTCGAAGCGCACTTCGACGACCCGGACATTCCGGTCCTGCTTACCGACGAGCGGGCGCCGCTTGGAGGCAACGCGGGTCCGAGCCCGGTCCGCCTGCTCGCCGTTGCCGTGGCCAATTGCCTGGCCGCAAGCCTGCTGTTCGCAATGCGAAAGTTCAAGAACGATCCCGGTCCCCTGCGCGCCGTTGCCACAGTACAGATGGTGCGCAATGCCGAGAAGCGCTTGCGGGTCGGCCGCATTGCCGTCGATTTGCATCTCGAAATAGCCGCGTCTTCGCTTACCCAGCTGGGCCGAATACTCGGGCAGTTCGAAGAGTTCTGCGTGGTCACACAGAGCGTGCGGCTCGCGTTCCCGGTCGACGTGCGCGTGCTGGACAAGGGCGGTACCGTGCTTCACTCGTCCTGAGTGCCATTTCCCCGCGGCTTGGATCGGTGAGGGGGCTTCCGAGTGGCGCTCGTCTTGCAGGAAGGCATCATGGGCGAACCGTTCGCTGCCGATCGAAAGCCTGACCTCTCGAACTCCTCACGACTGGGCGCGAGAGCGCTCGCGTTGTGGCGTCTGCCGCGCCGCTCGATCGTCATGGTTCTCGCACTCGCGGCTGTCCTCGCCATTGGGCTGGTTGGGTGGGCGAATCGTGCCCCCCTTGTACCTGCCACGAGCGTTCGAGCTACTCACCTGGTGCGCACGCTTCAGTTTTCTGGCCGGGTCGCGACGCTGTCCCGCGTCGACGTGGGCAGCACGATAACGGGACGTGTTCTCCAAGTCGCCGTAGCCGAAGGCGCACAAGTTACCAAAGGCGAAGCGTTGGTCCGTCTCGAAAGCGACGAACTGCGCGCCGCGCTGGAGCAGGCCCAGGCCAGCGAACGCCAGGCTGCAGCGCGCCTGGCCGGACTGCGCAGCACGGGGCGCAGCGGAGCGCAGGCCGCGATGGCGCAGACCGATTCGGTGCTCGTTGCGGCGCAAGCCGACCTGCGACGCACGCGGGACCTCGTGGCCAAGGGCTTTCTCAGCGAGGCGCGCCTCGACGAAGCACAGCGCGGCGCCGCCGTCGCGCAGGCGCAGCAGTCCGCCGCGCGGGCGCAGAGCGCGGCCAATGCCGATCAAGGTACCGACGTGACACAGGCCCAGGCCCAACTGGCCTTGGCCGCATCCGCCACGGTGGCGGCGCGGGCGCGCCTGGATCAGGCCGTGTTGACGGCGCCGGCCGATGCCAGGGTGCTGGCCCGCCTGGTCGAACCCGGTCAGATCGTGCAGCCCGGCCGCGCCCTCCTGAGCCTGGCTCTCGCCGGCCCGAGGCAACTGGTCGCGCAAGTGGACGAGCGCTTTCTCGAGCAGCTGCAGGTCGGCCAGGTGGCGAGCGTGCTCGCCGATGCCTTCCCCGACCAGCGTTTCAGCGCGCGCGTGCAGTCGATCTCACCCCTCGTGGATGCACAACGGGGCGCCGTCGAGGTCAAGTTCTCGTTGTCACAGCAGTCCCCGGCCTTCCTGCGCGAAGACATGACGCTGTCTCTCGAAGTGGAGACAGCGCGCCGCGACGCTGCGCTGGTCGTGCCGACGTCTGCCTTGCGTGGCGATGAATCAGCGGCCACTGCCACGGTGCTGGTCGAACGTGACGGCCGGGCGGAAGAGCGCAAGGTGCGCCTGGGCTTGCGCACGTTGGAAGCGGCAGAGGTGCTCGACGGACTCGCCGCCGGCGACATGGTCTTGCTCGGCACCGTGGCCAAGCCCGGCCAGCGCGTCCGCACCGACCCAAAGACCCCTATCGCCGGACCATCGCGGCCGAGTGCTCGCAGCGCCACCCGCGAAGATGGCGGCTCGGCCCTGACCAACGCGATGGGGCGCTGAGGCCGGACACCATGGTCAGCTGGCTCGGCTTCGAACGCCAGGTGGCAATCCGCTTCCTTCGCGAGGGGCGCATGCAGACCGTGCTCATCATCGTCGGCGTCGCCGCGGGCGTGGCGGTCGTCGCGTATATCTCGGCGCTGATCACGGGCCTGCAGCGCAACACTCTCGACAAGACCCTGGGCACTCAGGCGCACGTGACCGTCAGCGCCCTGGACGACGTGGTGATTCCGGCACGCGCGCCGGCCCCCGGCACGACCGCGCTCGTGCAAACCCAGGCACGCGCACAGCGGCCGCGCTCGATCGCCAACTGGGGCTTGCTCGTCCCCGTGCTGGAAGCGATGCCCGAAGTGGCCGCCGTGTCGCCCATGGTGTCCGGTGCCGGCCTGGCCGTGCGCGGCGAAGCGTCCAGATCGATCGCCTTGTTGGGCGT
>JAYVNL010000347.1:0-9094 GCA_043758495.1 Rhizobacter sp.
GTGCTGTGCAGGAAGCGGTAGCTCTCGTTGCCGGTCTCGACGATGTGGCAGTGATGGGTCAGGCGATCGAGGAGTGCCGTTGTCATCTTCGCGTCGCCGAACACGCTCGACCATTCAGCGAAGTCCAGGTTGGTCGTGATCATCACGCTGGTGTGCTCGTAGAGGCGGCTCAGCAGATGGAAGAGCAGCGCCCCGCCGGCCTGGCTGAACGGCAGGTAGCCGAATTCGTCGAGGATCACGAGGTCCACGCGAAGCAAGCTGAGCGCGATGCGCCCGGCCTTGCCTTGCGCCTTCTCCTGCTCGAGCGCGTTGACCCGGTCTACTGTCCAGTAGAACCGTACCCTCTCGAAGTCGAAGCCGGCGAGGTCCCGGTGCACCGGGAACCGGGCAGCGTGCATCTGATGGCTCACCGAGCGCATCGCCCGGTCGGCGCCCTCGGCCTGGAGCAGGTGCCCGACGAGCCAGCGCGAGCTGTCCAGGCCGGCACTGCTTCCTTGCTCGACCAGACCCACCATCGATGACGACGGCCAGCAGGTTCATGACTGCTGGCCGTTTGCCTTGTTGCAGTTCTCTTCGTGCGGGATTGCCGTGTTCGGCCTGTCATCCGTCGCCTGGGGGATGCGCGTCTGCGCGATGGCCCGTATCGTGACGCCATGCAGTTCCCCGACTCCACCTTCGCGGCGCTCGACATCCGGGTCGACGAGCCGCGCAGCTTCGGCAGCTTGCTGATGCTGGCTCTGGTGCTGACGCTCGCTGCCGTCGGCACCGGGCTCATCGTCGGCAGCGTCTAGGCACCGACACCAGTCGTCGAGCAACCGCCGGGTGCGGCCCCGGCTTCCCTAGAATGGCGGTTTCCGTTTTGTCGGCCGGGTCCGGCCTCGACTCCATCCCATGATCCTCGTCACCGGGGGCGCCGGCTTCATCGGCTCGAACTTCGTCCTCGACTGGCTCGAAGCGGTCGGCGAACCGGTCGTCAATCTCGACGCGCTCACCTACGCCGGCAACCGCGAGAGCCTCGCTTCGCTCGATGGCGACGCCCGCCACGCTTTCGTGCAGGGCGACATCGGCGACCGCGCACTGCTTGACCGCCTGTTCGCGGAGTACCGGCCGCGCGCGGTGGTGCACTTCGCCGCCGAGAGCCACGTCGACCGCAGCATCCACGGCCCGGGCGCGTTCATCAAGACCAACGTCGAAGGCACGTTCGCGCTGCTCGAAGCCACGCGCGCGCACTGGTCGGCGCTCGGCGCCGACGAAAAGACCGCGTTCCGCTTCCATCATGTGTCGACCGACGAGGTCTACGGCTCGCTGAGCAAGACCGACCCGCCGTTCACGGAGACCCATACCTACGAGCCGAACAGCCCGTATTCGGCGAGCAAGGCCGCCAGCGACCACCTCGTGCGCGCCTGGCACCACACCTACGGCCTGCCGGTCGTCACCACCAACTGCTCGAACAACTACGGGCCCTATCACTTCCCCGAAAAGTTGATCCCGCTGATGATCGTCAACGCGCTCGCCGGCAAACCGCTGCCGGTGTACGGCGACGGCCAGCAGGTGCGCGACTGGCTCTACGTCAAGGACCATTGCAGCGCCATTCGCGAAGTGCTGGCGCGCGGCCGGCTCGGCGAGACCTACAACATCGGCGGCTGGAACGAGAAGCCGAACATCGAGATCGTGCAGACGGTGTGCGCACTGCTCGACGAGATGAAGCCCGACCCGGCCGGCAGCTACGGCCGGCTCGTGACCTACGTGACCGACCGGCCCGGCCACGACCGCCGCTACGCCATCGACGCGCGCAAGATCGAGCGCGAGCTCGGCTGGAAGCCGGCCGAGACCTTCGCCACCGGCATCCGCAAGACGGTGCGCTGGTACCTCGATCACGCCGACTGGGTGGCGCGCGTGCAGAGCGGCGCCTACCGCGACTGGGTCAACACGAACTACTCGGGGCGGGAGGCGCCGTGAAGATCCTGCTGCTCGGCAAGAACGGGCAGGTCGGCTGGGAGCTGCAGCGCTCGCTGGCGCTGCTGGGCGAGGTGGTCGCTCTCGATTTCGACAGCCCCGGGCCGCTCCGGGCCGACTTCTCGGTGCCGGAGTCGCTCGCGGCGACGGTGCAGGCGGTGGCGCCGCAGATCATCGTCAACGCTGCGGCGCACACCGCCGTCGACCGGTGCGAAAGCGAGCCCGAGCGGGCGAGGGCGCTCAACGGCGAGGCGCCGGCGGTGCTGGCACGTGCAGCGAGCCAGCACGGCGCGACGCTCGTTCACTACAGCACCGACTACGTCTTCGACGGCGGCGGCTCGGCACCCTGGCGCGAAGACGACGCCACCGGCCCGCTCAGCGTCTACGGGGCCACCAAGCTCGCCGGCGAAGAGGCCATCCGCGCCAGCGGCTGCGCCCACCTCATCCTGCGCACGAGCTGGGTCCATTCCTCGCGCGGCGGCAACTTCGCCCGCACCATGCTCAAGCTCGGCAGCGAGCGTGACGCGCTCTCGGTCGTGGCCGACCAGACCGGCGCGCCGACGAGCGCCGAGCTCCTCGCCGACACTGCGACAACGATGCTGCGCCGGCTCCGGCATGCGCCCGGGCTGGCAGGCACGTACCACGTCGCCGCCGCCGGCGAGTGCAGCTGGTACGACTACGCCCAGCATGTCTTCGCCTACGCGCGCGCCCACGGCCGGGCCTTGAAGGTGACGCCGAAATCAGTCTCGCCGATCGCCTCCTCGGCCTACCCGACGCCGGCTGCGCGGCCGGCCAACTCGCGCCTCGACACCGCCAGAGCCCGCGCCGCCTTCGACCTCGTCTTTCCCGCGTGGGAGACCGGCGTGGAACGCAGCGTCGCCGAAATGCTCGACCAGAAATGACCACGATGACCACCGCCACCGCCACCGCCACCGCCGCCTCGCCGATCCACCGCAAAGGGATCATCCTCGCCGGCGGTTCCGGCACGCGCCTGCATCCGGCCACCCGCGCGCTGAGCAAGCAGCTGCTGCCGGTCTACGACAAGCCGATGGTCTACTACCCGCTGAGCACGTTGATGCTCGCCGGCATCCGCGAGATCCTCGTCATCAGCACGCCTCAGGACACGCCGCGCTTCGCCGACCTGCTTGGCGACGGCAGCCAGTGGGGCCTGTCGATCAGCTATTGCGTGCAGCCGAGTCCGGATGGCCTGGCGCAGGCCTTCATCCTAGGCAAGCACTTCGTCGGCGGGCGGCCAAGCGCGCTCGTGCTCGGCGACAACATTTTCCACGGTCACGACCTCCAGCGGCTGCTCAAGAGCGCGACCGACCGCGACGGCGGCGCCACCGTGTTCGCCTACCACGTGCAGGATCCGGAACGCTACGGCGTGGTCTGCTTCGACGCTGACGGGAAGGCTCTCAGCGTCGAGGAAAAGCCGAAGGCGCCGAAGAGCAACTACGCCATCACCGGGCTGTACTTCTACGACCCGACCGTGTGCGACGTGGCCGCCGATCTCAAGCCCTCGCCGCGCGGCGAGCTCGAGATCACCGACCTGAACGCCTGCTATCTGGCGCAAAAGAGCCTGCACGTCGAGATCATGGGCCGCGGCTATGCCTGGCTCGACACCGGCACCCACGACAGCCTGCTCGAAGCCGGCCAGTTCATCGCCACGCTCGAGAAGCGCCAGGGCCTGAAGGTCGCCTGCCCCGAAGAGATTGCCTACCGCTCCGGCTGGATCGACGCGGCGGCGCTGCAGGCGCTGGCTCAGCCGATGCTGAAGAACGGCTACGGCCACTACCTGCTGCGCGTTCTCAGCGACACGGTCTTCTGATGCAGGTCACCGAGACGCCGATAGCCGGCTTGCTCGTTCTCGAGCCGCGCGTGTTCGGCGACGAGCGCGGCTTCTTCATGGAAAGCTTCAGCGAGCGTGCGTTCGCGAAAGCGACCGGGCTCGACGTTCGCTTCGTGCAGGACAACCATTCGCGCTCGAGCCGCGGCGTGCTGCGCGGCTTGCACTACCAGCTGGCACCGCACGCGCAGGGCAAGCTGGTGCGCGTGGTGCACGGCACGGTGTTCGACGCTGCCGTCGACATCCGCCCTGGCAGCCCGACGTTCGGCCGCTGGTTCGGCGTCGAGATCAGCGAAGGCAACCGCAAGCAGATGTGGGTTCCCGCCGGGCTGGCTCACGGCTTTCTTGTCACCAGCGAGAGCGCCGACTTCCTCTACAAGACGACGGCCTACTACGAACCGGCCGCCGAGCGCGCGATCCGCTGGAACGATCCCGCCGTGGGCATCGCCTGGCCCGATGCCGGCATGGTGCCGGTGGTCTCCGCCAAGGACGCCGCAGCACCGTCGCTCGAGGCCGCGCTCAAGTCGTAGCCGCGTCCTCGCGCAGCATGCCGCGCTGCTCGATGAAGGCGATCACGTCGGCGAGGCCGTCGCGCGTCTTCAGGTTCGTCATCACGAACGGCCGCTCGCCGCGCATCCTCAGCGTGTCGGTGCGCATCACGTCGAGACTGGCGCCGACGTAGGGCGCGAGGTCGGTCTTGTTGATCACGAAGAGATCGCTCTTGGTGATGCCCGGGCCGCCCTTCCTCGGGATCTTCTCGCCGGCGGCGACGTCGATGACGTAGATCGTGAGGTCGGAGAGCTCGGGGCTGAAGGTCGCTGCCAGGTTGTCGCCGCCGCTCTCGACGAAGACGATGTCGGCATCGGGATACTTGCCGAGCATGCGGTCGATCGCCTCGAGGTTGATCGATGCGTCTTCGCGAATCGCGGTGTGCGGGCAGCCACCGGTCTCGACGCCCATGATGCGGTCGGCCTCGAGCGCCCCGGCGACCGTGAGAAGACGCTGGTCTTCCTTCGTGTAGATGTCGTTGGTGACGACGACGAGGTCGTAGCGATCGCGCATCGCCTTGCAGAGCATCTCGACGAGGGTGGTCTTGCCCGAGCCGACAGGGCCGCCGACGCCGACCCGAAGCGGCGGCAGGCGGCGGGTGCGGCGGGGGATGTGGTGCAGGGCGGTCATCGTGTTCCTCAGGAACGAAACAGGCGGGAGTATTGGACCTCGTGCTGGGACGACAGGATCGCGAGCATCGGCGTGAACGCCTGCAGATCGTCGAAGCTCACGCCGCGCGCAGCCTCGACGGCGGCGGGAATCTCGAGCGCCAGCGCGTCGAGGATGCGCTGGCCGGCGAGCTGGCCGAGCGGCACCGATTTCATCGCCGCCTGGACCAGGTTCTCGGCCCAGCCTGAGGTGAAGGCGAGCGACGCGTCGGTCGAGTCGGCGTCTGTCAGCGCAGCAGCGAGCGCGAATGTGACCGGCCAGGTCGGCGCCGGGCTCAGCGCTTCGAGTGTCGCGAGGCGCGGCTCGGAGCCGCCGCGATTGCGAAGCCACTGCGACAGCGATCGGGCCATCTGCTCGGTCTGCTGGCGCATCTCGCTTGTTTCGCGCGTCGTCGCGAACCAGAGATTCCATTCGGCGACGCGCTCCAAGTCCCTCGCTCGCCAGCCGAGCAGCGCGCCGGCGAGCACCGGCAGGTCGCTTCGCGCCAGGCCGAGATGCAACTGATCGCGCAACCAATCGAGCACCTGCGCCTCGTTGCCAACGCAGCCCGACTCGACCGCACTCTCCATGCCCTCCGAGTAGCTGAAGCCGCCCACCGGCAGGCTTGGAGAGGCGAGCCGCAGGAGCATCAGGAGGGTGGCGCCGTTCACTCGTGCGTGTGGCCGTGGTGATCGTGACCATGGCCATGATCCGAGCCCGGGCCATAGGCGCCGGCCTCGGGTTCGAAGGCAGCGTCGACGGCAGCGACCTGCAGCCCCATTCTGCGCAGCATCTCCGAGAGCACGTGGTCCGGCTCGAACTGCAGCCGATCCATGCGCACCTCGAGCGGCACATGTCGATTGCCGAGGTGATACGCCGCGCGCAACAGATCGTGCGGCGAGCCGCCTTCACCCGACGTCACGACCAGAAGCGGCTGCGCCAGCGCCCGCACCGCGACGAGCGTGCCGTCGTCGCGCACCAGCACGTCGCCGCCGCGCACGATGTGACCGCGCTGCAGGAACACGCCGAAGCGGGTGCCCTCGGAATCGGTGGCGTCGAAGCGGCTTTTCTGCCGCGTGTCCCAGTCGAGCTCGACGTGAGGAGCACGGCGAACCAACGCGGCGGCCAAGCCGCGGCCCGACGCAATCAGTTTGCTGGCGACAAGCATTGCAGCGCTCGAGCCGACGGCTCGGCAAGTCTTTCAGCGGTCATGAGTGATGCGCTGAGGGACTGAAGCACGGCACTCAGAGCAACGTTGACGTCGTGGTCGCCGCGCCCGAATGCCGGGCTGTCTGCTCCACCGCATCCACCGGGTACAAAACCGATCTGCCATCTTCGCGAACGGTCTGCAGCAGGCGGTAGTACTCGGGTTTGTTGCGAACCTAGACATGTCGCCACGTGCCGACGCGGCTACTTTTCCATCAACGCATTCGACGGCAGCGTCTCGTCGAGCAGCTTCCTCGCCGTCTCCACGCCCGCCACCGGCAGCAGCTTCGCGTCGAGCAGGCCGACCTGCACCAGCACGCTGGCCTGGTCCCAGTAGATGTGCTCGTGGTAAAGCTTGTCGCCACGGAAGTTGATGATCGCCACCAGCGGCACCTCGACGCGCTTGCCCGTGGGTGCGACGCCGGGGAGCATCCACGGGATCTCCGTGGTGTGGGTGAAGCTGAACAGCATCTCGTCGACCACTTGGGTGGCGCCGACGGTGCGCGAGATCGGCAACAGCGCGGTGTCGGGCGGATTGCTGTTGACGAAGTGGTCGGTGTAGAAGCGGTGCAGGTTCTTGTAGCCGACGCCGCCGGTCATCGTCGGGATGTGGTTCACGTAGGGCTCGGCCACCATGGTTGACATGGTGTGGTCGACGTTGCGGGTTCCGAACTCGTACTCGCAATGCTTGTCCCACAGCGCCGAGAGGTCGTAGTGCGGGCCGATGGCGGACTTGAGCGCGGCGATGGTGCGCTCGTGCGCCATCAAAGCGGAAGGCCGGTGGTAGTGGTCGCCCCCGACGCGCGCGAAGGCATGGTCGGCGCCAGGGTACACATGGGTCGTGACGCCGGGTCGGCCCTGGAGCGCCGTCACGATCTGCGCACGCGCCTCGGGCGGGCAGAACTTGTCGAGCTCGGCGATGTGCAGCACCAGCGGCCGCTTGATCTTGTCGGCCTCGCCGAGTGCAGCTTCGATGCCGACGCCGTAGTAGCCGACCGACACGTCTGCGTCGGTCCGGCAAGCGGCCAGAAACGCCAGCTTGCCGCCGAGGCAATAGCCGATCGTGCCGACGGGCTTGCTGCCACCGTCGCCCTGCACCTCGGGCCGCGCCCGCAAGGCGGTGATGGCGGCCTGCATGTCGTCGACGCCCTGGTCGACGTTGAACTTGCCGAAGTAGCCGAACGCCTTCTGCCAGTCTTCGGGCGTGTAGCCGAGCTCGATGCCCGGTTCCATGCGCCAGAACAGGTCGGGAACGAGCGCGACATAGCCTTCCTCGGCGAAATGATCGGCGACCTCGCGCATGGTGGCGTTGACGCCGAAAATCTCCTGCGCGATCACGAGGCCGGGCCCGTTGCCCGACGCGGGAACCGCGAGGTAGGCCGAGAAGCGGCCGCTGCCGTCGGTGGCGGTGATGTGGATCGTCTGGCCTGTCATATGCTTTACTCCTGGGTCGCGGGGTTTCGCCAAACTCTACACTCGACCCAACAAAACAGCTTCAGGGAGTGCAGCCATGACTTTTTTCGATCGTCGCCAGTTCGTTTCTGCCGGTGGTGCCGCGCTCGCCGGCCTGTGGCTGGGCTCGGCGGAAGCTCAGCAGTCCGACACCCTCACCATCGCCTACAACACCAGCCTGCCGAGCTGGGATCCGAGCACCGGCCCGGCTTCGGTGAACCCCGGCTTCCAGGGCTTGTGGAAGGCAGTGTTCGACCAGTACATCGAGCAGGCACCCGACCTCTCGTTCCAGCCCGGCGTGCTCACGAAGTGGGGCTGGAACGCCGACAAGACCAAGATCGAGATGGAGGTGCGCAGCAACGCCCTCTGGCACGACGGCACGCCGGTGACGGCGGCCGACGTGGTCTGGAACCTCAAGCGCGCCGGCGATCCGAAGTCGGGCAACCCGGTGGCCGGGATCATCTGGTCGAGCGTCGACAACTTCCAGGTGAGCGGCAACAAGATCACCGCCGACGTGAAGCAGTACGTCGCCGACTACTTCAAGTGGATGGCCTTCCTGACCGGCTTCATGATCCCGAAGGCGCACTACGAGAAGGTCGGCGCGGCCGGCTTCGAGAAGCAGCCGATCGGTAGCGGCCCGTACCAGGTGGAGGAGTTCGTGCAGGGCTCGTTCATGCGCCTGAAGGCGTTCGACAAGTACTGGGGCCCGAAACCCGCCTTCAAGAGCGTGACCGTCAAGTTCGTGACCGACCCGAGCGCGCGCGTGGCCGAAATCGAGAGCGGAAAGTCCGACGTGACGTTCGGCGTGCCCTTCGAGGAATTCGATCGCCTGAAGAAGCTGCCCGCGCTTTCCGGCGTAAGCGCGCCCATCACCGACATCGCGATGCTCTTCATCACCGACTCGGCGCCGATGACCGACGAGAACGTGCGCCGCGCTGCTGTGCTCGCCATCGACAAGAAGGCGATCGTGACGCGGCTCCTGCGCGGCTACGGCGTCGTCATCGACACGCTGCAGGCACCGCAGTACGCCGCTTTCGACGCGAGCACGAAGACGAAATACGACCCCGAATTGGCCAAGAGCCTGCTCGCCAAGTCGGGCTACAGCGTGGCCAAGCCGGTGAAGTTCACGGTGCAAACCACGCGCGGCTACCTGCCAAAGGATTACGAGACGGTGCAGGCCATCGTGGGCATGTGGCGCAAGGTCGGCATCGAGGCCGAGATCGAGGTCTACGAGATCGCCAAGCATTTCGAGCTGCGGCTCGGCCACAAGCTCGCACCGATGGCGTTCTACAACTGGGGCAACGCCATCGGCGATCCGAACGATTCCACCGGTTTCGCGATGTTCGGGCCGAGCCCGCACTCGGGCTGGAAAAGCAAGGAGGTCGACGCGATGATCGGCCCGCTCTGGGGCGAGAAGGACGAGGCCAAGCGCCTCGC
>JAYVNL010000348.1:0-2914 GCA_043758495.1 Rhizobacter sp.
GAGATCGATGCTGCGCTGACCTCGCACGGCCTCGTCAAGGTGCGCGTGTTCTCCGACGATCGCGCCGGCCGCGAGGCCCTGTTCGCCGAGTTGAGCGCATCGCTCGGCGCAGCGCCGGTCCAGCACATCGGCAAGCTGCTCGTGCTGTGGCGGCCGCCGGTGCCGAAGGAGAAGGCCGAGCGCGAAGGCCGCATGCCCGGCCCCAAGGTCGTGAAGGTGCTCAAGTTCGCGAAGAGCGGCAACCATCGACCGCAGGTCAAGAAGGTGACGGTGCTCGGCAACATGCGGCTGGCCGCGGGCGGCGAGGTCAAGCGTGCCAGGAAGCGCGTCACGAGCCTCAAGAAGTCGTCGCAGCAGCCGTAGCAGGTCGCTTCGCCGCGGCTTCTGCCGTCAGCCGCCATGCAAGCGTCGATGCTGCCACGAGCTTGCCGGCGAAGAACGCCATCGAGATGCCGTGGAGCGCTCCGAAAGACAGGCCGCCACTGCCTTGTCGCGACGCTTCGATCATCGGCTGCACGCCGAAGTACCCGGCGACGACGCAGAACAGCGCTGCGAGTGCCAGGATCATGTCGGTGCTGAAGCGCGATCCGACGCCGCGCTCGGCGTCGATACGGGCACGCTGCATCGTCAGGACGAAAAGCAAGGTACCGACGGCCAGGCCGACGTAGGCGTCCTTCTCGAACAGCATCGAGGCGACGCGGCCGGCGTCGGTGCGAGCAAGCACGGCGAACAACGTCGGCGCGGCGATGAGGGCGACGCCGGCCATGGCGCCGCTCCACAGCCCCGCAACCCACCCCGCCAGCCGGCGCAAGGCGGCGCCGCTCACTCGTAGCGAACGCCCGCGATCTCGTAGCTCTTGGTGCCGCCCGGCGCCTGCACCTCCGCGATGTCGCCCTCGACCTTGCCGATCAAGGCGCGCGCGATCGGCGAGCTGATCGAGACCAAGCCCTGCTTCAGGTCGGCCTCGTCGTCGCCGACGATCTGGTAAGTGACCTTGACGCCGCTGTCCTCGTCTTCGAGGTCGACGGTGGCGCCGAACACGACGCGACCCTCGGCATCGACCGACTTCGGATCGATGACCTGGGCCGCAGCCAGCTTGCTCTCGATCTCGAGGATGCGACCTTCGATGAAGCCCTGCTTGTCCTTGGCGGCTTCGTACTCGGCGTTCTCGGAAAGATCGCCCTGCGCGCGCGCCTCCGAGATGGCCTGGATGACGGCGTGGCGCTCGACGGTCTTCAGGCGATGGAGTTCGTCCTTCAGCTTCTCGAAGCCGCGCTCGGTTAATGGAACGGTGGTCATGGCATGACCCTTTCAATTAAAAAAGAAAGCCGCCGCGGAAGTCTCCGGCGGCGGCGCTGGTTGCAGCCAGTCTAGACGAGTTCGGCGTGCAGCTCCTGCAAAGACACCACGCCGAGGTCGTCGCGATGCTTCATGCCTTCGACCGCTGCCTCGCAGCCGGCCATGCTCGTGTAGTAGGTGATGCGGTGGCCGAGCGCCGCCTGGCGGATGTGGCGGCTGTCGGCGATCGCCGTGCGCGTCTCGTCGACGGTGGTGAAGACGAGCTGGATCTCGCCGTTTTTCAGCATGTCGACGATGTGCGGCCGGCCGTCCTTGACCTTGTTCACGGCACGCACGGGAATGCCGGCGTCTGCGATGGCAGCCGCCGTACCGCGGGTGGCGACGATGCCGAAGCCGAGCGCGTGCAGGTCGCGCGCGACGGCGACGGCACGCGGCTTGTCGCTGTTCTTCACGGTGATGCAGACGTTGCCGCGCGTCGGCAATCGCGAGCCGGCGCCGAGCTGGCTCTTCAGCATCGCTTCGCCGAAGGTGCGGCCCGAGCCCATGACCTCACCGGTCGAGCGCATCTCCGGACCGAGGACGGGGTCGACCCCTGGAAACTTGTTGAACGGAAAGACGGCTTCCTTGACGGAAAAATACGGCGGGATCACCTCGCCGCGCACACCCTTCTGCGACGCCAGGCTCTGCCCGACCATGCAGCGCGCCGCGATCTTGGCGAGCGGCTCGCCGGTCGCTTTCGACACGAACGGCACCGTGCGCGACGCCCGCGGGTTGACCTCGAGCACGTAAACGACGGCGGTGTCGCCGTCGCCGGACACATCGCCCTGGATCGCGAACTGCACGTTCATCAGGCCGACGACCTTCAACGCCCGCGCCATCAGCGCCGTCTGCCGGCGCAATTCGTCCTGCAGCTTCTTCGGCAGCGAGTACGGCGGCAGCGAGCAGGCCGAGTCGCCGGAGTGGATTCCCGCCTGCTCGACGTGTTCCATGATGCCGCCGATCATCACTTCGGCACCGTCGGAGATGCAATCGACGTCGACCTCGATGGCATCATTCAGGAAGCGGTCCAGCAATACCGGCGAATCATGCGATACCTTGACCGCTTCGCGCATGTAGCGTTCCAGGTCGCGTTGCTCGTGGACGATTTCCATGGCGCGTCCACCGAGCACATAGGACGGCCTGACGACTAACGGATAACCGATTTCCTGCGCCAGTAGCAAGGCGTCGGCCTCGGTGCGGGCGGTACGGTTCGGCGGCTGGCGCAATCCCAGTTCATGCAGCAGTTTCTGGAACCGCTCGCGGTCTTCTGCCGCATCGATCATGTCGGGCGTAGTGCCGATGATCGGCACGCCGTTGGCTTCCAGGTCAAGCGCCAGTTTCAACGGCGTCTGGCCGCCGTACTGGACGATGACGCCCAAGGGCTTTTCCTTGTCGACGATTTCGAGCACGTCTTCGAGCGTCAACGGCTCGAAGTACAAGCGGTCGGAAGTGTCGTAGTCGGTCGATACGGTTTCAGGATTGCAGTTGACCATGATGGTCTCGTACCCATCCTCGCGCATGGCTAGTGCCGCATGCACGCAACAGTAGTCGAATTCAATGCCCTGGCCGATGCGGT
>JAYVNL010000349.1:0-2914 GCA_043758495.1 Rhizobacter sp.
GCAGGCCGACGAGCACCAGCGCCACCGCCAGCAGGCCGATGGGCACCAAGCCGTTGCGCGTCTGGCCAAGCGAGAGCTTGCGGTCGGCGAGCGGCAGCAATCCCAGGTCGGTCACGGCGGCGGCGAGGTTCTTCTCCCAACCCTGGAAAAGGACCACGTCGCCGACCTGGAAGCGGTGCGTGCGCAGGCGCTGCGCCGCATGCTGGCCGGCCTGGCGCACCGCGAAGAGGTTGAGGCCGTAGCGATGACGTAGGTTCAGCGACGCCGGCGTCGCGCCGACTAGCGACGACTGCGCCGTGACGATGACCTCGACGACCTGCATCTCCTCGCTCTTCGCCTCGGGCGCCTTGAGGTCCTTCGAGCCGACGATCTCGACGCCCGTTGTAGCGATGATTTTCTGCACTACCGCCGTGTCGCCGATGACGACGAGCACGTCGCCGGCGTACAGCGGCCAATCCTCGGCCGGCACGTAGCGGTGCCCGCCTTCGCGGACGATGCCGGCGACCGAGACGTCGCCCTCGCCGAAGGCCTCAAACTGCGCGACGGTCATGGCCGGCGCGGCCTCGGGAACCCGCAGCTCGGTCGTGTAGGCGTCGATCGAAAACGCTTCCTCGGCCGTCTGCTGGCCCTCGCGCCGCGGCAGGAGGCGCCAGCCGAAGGCCAGGAACACCACCGCGATGGTCGTCAGGGGCAGCCCCACGGCGGCGAAATCGAAGAGGCCGAAGGGGGGCTGGCCGAGCTCCTGGCGCACCGTCGAGATGAGCAGGTTGGGCGAAGTGCCGATCTTCGTGATCGTGCCGCCAATCAGCGAAGCGAACGCCAGCGGCATGAGGTAGATCGAGCGCGGCCGGTCGCTGCGTCTCGCCGTCTGAATTGCGATCGGAATGAAGATGCCGAGCGTGCCGACGTTCTTGACGAAGGCCGACAGGTAGCCAACCGCCGCCGACATGAGGCCGATCTGCAGTGAAGGCGAGCGGACGCGCCTGAGCAGCGCGCCGACCGACATCTCGAGAATGTGCGACCCAGCGATCGCCCGGCTGACGACGAGGACCGAAGCGATGATGATGATCACCGGGTTGGCAAAGCCGTGGAAGGCGCGCGCCGTAGGAACCACGCCGAGCAGCACCGCGGCGAGCAGCACGAGCGCGGCGACCACGTCGTAGCGCAGGCGGCCGCTCATGAAAAGCGCCAGCATGGCGGCGACTAGAGTGAAGGCTTCGATCTGGTGCAGGGTCATCGGCAAGGTCAGGTGGCGTCAGCGCAATGCACAGGGCAATCCATGCACCGGCGGACCCGAGTCAGACGGTAAGCCGCGCGCCGAGTCATGACTCTTGTTGCCAACGATGGACCGCTTGCCGCCGAGTGGATAGATTACCGGCTGACGGCGGATGGGCTGGCTATCGCGAGTGCCACGTTCGCGGCGACTTCTAGCTCATCGACACCCTCGATGACTCTGGGAAGAGTGGCACGGTGGTGTTCGTCCGTGCCGGAAGTCATTCCGAGCTGTTTCACAGCGTTGTTCGCGCTGCCAGAACCACCCTGGCAACGCTTTTCTGCACGGTAGATAACCAGAAATATCATCCTCGGAGCTGTTCGCCATGCCTTTCGGCTCCGCACCGCTGAATTGCAGGCGCGCGAGGAAACGCTGGCGGAAGGTAAGGATTAAGAGGAACTCCACTGTTCACGAACACGGCAAAGGCTCCGCGGACAGTTGAGAAAAGCGCTGGCCCAACGGGTCATCTGAGCTTCGCTGGCTACCGTGGACCATGAGACAGTGGAGGACAAATGAAGAAGAATCAGTTTGGCCACGACCATGAGTCAGTGATTCCCTCCATGAGACAGCGCCTGGCTATGAAATCGTCGACCGCGACGAGGTCGCCCTTGCGTCCCGCTCCTCTGCGTGTTCCGGGTCAGTCCCTGTCAAAGCAGATCAACGAGGTTAGTTACGACGGATTGCTTTCGCCCCTGCTCATGGCCGTGGTCCTAGTCATTTTCGCAGGGCTCGAGTGGTTTCGATACGAGCAAAACATGAAACCTGCCCCGTGGATCTTCACGGGCGCTGCTGTGCTGGGAATCGTCTATGCGGCGGTGCTGATCCCGCGAACGATCAAGCACATGAAAAACCTCCAGCTCGGGCGAGACGGAGAGCGCGCGGTGGCTCAGTACCTGGAGTGGTTTCGCACGGCAGAGTTTTTTGTGCTTCACGACATCCCCAACGATGATGCGAACATCGACCACGTCTTGATCGGCCCGCGCGGGATCTACACCATCGAGACCAAGACCCTGTCCAAGCCCGCAAGGGGCGAGTGCAAGATTCAGGTCAAAGAGGAAGCTGTCTTTGTCAACGGCTACCGCATGGAGCGAGATCCACTCGTCCAGGCGAAGGCGCAAGCCCGCTGGCTCTCGAACTTCTTGGCGGAAGCTCAGTTCCAAGCCTTCGTTCAGCCAGTCGTGGTCTTCCCTGGTTGGTTCGTCGAACCCTTTGACATGAAAGCTGCAGGCGTCTGGGCTCTAGAGCCCAAGGCGCTTGACCGATTCATCGAACGCGAGCCCGAGCGCTTTTCTCGAGACCAAGTCAAGGCGATGGCCTCAGCCCTGTCCAGCTATGTCCGTAGCAAAGCAGACATCTAGAACCATTTGGTTGGCCGCGGAACCTCTATATAAACCGATCCATGTTGCAGGATGACAGCCAAGAAGCGCATCTGCAAATGCGCGGTCGGCTAGCAGCGTATGTGAGCGAAGGATGTGTGCTGGATGATCATTTCGAAGAACTCGATCGCTCACGGGTGCTCTATCCTCATCTCGCGATGCCCCCGGGGTTCTGTCGCAATAGCGCGATGAGGTTAGGCATGGCCACGGAGCCGACACCGATTAGAAGGCCAGCGAGTAGAACTGGCTCGCTGCAGACGAGTCT
>JAYVNL010000350.1:0-25411 GCA_043758495.1 Rhizobacter sp.
GCACAGGCACGCCATCACTTCCGAAGCGACCGTGATGTCGAAGCCGCTCTCGCGTGCGAAGCCGTTGCTGCCCGGCCCCGACGCGCCGCCCTGGCCGACCGTCACCGCGCGCAGCGCCCGGTCGTTCATGTCGACGACGCGTCGCCAGCCGATGCGCCGGGTGTCGATGGCGAGCGCGTTGCCCCAGTAGACGTGGTTGTCGATCAGCGCCGCGAGCAGGTTGTGCGCCGAGGTGATGGCATGGAAGTCGCCGGTGAAGTGCAGGTTGATGCGCTCCATCGGCATCACCTGCGAGCGGCCGCCGCCGGTGGCGCCGCCCTTGGCGCCGAACACCGGCCCGAGCGAAGGCTCGCGCAGGGCGATCACCGCCTTTTTGCCGATGCGGTTGAGGGCGTCGCCGAGGCCGATCGTGGTCGTCGTCTTGCCTTCGCCGGCCGGCGTCGGATTGATCGCCGTCACCAGGATCAGCTTGCCGTCGGGGCGATCGTGCAGCGAGTCGAGAAAGCCGCGCTCGAGCTTGGCGATGTGCTTGCCGTAGAGCTCCAGCGCATCGGCCGGAATGCCGGCGGCCTCGGCCACTTCGGTGATCGGGCGCAGGCGGCTGGCGCGGGCGATGGCGAGGTCGTGCGACATGCAGGCAATGCTCGAAGAAGCGGTCGCCAAGTGTGGCATGCGGCCGCTATGCTCACGACCCATGAACATCCCGCCGCTGCCCCTCGACGACGCCGCACGCAGCGCGCTCGAAGCCGTGACGACGGCGACGCTCACCACCGTCCTGCTGAAGAAGGGCCTGCGCAACGTCTGGATTCGCGGCGCCCTGCCGCTCGCCGACAGGCTGCCCCGGCGCCGCGTCGGCCGCGCCTTCACGCTGCGCTTCGTGCCGGCCCGCGAAGACCTGGCGACACCGGCATCGTGGGCCTCGCCGATCTCGACGCGGGCCGCGATCGAGGCGATGCCGGCCGGCGCCATCGCTGTCGTCGACGCGATGGGCGTCGACTCGGCCGGCATCTTCGGCGACATCCTCTGTGCGCGCATGAGGAAGCGCGAGGTCGCCGCGCTGGTCAGCGACGGCGTCGTCCGCGATCTCGCCGGCGTGCTGGGCACCGGCCTGCCAGTGTGGTGCCGCGGCGCCGCGGCACCGGCGTCGGTGAACGGCCTCACCTTCGTCGGCTGGCAGGAGCCGATCGCCTGCGGCGGCGTCGCCGTCCTGCCGAACGACGTGATCGTCGCCGACGGCGATGGTGCCGTCGTCATCCCGGCGGCGCTGCTCGATGCGGTGGTCGCCGCGGCCGTGGAGCAGGAGCGTCTCGAGGGCTGGATCATGGCCGAGGTCGAGCGCGGTGTCGCGCTGCCCGGCCTCTATCCGCCCGACGCGGCCACGCAGGCGCGCTACGACGCGTTCGTCGCCAAGGGCAGCGTCGAGCGCTAGAAGCGGGGCGCCTTCATCGCGCGGCGCTCCGCGAAGCAACGCTCGAGCCGCTCCGATTCGGCGGCCGTCAAGCGTTCCGCTTCTGCGGTGATGCGGCTGTAGCTCCAGCCGGGCTGCTCGGCTTTCAGGCGAACCGCGAGGTCGGAGTGGTAGGCGCCCTTCAGGCTCTCCTTCCACACCAGCCAGGTCGGCAATGGTCCCCAGTGGCCGTCGAAGAAATCGTATTCGGTGAAGCGCGTCCTGTGGCCGCCGACGGCTTCGAGCACGACCAGGCCGTCGCTCGCGATCAGCTTGTCGCCGCGCAGCAGCTTGTAGCGATAGACCACGCGTGCCGGCGCCTTCTCGACGAGGTGCGACATCTCGAAGCGGATCTCGGGCAGGAACGGGATCGGTGCGCGCTGGACCCAGGCGGTGGCGAACAGCGTCGCGCCCGACCGGCTCGCGTCGGCGCGCAGGCTGCCCTCGCGAACGCGCACCTTGACCGTGCCGGGGAAGAGGTCCTGGTAATGGTCGACGTCGTCGAGCACCTCGGCCACGGTCGCGATCGGCGCCTCGATCGTCTGCTGCTGGATCATGCCGACGTAGCGATCGGCGTTCGCTGTCGAGACACACGTCATCGTCACTCGCAGCGGCTCGCTCGATGCAGCGTGAGCGGGCAACCAGGACTTCAAGACCTGAGCGAGGTAGTCGCTGTAGACGCTGTCGATGCCTTCCGGTCCGTCGGCGCCCACCGGCTGCGCCTGGCCGGTCGCCACCATGGCACCGAGCAATGCAGCGAGCACGAGGCCCGGCCTCAAGTCTTCGCTCCGTCCGCGCCGATGAACTCGAGGTAGTTCAATGGCCGCGTCCGCGGCAGCATTCGGCGGACCGTGCGCGCAATGGCGGCCAGGCTCATGGCTCGGTCGAGGTCGGCGGGATGAAGGGCGAGCCGGGTGTCGGCGCCGGGCCGATGCGATTGCAGCCAGGCATGCGCTGCGGTCAGGGCACTCTCGATGGCGCTGAGCGAGCCGAAGCCGATGAGCCTGCGCGCCCGCAAGGCGCCACCCACGTGGATGCCCGACAGGCCTTCGTGGAATGCGAAGCCCGCGCGTTCGACGACGGCTGCGGCGGCGGGCGAGAGCAGCCACGCGGGCGGCACGAAGCCGTGGGTCGAGCCGTCGAGGCCAGCGCGGCGCAGGGTCGCGCGCGCCGCGTCGAGCCGCTGTTCGCAATCGGCTGCGCTGCTGAGGTAGAGCTCGCCCTGACCCCGTGCGAACACGCGCGCCCACAGCCACTGCAGTGGGTTGCTCGCGGCGCCGGTCATGCGGTGGCTGAAGCCGTGCAGGCACAGGCAGGCGCCGGCTTCGGCCAGCTCGTGAAGCCAGCGGCAGGTGGCGGGGTCTTCGTCGAGCGCCGTGCCGTTTTCGTGGCGCGGGATGACGAGCAGGGTCAGCGCCCGCAGCGGCACGCCGAGCTCTTGCATCAACGCCACCATCCTGCGGCAGTGCGCGAGCGTCAGCGGCGAGACGTCGTGGATGGAGACGAGCAGCGCCGGTCGCACTTTCTCAGGCCGTTGCGAGGCTCGGCGCACCCGTCACCATCGTGCTCCAGGCGGCATCGAAGCGGCCCTGGCCCCATCGCGCCACGATGTTCTGGCGGCCGTTGCCGGCGAGGCGGTCGGCGAGCTGCGGGTCGTCGAGCAGCAGGGTCAGCGCGCGCGTCAGGTCGCCGCCGTCGTCGTCGGCGTCGAAGAAGAGGGCATCGTGGCCGTGGCGAAGCGACTCGGTGATGGCGGCGCCGCGCGGCACCACAATCGGCACGCCGCTGGCGAGCGCCTCGAGGTTGACGAGGCCGAAGCTGTCGACCCGGCTGGCGAACACGAATGCCGTCGCCGACGCGTACAGCTCGCGCAGGACCCGGCCCGACTGGAAGCCGACGAAGGCGACGAAGTCGTCGTCGCGGCTGCGGCGCTTCAGCGACGCAGCCGCCGGACCGTCGCCGACGACGACGAGCAGCGGTGCCGGCGAGCGCCCCTGCAGGCCGCGCACCGCCTCGACGATGGCGTCGACATTCTTCTCCGACGACAGCCGCCCGACCGAAAGGATCACCGGCCGGCCGCGGGTCTCGACGCCGAGATCGGCGAACACCGCCGGCGAGGCACGCGCCGGCGAGAAGTCCTCGGGGTCGACGGCCATGCCGACCTCGTCGATGCGATCGGCGGCGACGCGCATGTCGACCAGCCTCTCGCGCGACGCCTGCGAGAGCACGAGTGTGCGGTCGACGCTGCGGTAGAACCAGCCGAGGTAGGCGCGCGAGACGTCGAGCAGCTTCGGGTCGTCGATCATCAGCCCGACCAGGCTCGCGAAGTCGGTGTGATAGGTCGCCGTGACGGGTATTCGCAGGATGCGTGCGGCGGCGAGGCCGACCAGGCCCATCGGCCCCGGCGTTGCCACCTCGACGTGGGTGATTCCTTCACGCCAGAGCCGATCGACGGTGGCGGCCAGCGACGGGATGCAGATCTCGAACTGCGGGTAGAGCGGGATCTTGAAGCGGGCCAGCGCCGGGTAGGGTCGCACCGACGGGTCTGCGGCCGCCGGCGCGCCGGCCTCGTCGCAGGTGGCGAACCAGACCCGCTTGCCGGCGGCATCGGCCTGTTTTGCGAACTGCCGGCACCACGTCGACACGCCGTCGAAGTTGCCGAGCACGTCGGAAAAGACGGCGAGGCGCTCGGAAGTCTCAGGTTTCGCGGTCGCCGTCCAGTCTTTCCACACGGCGCGACGCTGCACGTCCTGGCGCGCGAAGTGGTCGGCTGCGAACAGCAGCGGCGAGGCCACGCCGAGGGCGGCGGCGAGGTCGGTGAGCGAGGCCAGGATGCCGTAGATATCGAAGGCCAGGAGGGCGCTGCCGAGCTCCTTCGCGGCGGCCTCGGCGAGTGCGTCGCTCGTGCGTGCGACGGCCTCGACGATGCGGCGATCGGACTCGTCGCTCGGCACCTCGGGCACGATCGCGATGTCGAGCTCGGGGCCGACCTCGACACCGGCCTGGCGGGTCGCCCGCAGCAGGCTCTCGAGGATCGCCGGGGCGCCGCGATGGTTGTCGGCGGCGGTGAATGCGGGCCGGCCGGCGAGGACATCCATGACATCAACGAAAGGATTGCGGCGGCGTGCTCCAGCGCTTGCCGCGCCTTCCTGGAAATGCGCGTAGGTCGCCTGCTGGATGCAGGTCGCCATCGCGTTCAGGTCGCCGCCACGGCCGACGGCCCGACTCTGCCCGGCCATCACGCGGGCCAGGAACGACGCTGGATCGAGGACACCGTCGGCCTCCGTGTACAGCGAGCCGCTGCGGCGATGGCCGTGGTCGTCCGAGCCGGCCGTCGTGGCCAGCCGCGGTGGTGAGCCGTGCGCCAGCGCGATGCCGTGCTTTTTCGCCATCGCGGTGAGCACGTCGGCGTTGATCGACGCGAAGAAGTGCGTCATCTCGGCATCGGCACGCAGGTCGCTCAGGCCGTTGATGCACTCGAAGGTCGCAAAGAGCGCGAGACACTTCTCGAGGGTGGTGGCGTCGAGCGTCCAGTTCGGGCTGAGCAGCGGATGCGGCAGGCAGTGCGCGAGGCCCTCGCTGCGCAGGTAGCGAGACACCTCGTACACGCTCGGCCGCAGTCGCTGCAGCTGCGCGTGCTGCTTCGGCGTGAGGTTGAACACGAGGACGTGGATGGCGCAGTCGTTCTCCGGGAACCGGGTCGAGACCTCGACCGAGAGGAAGAAGTCGGGGCGCTCGATCAGCGTGAGGCCGCCTTCGATGCTGTCGTGATCGGTCAGCGTCACGAGCGTCATGCCGCGGCTCTTGCAGAGCTCGTACTGGCGGACCGGGTCGGCGTAGCTTTCCGGCGCCTGGAAATACTGCGAGAACCATTGCCCGGTCGTCAATGACGCCGATGAATGGAGGTGGAGGTCGCAGCGGGTTACGTCGGCAGTCATGGGCTGGAGGTTCGTTGTGGCGGATTGTCGCCCCGCGTCCGCGGGATCCAGTACCAGAGGACGCCGGCCGCGGCGAGGCCGAGGAGGCCGGTGCAGGCGATGCCGGCGGCGAGCGAGACCAGCGCCGTCACGGCAGAGAGCATGCCCGGTCCGGCAGTCGAGCCGATATCGGACATCAGACGCCAGAGGCCGAGGAAATGGGCCCGGCCGGCGACCGGCGAGTAGTCGGCGCCGAGAGTCATCACCATGCCGGAGCCGATGCCGTTGCCGAAACCGATCAATAGCGACGCCAGCAGCAGCGTCGTCGCCCCGGAAGTGAGCGGCGTGAGCAGCAGGGCCACGCCCATGATCGTCATCGAAGGCACCGCGACCCAGGCGCGGCCCTTGCGATCCATGATCTTGCCGGCCGGGTAGAAGACCAGCATGTCGATACCGCCGGCAAGGCCGTAGATCAGCGAGGTCATCGCTGCTTCGAGGCCGATGTTTTCGGCCCAGAGCGGGATCACCGCCTGGCGCGATGCGCGCACGGCGCTGACCAGCAGCACGCCGATGCCGACCGTGAGGAAAAGGCGGCGGTACTGGCCGCCGACGGAGCGGATCGTCGGCGCTGCGCGAGTTGCGGCGAGCCCGGTTGCCTTGTCGGCAGCGACGATCGGCGCCGGCAGGTCGGGCATGCGGGCGGCGACGGCGGCGGCCAGGAGCAGGGCACCGATGCCAGCCCAGTAGGCGCCGCCGAGGCCCATCGCATGGATCAGCGCGGCAGCCACGAACGGGCCGACGAAGAGGCCGATCCGCATCACGCCGCCGAGCGTCGACAGCGCCCGTGCGCGGTAGTGGAAAGGCACTGCCTCGGTGAGGTAGCTCTGGCGTGCCAACCCGAACACCGCGCTCGACATGCCGACCATGAAGATGCCGGCGGCGAACGCCCAGAGGCTGCCGACGAACACGCAGATCAGCATCGCCAGCGCGCCCCAGAGCGCGGCGCCGACGATGGCCCAACGCTCGCCGTAGCGCGTGGTGATGAGCGAGGCCGGGATGTTGGTGACCAGCGAGCCGATGCCGATCAGCGTCACCACCAGCGCGGCCAGCGCCACCGAGCCGCCGAGCTGGCGCACGCTGAGCGCGATCACCGGCAGGATCGCGCCTTCGCCGAGGCCGAACAGGAACGACGGGCCGAACGCGGCGAAGGCGATCCGGCGCAGGTCGAAAGGTTCTTCGGTCACGCGCTATGCTGGCATGCCGCTGGCTAACATGCCGGCACCGACTCCAGCCGACACCATCCCATGGCCACTTCCACTCTGCGCGCCGTAGATGCGCAAACCACTGCTGCCGACACCGGGCGGCTCGTCCTTCGCCTCGTTCTCGGCGCGCTGATCCTTTTGCACGGCATCGCCAAGCTCAAGGGCGCGCCCGATTTCATCGTCGGCGTGCTTGCCAAGACCGGGTTGCCGCCCTTTTTGGCTTACGGCGTCTACATCGGCGAGCTGCTGGCGCCGGTGTTGCTGATCCTCGGACTGTGGACACGGGCGGCGGCGATCGTGATTGCCGTCAACATGGTCTTCGCCCTCTACCTGGTGCACCTCGGGGATCTGGTGAAGATCAACCCGCAGGGCGGCTACGCCCTCGAGCTGCAGGCGATGTTCCTGTTCACTGCAGTCGCGATCGCCTTTCTCGGCGCCGGTCGCTACAGCATCGGCGGCCGCTTCGGGCCAATGAACTAGAACTCGACAACGTCGCCGGGCTTCAGCGGCAGGACGCGCGTCGCGGTGCTGCCGAGTGCCTTCATGTACTCCTCGGGGGTGCCGACGAGCGCGGCGTTGGTGCCGTAGTGCATCGGGATTGCTGCCTTCGGCTTGACGAAATCGCGCGTCGCCATGGCCGCGTCGGCCGGGTTCATCACGAACTGGCCGCCGCCGATCGGGATCAGCAGCAGATCGGGCTTGTAGATGTCGCCGATCAGGCGCATGTCGCCGAACAGGCCGGTGTCGCCCATGTGCCAGATGCGAAAGCCGTTCTCGAACTCGATGACGAAGCCGCAAGGCTCGCCGCCGACATGGGTCTCGTCCTTGTCGGTCGCCGGGTTGCGCCAGACCAGTTCCGAGCTGTGCTCGGCATGGGTCATGGTCACGCGCACGCCGCCCGGCCCGAACGGCAGGATGCTGCCGCCCTTGTTCATGCGGTTGGCGAGCGGCGCCGGCAGGATGCCCAACGTCTGCATCGACTGCGACAAGCCGGCCGGCGCCCAGACCGGCGCGTTGTTGAGCTTCGCGAGCGCCGGCGCGTCGAGGAAGTGGTCGAGGTGGCCGTGGGTGACGAGGATGAGGTCGACCTTGCCGAGGGCGTCGAGCTTCTTGAAAGCCTCCGGCGTCTTTGGGTTGGTGGTCAGCCACGGATCGATCACGATCACCTTGCCGGTCGGGCTCGTGAACTTGAAAGCGGCCTGGCCGAGCCATTGCACGATGACCTTGCCGGACCCGGCCGGCTGTGCCTGGGCCGCCGGCATCGCGAAGCAGGCGGCTGCGAACAGCAGCAGTGCGGCGCGCAGCGAAGGGATGTAGGAACGGGTCATGTCTTCTCCTGTCGAAAATTCGGGGCAACGGGCTCGAAGCCGCCGGCGTGTCGCAGCAGCAGGCAATCGGCGCCGGTTAGCAGGTCGATGAATCGGCGCGCGCCGGCCTCGTCGGCGACCTCTTGCGCGATGGCCGCGCTGTAGACCGTCTCGAGCTCATAGCCTTCGGGAAACCGACCCACCAGCGTCACGCCGGGCGTGTAGAGGATCTCGGTGACTTGTGTGCAGCCGACGGCCTCGGCGTCGCCGCTCGCGGCCAGCGCCGCCATGGCGACGGCGCCGCTCGCGAACATACGAAGGCGTTCGGCGACCTGCTCGTGGATGCCGAGGCGGCGCAGCACGGCCACGACGTGGGCGCCCGCGGTCGAGCGCTCGGTGTCCGGGACGTAGAGGGCGCTGGCTCCGAGCAACGTCTTCTTCAAGGCCTCGCCATCGACGATGCTCGGCGCCGCGATACCGGCGGCCACGGCCAGGCCGGTGCTCACGCTGCCGAGCGGTCGCCGCGAGCCCGGCCGCAACTCGCCGCCGGCCTCGAGCGCTGCCGCCATCCTGTCGGTGACGATCAGCACGTCGCAGGGCGCACCGCTGCGCAGCGCTTCCTGCATCGCACCGACGGCGCCGAAGCGGGCCTGCCACGGTGGCCCGGGCCAGCGCAAGGCGAGCGCGTCGACGAGGCCCTTGGCAGCGCCTGCCGAAAGCAGCGCGAGCCCCGTACGCGACGCGTTCGTCATTGCTCCGGCTTGGCACCCGAGATCTTGACGATCCGGGCCCACTTCGCGATGTCGTCGTTCATGTAGCGCGTGAACTCGGCGACGCTCATCGTCATCGGCGCCGCACCCTGCGCCCGCCACGCCTTCGCGATCTCGGCGCTCGACGTGATCTTCGCCATCTCGGCGTTGAGTCGCGCGACGATGGCCGGCGGGGTCGCCTTCGGCGCCATCAGGCCGAGCCAGATCGTCGACTCGTAGCCGGGCACGCCAGCCTCGGCGATCGTCGGCACGTCCGGCAGCACCGCCGAGCGGGCGACGCCGCTGGTGGCGATCGCCTTGACCTTGCCGGCGCGGATGTACTCGCTCATCGTCGGCACGGCGTCGAACATCAAATCGACCTGGCCGCCGAGCACGTCGGTGCGGGCGCCCGAGCTGCCCTTGTAGGGGATGTGCAGGAGCGACACGTGGGCCATCGCCTTCAGCAGCTCGGCGGCCATGTGATACGGCGTGCCGGTTCCCGACGACGCGTAGGTCAGCGAGCCGGGCTTCGCGCGCGCGCTGGCCAGCACCTCGCGCAGGTTGCTGGCGGCGAGACCGCTGCGTGCCACCAGCACGAGTTCGGCGGCGTTGATCGGTGCCACCGGCGCGAAGTCGCGCATCAATGCGAACGGCTTGTTCGGCACCAGCGATTCGTTCACCGTGTGCGCGTTCGACATCACCAGCAGCGTGTAGCCGTCGGCCGGGCTCTTGGCCGCGAAGTCGGTGCCGATGATCGAGCCGGCGCCAGGCCGGTCGTCGACGATCACGGTCTGACCGAGCGCGTCTTGCAGGCGCTGGGCGATGACGCGCGCATACACGTCAGCCGAGCCGCCGGCCGCGAACGGCACGACCAGGCGGACAGGCCGGTTCGGGTACTCCTGTGCCAGCGCCGCCGGCGCCGCGAGCACGAACGCGAGGGCCGCGAGCAGGTGCCCGGTGCGGCGAAAGACCATCGTTGACTCCATGTCGTTACGCGAGATGGTACGTCGCGCGGTGTTAAGGTTTCGGCGACTGGAGAGTTCGATGATCCGATCCGTGCCGCGTGTCTTCTCTTGCTCGTGGATCGTGGTGCTGGCCGCGCTCGCCGCGCCATCGATCGCGATCGCGCAAGCCGCTTGGCCCGAGCGGCCGATCACGATGATCGTGCCGTTCCCGCCCGGCGGCGTCGCCGACACGGTGGCGCGGCCCGTGGCCGAGGCGCTCGGCCGCGAGCTGAAGCAGCCGGTGGTCGTGGAGAACAGGGCCGGTGCCGGCGGCGCGCTCGGCATGGGCGTGGCGGCGCGGGCCGCGGCCGACGGCTACACCGTGCTGCTCAGCCTGTCGTCGATCTCGATCCTGCCCGAGGCCGACAGGATTCTCGGCCGCAAGCCTGCCTTTTTGCTGTCGCAGTTCAAGCCGATCGCGAGGTTCACGGCCGATCCGACCGTATTCGTCGTGCGCGCTGACGCGCGCTGGAAGACCCTCGTCGAGTTCGTCGCCGATGCGCGCGCCCACCCCGGCACCTACAACTACGGCAGCTCTGGCAACTACGGCACGATGCACGTGCCGATGGAGATGCTGAAGGCCTCGGCCGGCTTTCGCATGACGCACATCCCGTACACCGGCGCCGGGCCGGCGGTGGTGGCGCTGCTCGGCGGCCAGGTCGACGCCATCGCCAGTGGCCCGTCGACGGTGGCGCAGCAGATCCAGGCCGGCAAGCTGCGCGCGCTCGCGCACTGGGGCGAGCAGCCGCTGGCGTCGCTGCCCGAGGTGCCGAGCCTGAAGCAGCTCGGCTACCCGGTTCGCTTCGCGCAGTGGTCGGCCCTCTTCGTGCCGGCGGCGACGCCCGACGACATCGTCCGCAAGTTGCGCGCTGCCGCCGCGAAGGTCGCTGCCGACGCCAACGTGCGACAGGTCATCGCCCGGGCCGGCAGCCCGATCGAGTACCTCGACGCGCCCGAGTTTCAGACCTACTGGGATGCCGACGCCGCCGAGATGACGAAGGCAGTGCGAGCGGTGGGCAGAGTCGAGTGATCGTGGCGGCTTGACGACGTGGGCTGGCGGTACCGATGGCTCCGCCGCGGCGCCAACGGGCCGGCATCGCTGCCGTCATCGACCGACCGGATGGCCGACACCCGTTCGCGCGGCGGCTACGTCCGCGAAGCGGCCGCGCGCGCGCTCGGCGTCGCGGCCCACGAACCGGCCTTGCCGCTCCTGCTGGAGCGCGTCAACGATGGGGTGCCGCAGGTGCGGCAGGCGGCGTGCGACGCCGTCGCCGCCTTCCTTCTCGAGCCCGATCACGTCGCTGCGTTGAAGGCAGCGGGCGCGGCCATGACGCACGCATCGGCATGTGTCCTCTTGTCGTTCGAACTCGGCCACGCCACCCACCGACGAGGCCGCGCACTTTCGCCTCCTGCGCGATGCGGCCACGTCGGACGACGTGGTGATGGCGGCAGCGGCGATGGCGCGGCTCGACTCGCTGCAGTCGCCATCGCACCGCATCGGGCTCGCCGGCGCTGCCGTTCACTCGTTTGCGCGGCGACGGCAGCGACGCGCTCGTCGTCGCGGCGCTGGCCGACGAGTCGCCACGGCTGCGCGATCTCGCCACTGCACAGGTCAGGAAGGGTGCGTTCGCGCCGCCGATCGAAGGACTGCAGCGCCGGCTCGCGTCGCACCTGGAAGCTTCGGGCCTGGCGAGCGCCGCCGCCTAGCTCCGCTGCGCTCGACGCTGCAGATTGCGCGCGAACAGCGCGAACAGCCTTTCCCAGTGGCGCTCGGCCGCGACCCGGTCGTAGGCGCCTTCGCGCTGCGGGAAGACGAAGCCGTGCTGCGCTGTCGGATACCACTCGATCCGATACGGCGCCTTCGCTTCGCGCAGGCCGTGCTCGAGCTTCTCGATGGCGGCCGGCGGTGCCCACTTGTCGATCTCAGCGCACGCGAAGTAGCTCTCGCATCGGAGCTGCGGCGCGATCCGGTGCGGCGAGTCGGGCGCATCGGTGGCCATGCCGGCGCCGTGGATCGAGGCGATGCAGTGAATGCGCTCGGGGAAGGCGACGTTCGCCCACATCACGAACGGCCCGCCCATGCAGTAGCCGACGGCGCCGACGCGCTGCCCGTCGGCAGCCGGTTGCGCGTCGACGAACGCGAGCAGCGCCCGCGTATCGCACTCGGTCGTGGCGGCGCCCAGCGTGCCCATGTGGCCGAACATCTCGGCCATCGCCGGCTCGGTGCGCTGCTTCAGGAAGTAGTCGCGCGAGCGCCGGTAATAAAGGTTGGGCAGGACGACGAAGTAGCCGACCGCGGCGATGCGCCGTGCCATGTCGTGCAGCTCCTCGCGCTTGCCCGGTGCATCCATGTAGAAGAAGACGACCGGGTGCGGGCCGCCTTCTTCGGGGTGGACGACGAAGCTGTTCATGGCGCCGTCGGCGGTGGCGATGTCGAGGTGGTGTTCGATCACGGTCTGCTTCCTCCCGACGACAGTAGACCACGACCGTTGGTGCTCAGGCCTGGACCGGTGCGCCCATGTTGAGGCTGGCCGCCAGCGCTGCCTGCACGACGGCATGGTCGTGCGCCAGCGCCTGCCGCGCTTCGCCGGGAACGTCGTCGCCGGCGTCGACACGCTCCTTCAGCCAGCCGCAGAAGCGATCGGCCTCGATGAAGAAATGGGCGTGGCCGCGCGGGTGCGCGCGCCAGTAGGCGTGGACCTGCGGTCGCATCGCGCCGCCGAGAGCGTGCAGCGTCGCGCGCACGTTCATCGCCAGCGGCGCCAGCCGGTTCATGCGGTACACGGTGCAGGCCGCGGCCATGCCGGGATGGCGGGCGATGCCGAGCAGGCGCTGGCGCTCGCGCTCGCCGAGGTCGTAACCGACGAGCGCGCTCTCGTCGTCGCGCACCGCCTGGCACAGCTCGGGCGACGCGGTCAGGTCGGCGAGGGCCTGCTGGAAATCAGCCAGCATCGATGCTCTCCTCGACCCGCGCGCAGGTCTCGGCGAGCCGGTGCATGCGCTCGAGCTCGCGGCCGAGGGCGGGCAGCCCCAGGTCCTCGAAATACGACTCCTGGTACTCGAAGGTGATGGCGCGCAGATTCGGGCAGCGCGGCAGCCAGTCGGCGGCGAGGTCCCACACGTATTCCGGCGTCAGCGTCGAGTGGCTGTCCATGTAGAAGCCTTCCTGGTCGTCGCCACCGGCGAGGTGCACTTCCTCGACGGCGTCGAGGTCGAGCGCCTCGAGATAGCGCACCGGGTCGACGCCGCCGTTGCGGGCGTTGACGAGCAGGTTGTGGAGATCGAGCAGCGTTCCGCACAGGCCCTCGCGGTGCAGGCGGTTGAAGAATTCCGGCTCGCTCATGTCGAGGTCGGGCACCGGCGTGAAGAAGCTGCCGTTCTCGAGCAGCAGCCGGCAGCCGAGGGCGTCGCGCAGGCGGTGCAGCTTGGCAGCGACGATCGCGAAGGCTTCCTCGTCGTAGATCACCGGCAGGCCGAGGCCGGCCTGGGCGTTGGGCACGCCGCCCTTGGGCGTGATGAAGAGGTTGAGGTGCTCGCTGTACCAGGAAAAGCCGCCTGTCGCGGCGGACATGCTGGCCACCGCCTCGACCATCGCCTCATCGAGCGGCATCGCGCTCGGCAGCGACAGGCCGAGGCCGTGCCCGGCCAGGCTGCGGCCCTCGGCGTGCGCCGCCACTTGCTGCACCGCCTGGCGCACGGGATGGAAGCGCTGGCCGGCCGGCACGCCGTGGCCGAAGTCGAACCACAGCCGGTCGGGCATCACCGAAAGATGCTCGACCAGCGCCGGCGCGTAGGCCAGCAGCTCCGGCGTGGTCGGGTTGTAGAGCAGGCCGACGCGCGGGCGGGCCATGGCTTCAGCCCGGCATCGTCGCGCCGGTGCGCAGGTCGACGCGCGTCAGCTCGTTGAGGAACATGTCCTCGACAACGAACTTGATGCGACCCGACATGCACGGGTGCGCCGTGAGCTTGCTGATGACGTCGAACGCGGTCTTGGCGACGCGGCCGAACTCGTCGCCCGACATGTTCGACGGCACGCGTGCCGACAGCACCGGCATCTCGGCCCCGTGAATGAGCTTGAGTGTGGCGCTGCGGGCGAACTGGCCGTCCTTGGTATCGATCGTGGACATGGGTTTTCTCCGAAGGGTTGCGGGATGCGCCGCCGCGATTGCGAGACGCCGGCGCAGTCTCGCGAGGCTGCCGCCGTGCGCCATCCACAAGCGAGTGGAAGGCGGCACCCCCTTGCGGGTGAGCGCGTGTCGCTCGACGCTAGAGCGCGCGGACCGAAGCCCCGCAGCGCTCGCCCCAGAGGTCGACCTCGATGTGGTCTGGCAGCGCGGCCGGCGCCGCGAATTCACCGCGCAGGGTGCCGAGGCCGATCGCGCGGCCGGCCTTCAGGCTCCAGCCGGCCGAGGTGAGCTCGCCGGCGGGCCGGCCGCCGACGCTGAGCGCTTCGCCGCCCCAGGCCCAGGCGGCAGCGTCGTCGAAGACGATGCTCACCAGCCGCTTCTTCGCTGGCGCGTCGCGACGCGCCAGCAGCGCATCGCGGCCGATGAAGTCGGCGGGCTTGTCGAGTTTCACAGCGAACATCAGGCCGGCGTCGAACGGCGTCTCGTCGGGGCCGAGCTCGGCGCCCCAGGCGCGGCGGCCGGCTTCGATGCGCAAGGCGTCGAGCGCGTAGTAGCCGGCATCGGCGAGGCCACCGCCGTCGGCACCGAGGCCGTTGCTGGCGGCATGCAGGGCGAGCCAGACATGGCGCGCCATCTCGCTCGGCACGTAGAGCTCGAAGCCGGGTCCGCCGACGTAGCTCATGCGGGCGGCGCGCACGCGCGCGAAGCCGACGTCGATCTCGGTCGTGTGCGAGAAGCACAGGCGCTCGGGCCGCAGCGCTTCGGCGGTTTGCGGCGAACCGGTGCGGGCGAGCAGCGCAGCGGCGTTCGGGCCCATGAGCGAGAGCACGCAGGTCAGGGCGCCGACGTCGGTGAGCGAGGCATGCTCGCCGGCGCGCGTGTGCCGCGCGATCCGGTCGCTGTCGCGCGCCGACTGGGCGGAGCCGGTGACGACGAGGAAGCGATCGACGCCTAGCCGCGTGATCGTGAGGTCGCTCTCGAAGCCGCCGCGCTCGTTGAGCATCGGGGTGTAGACCATGCGGCCGACGGCGACATCGATCTCGTTGGCACACAGGCGCTGCAGCACGGCGAGCGCGTCGCCGCCCTGCAGCAGCAGCTTGCCGAACGAGGTCTGGTCGTAGAGGGCGACGCCTTCGCGCGTCGCCCGCATCTCGGCGATCGCGTGCGCAAGCCAGGCCGGCTTGCCGAGCGTGTGCGGGTAGGGCACGGCGAGGCCGGGCGCGAAGTAGCTCGCCCGCTCCCAGCCGTTCCTGGCGCCGAACACCGCGCCCTTGGCGGCGAGCAGGTCGTACAACGGGCTGGTGCGCAGCGGCCGCGCCGTCTCGAGCTCCTGGCGTGGCCAGCGCATCGCGTAGTGCAGGCCGAGCGTTTCGCCGGTGCGCTCGGCGAGTGCTCGTTTGTTGGCCCAGAAGGCGCCGAAGCGGCGGATGTCGACATCGGCGAGATCGCTCTCGGCCCGACCGGCGACGATCCATTCCGCGATTGCGCGGCCGGCGCCGCCGGCGTTGGCGATGCCGGCGGAATTGAAGCCGGCGGCGACGAAGAAGCCGGCGAGTTCGGGCGCTTCGCCGAGGATGAAGTTGCCGTCGGGCGTGAAGCTCTCGGGGCCGTTGAGCAGCATCTTGACCGGCGCCGTCTCGAGGCAGGGTGTGCGGTGGATGGCGGCTGTCATGAGCGGCTCGAACTGGTCCCAGTCCTCGCCGAGCAGCTCGAACCGGAAGGTCGCCGGAATCGGGTCGACGGTCCACGGCTTGGCCTTCGGCTCGAAGCCACCCATCAGCAGGCCGCCGACCTCTTCCTTGTAGTAGATGAAGCCGTCGGGGTCGCGCATCACCGGCAGCATCGGATGGACGCCGGCGATCCGTTCGGTGACGATGTAGAAATGCTCGGCCGACCACAGCGGCACGTTGACGCCGGCGAGGGCGCCGAACTGGCGCGCCCACTGGCCAGCGCAGTTGACGACGACCTCGCAGTCGATCTCGATCTCGCTGCCGCCGTGGCGAACGAGGAGGCCGGTGACACGCGGACCGGACGGACCGGTAGTCGATCGCACGGCGACGACCTCGGCCTCCTCGACGATCTTCACGCCGCGCTGCCTTGCCCCCTTGGCGAGCGACATCGTCAGGTCGGCCGGGTTGGCCTTGCCGTCACCCGGGATCCAGATGGCGCCCGCGAGATCGTCGCTGCGCATCGGCGGGAACAGCTCGCCGGCACGTGCCGGCGAGATCTCCTCGCACTCGACGCCGAACGCACGCGCCAGCGCCAGTTGCTTGCGCAGCACCTTCATCCGATCGGCCGTGCCGGCGACGTTGACGCTGCCGCACTGCTTCCAGCCGGTGGCGAGGCCGGTCTCGGCTTCGAGCGTCGCGTAGAGCTCGATGCCGTACTTGCTCATCGCCGTCATCGTGCGGTTCGGTCGCATCTGGCCGATCAATCCGGCGGCATGCCAGGTCGTGCCGCAGGTGAGCCGGCCCTGTTCCAGCAGCAGCACGTCGCGCTCGCCGAGCTTGGCGAGGTGATAGGCCGTCGAGCAGCCGGCAATGCCGCCGCCGACGACGACGACTCGCGCTTGCGAGGGCAGGCTCGCCATCGTTCAGCCGAACCGGAGCGCCATCACCCCGCCGACGATCGCGACCGTGCCGAAGGCACGCTGCAGGCGGAAGCGCTCGTTGAGAAAGAGCACGCCGATCAGCGCCGCGAACAGCACCGAGGTTTCGCGTAACGCCGCCACCGAGGCGATCGGCGCGCGTGTCATGGCCCAGAGCGCGATGCCGTAGGAGCCCAGCGACGCGAGCGCGCCGAGCAGCGCGATCTTCCAGCGCCGGCGCATGTAGGCGATGGCGGCGTCGTGGCCGCCGCGGCGCTGCCACATCACGATCAGGAAGTAGGGAATGCCGTCGAGCAGAAACAGCAGGGCGACGTACTGCAGCGCATCGCCCGAACGGCGAACGCCGATGCCGTCGACGAGGGTGTACGTCGCGATGATGGCGGCGTTGGCGAGGGCGAACGAGAGGGCGTGCCGTCGCGAGCCGGTGCCGTTGCCGCTCTTCGCCAGGCCGATCAGCAGCACGCCGCCACAGATGCCGGCCACGCCGACCCAGACCGGGGCGGGCAAGTGCTCGCCGAGCAGCCGGCCGCTCGCCATCGCCACGATGAGCGGCGCCGTGCCGCGCATGATCGGGTAGGCGAAGCCGAGGTCGCCGTGGCGGTAGGCGCCGACGAGCGTGATGTAGTAGCCGACGTGGATGACGAGCGAGGCGGCGATCCACGGCAGCGCGTCGGCGCTCGGAACGCCCACGACCGATATCAGCACCAGGCCGACGCCGCAGCCGAGCACGTGGATCAGCGCCGTGTCGAGCTGCTGATCGCTGCCCGACTTGATGAGCGCGTTCCAGGAAGCATGGAGGAGGGCGCCGAACAGGACGACCGCGACGACGCCCCAGGTCAGGACCATGCGTTCGCGGCGGGCGTGGTGGCCGCCCCGGGCGGCGCGCAGCGGGCGGCGCGGCCGAGGAAGTGGGCGAGCGACGGTGTCCGCCAGTCGGCCTGCTTGGCGAGGTCGTCCCACTGCCTCAGCAGCACCGCGTCGCGCGCGCCGGGCTGGGCCAGGAAGGCCTCCGCCTGTGCTGCCGCGAAGACACCGCCTTGCAGCGCGAGACTGCGCTTCGAGTCGACGGAGAGCTTGTCGAAGTAGGCCGCGTTGGCAAAGCAGAGGTAGCGCTTGGCGTCGACGTGCAGTCGGATCGCGTCGAGGGTCGCCGGTGGCAAGAGGCCGCGCAGGAAGGGCAGGGCGAAGTACTGATGGGTGTCGTCGATGCCGCGCAGGCTCGGCGTGTCGCCACGGTCGATCGCCGGGCGCCGGGCCGCCCCGAGCCCGGCGGCGCCGCCTCGGGGGGCAGGGAGCGGAGCGACCGTGGGGGCGCAGACGTACAAGAGGTGGCCGAGATCGTGCAAGAGGCAGGCGGTGACGAGCGCGTCGCTCGCCTCGCTCTGCTCGGCGAGGTGCGCCGTTTGCAGCGCGTGCTCGAGTTGCGTCACCGGCTCGCCGCTGTAATGCGCCGAGCCGTGGCGGGCGAACAGCTGCTCGATGTCGGCCAGGCTCAGCGAGGTCGGGGGCTTCATGTTCATTCGAGTGCCGCGAACTGCGACTGACGGATGCGGGTGGCCGTGAGCGCGCCGGCCGACTCGAGGATCGGATAGGCGACGCCGCAGATGTGCGAGTTGATCCGTTTCAGCTCGCTGATGAGGTCGAGGTGCAGCGAGCTCGTCTCGATGCTCTGCGCCGTGTTTTCGCGCAGGCGGGCGATGTGGTTGGCGGCGTACTCGTGCTCGAGGTCGCGAAAGTGCGCCTTCTCCTCGAGAAGGCGCTTCGCGTCGCGCACGTGGCCGTCGAGGAACACGCTCATCGCCAGCCGCAGGTTCGACAGCAGCCGCTCGTGAAGGTGGACGATCTCGGCGGTGCCGGCCTCCGAGAAGCTGCGGTTCTTCTTGACCTTCTTGTCCTCGATGTCCTGCAGAACGCGTTCGATGATGTCGCCGATCTGCTCCATGTTGATCGTGAAGGAAACGATGTCGGTCCATCGCCTGCTCTCTTCCTTCGAGAGCGCCTCGCCGGAGATCTGCGTCAGGTAGAACTTGATCGCCGAATACAGCTCGTCGACGGTGTCGTCGAGCTTGCGCAGCTCGCCCGAGAGGCGCAGGTCGTTGTTGCGGATCACCGGCACGATGCCGCGCAGCATCGTCTCGACCACGTCGGCCTGGTGCAGCGCCTCGCGCGCCGCGCAGGAGATCGCGAGCGACGGCATCGTCAGGGCAAGCGGGTCGAGATGGCGCGGTCGCGTCGATCCGGGCGGCGGTGCTGCCTCGCGCAGGAAGCGGTCGACGCTGCGGCCGACGAGGCCGGTGAAGCCGATGAAGAGCACGGCGAGAACGATGTTGAAGCCGAGATGGAACATCACGACCTGCTGATGAACGCCCGAAACCAGCTGCTGCAGCAGCACGTGCACCTGCGGCAGGAGGGCGATGAAGAGAAGAGCGCCCGTCGACTTGAAGACGAGGTTGCCGAGCGGCAGCCTGCGCACCTGCGGCGAAGCGTTTGCCGTGGCCAGCATGGCGAGTACGCCGCTGCCGATGTTGGCACCGAGCACCAGGCCGAGCGCGACGGGGACCGGGATGATCGCGGAGGTCGCCAGTGTCGCGACCAGCAGCACGATGGCCAGGCTCGAGTACGAGAGCACCGTGAGCACGGCGCCGACGACGATGTCGAGCAGCACTTCGTTGGGCAGGGCGACGAGCAGCGCGCGTACTGCCGGCGACTCGGTGAGCGGCCGCGTCGCCGCGACGATGAGCTGCAGCGCCAGGGTGATGAGGCCGAGCCCGATCAGGACGCGGCCGACGGCGCCGGCGCCGCTGTTCTGCTTCGAGATGAAGACGACGACGCCGACGAAGATGAGCAGCGGCGACAGCCACGACAGGTCGAGCGAGAACACGACCGCCATCAAGCTGGTGCCGACGTCGGCGCCGAGCATCACCGCCAGCGCCGCGCTCGTCGTGACGAGGTTCTTGCCGACGAACGACGCCACGATCAGACAGGTGGCCGTGCTCGACTGCACGATGCTGGTCACGCCGAGCCCGGCGACGAGTGCGCGGAAGCGATTGACGAAGCTGGCCGCGAGCACGCGCCGCAGGTTCTCGCCGAACACGCGCAGCACGCCGGTGCGCACGATGTGCGTGCCCCAGACGAGGAGCGCGATCGCAGCGAGGAGGTTCAGGAGGGGGAGCATCGGCCTTTCATGGGCGAGCGAGATTCTTCGCTGCGCTCAGGATGACAAGTCCCGGCGCTGTCATCCCGAGCGCAGCGAAGAATCTCATCGCCTCCATCACACCCACGGCAGCGAATACGTCTTGACGTTCGTGAAGCTCTTCATCGCCTCCTGCACGCCTTCCTTGTAGCCCAGGCCGGAATCCTTGATGCCGCCGAACGGCGTCAGCTCGAGTCGGTAACCAGGCACTTCGCGCACGTTGACGGTGCCGACGTCGAGCTCGGAAACGAAGCGGGTGATGTAGTCGAGCCGGTTCGTGCACACCGCCGACGACAGGCCGTAGGCAGTGCCGTTGGCGATGCGGATGGCATCGTCGATGTCGGTGAAGACCACGATCGGCGAGACCGGCCCGAAGGTCTCTTCGCGCACGACAGTCATCTCGGGGCGGACTCGGTCGAGCACGGTCGGCGCGAACAGCGCGCCTTCGCGGCGGTGGCCGACGAGCACGCGGGCGCCCTGCGCCACGGCCTCGTCGACACGGGCTTCGAACAGCTTTGCTGCCTGCTCGTCGATCACCGTGCCCATGTCGACCTTCGGGTCGCTCGGGTCGCCGAAGGACCACGCCCGCGTCTTCGCCACGACGAGTTCGGTGAAGCGCGCCGCCACCTCCTGGTGAACGAGCATCCGCTTGACGGCCGTGCAGCGTTGGCCGCTGTTCTTGTACGAGCCGGCGACGGCCAGCGTCGACGCCTCGTCAAGGTCGGCGTCTTCCATGACGATGATCGGATCGTTGCCGCCGAGCTCGAGGACGATGCGGCGATAGCCCGCCTTGGCCGCGATGTACTTGCCGATCGCGACGCCGCCCGTGAAGGTGACGAGATCGACGTTTTCGTTGGTGATCAGCTCGTCGGCAATCTCCTCCGGGTCGCCGGTCACGATGGACAGCATCGGCGGCGGCAGGCCGGATTCGTAGAGCAGGTCGGCCAGGAAAATCGCCGACAACGGCACCTTCTCGGAGGGCTTCAGCACCATCCGGTTGTTGGTCGCGACCGAAGGCACGATCTTGTGCGCCACTTGGTTCATCGGATGGTTGAACGGCGTGATGGCGCTGATCACGCCGAGCAGCGGGCTGCGCTGCGTGTAGACGCGGCGCTGCTTGCCGTGCGGCGTGAGGTCGCAGGAGAAGATCTGGCCGTCGTCCTTCAGGCACTCGTTGGCACCGAACACGAGTACGTCGGCAACGCGGCCGGCCTCGTAGGTCGCGTCTTTCATGCACAGGCCCGACTCGGCGCTGATGAGGCCGGCGATCTCGGCAGTGCGGTGGCGGACCAGCGCGGCGGTCTTGCCGAGGATGTTGGCGCGCTCGAAGCGCGTCAGCGTCGCCTTGTAGGCGCGGGCCGTCGCGAAGGCGGTGCGGACCTCGTCGACGGTGGCCTTCGGCACGCTGCCGATGCGCTGGCTCGTGAACGGGTTGAAGACGACGATCGAGCGATCGCCGCTGCGGCCGCCGCCAACCTTCTCGCCGGCGATGCGCATCGACTCATGGCGATCCATCATCGCGGTGCTAGCCGACATGATTGAGCGCCAAATCGAAGGCGTCGAAGTTGCGCCAGCGTCGATTCATGTCGACGCCTTCGATGCGGCGATTCACGATCAACGGCACCCGCTGCTCCGACACGCCGCCGTGCGAGCGCAGCGGTGCATCGAGGCCGGACAGGTCGTGGCGCGACGCCGAGGTGCCGATCACCGTCGAGCGGCCAGCGACGACGATCAGGTCGCCAATGCGATCGGCGGGCAGCTCGAAGAAGGCGGCGGCCTCCTCGCGGCTTCGGACCGAGTCGATTCCCGTCAGCGCGAAGATGCGCTGCTCGAGGGCCTGGCTGTCGACGCTCCCGTGCAGGTAGACGGTCGCGAAAGAGCCGAGCGCGCCGTGGTGCACGACATAAGGGTCGGTGATCGGCAGGATCACGCGCGCCACGCCGGCACCGAGCCAGCCGTCGAGTACGTCCTGCAAATAGATCACGTCGGGTTTCGAGTCCATCTTCGTCTTCGCGTTCATGCCGTGGTCGGCGGTCAACACGATCACGCAGCCCATGGCGTCGAGCTTGCCGAGGTAGTTGTCCATCATGCGATAGAACGCGTCGGCGCCGGCGGTGCCCGGGGCGTGCTTGTGCTGCACGTAGTCGGTGGTCGAGAGATACATCACGTCGGGTCGGCGTTCATGAGACATGAGTTCGCAGCCTGCTGCGAACACGAACTCGGAGAGCTCGGCGCTGTAGACCGAGGGCACCGCCATGCCGACCCGCGCCACCACCTCGGAGATGCCGTTCTCGTCGTCGGTCGCTTCGTCGGCCTTCTCGGCCGAAAAGCAGATGCCTTTCATGCCGTGGCCGAGGAGCTTGCGAAGCTTGTCCTTGGCGGTGATCACGGCGACCGACTGGCCGGCGTTCGAGAGTGCCGCCAGGATGGTCGGCGCACGCAGCCACTTCGGGTCGTTCATCATCACTTCCTGGCCGGAGGCGACGTCGAACAGGTAGTTGCCGCAGATGCCGTGCACCGAGGGCGGCACGCCGGTCACGATCGACAGGTTGTTCGGATTCGTGAAGCTCGGGATCACGCAGTCGGCCGTGAGCACGGTGCCCGCCTGCAGTACCTCCTTCAGCCACGGCACGTGGTCGTGGGCGACGGCCTGGGCGATGTAGTCTGGCTCGCAGCCGTCGACACAGACGACGACGGTGGGCCGGTGCGACAGCGCATACGTGCGCCCATTGACTTCGATCATCGCGTCATCCTTTCCGGGGCGGCAAGCGGTGTCGCCGTTCGCGGCTGGTTCCTGATCGTTCGCTCCTTGCTTTGCATGACGTGGTCGTACATCGCCCGGCCGGCCGCGTCGGCGTTGCCGGCGGCGATCGCCTTGACGATCTGCCGGTGTTCGGCCACCGAGATCGGCATCAGGCCGCCGCCCTCGAGGTTGATGCGCCGGAACAGGCTCAGCTCCTTGATGAGCTTTCGGTAGATGGCGGTGAGCTTGCCGTTGCCGGCGAGCTCGACCAGGCGATCGTGAAAGTGCAGATTCAGGCGGTGGTACCCCGCGGCATCCTTGCCCTTGACGGCCTGCTCCATCTGGTCGACGAGGCTGCGGATTTCCTTCAGCGCAGCGGGCGCGATGGCCGCGGCAAGGCGCCGGCCGACCAGCTCGTCCATCGCGGCGCGCAGCTCGAAGATCTCGATGGCCTCCTCCACCGGCAGGTCGCGCACGAACACGCCGCGATTCTTTTCGGTGCGCACCAGGCCGGCTTCCTCGAGCATGCGGAAGGCCTCGCGGAGCGGCCCGCGCGAGACGCCGAGGCGAGCCGCAAGCGCCACTTCGGTGAGCTTCTCGCCGGGCACCAGCTCACCGGAGAGGATCATTCGCTCGAGCTCGCTCTGCACGACGCTGGCCAGCGAGCTGGTCTGCAGCAGGGTGATGGTGGGGTGCGGGTCGGGCGCCACCGCGACCGGGGCAAGAGTCATGGGCCGTGAGTAGACTTGAAGAATTGGAGACTGTCAACAATATCCAAAAAACAGTTGACTTCGTTTCCGGCCGACCCCTAGACTCGATCGCCAAACTGGTTGAATCGTCACGGAACTGGCATAGGCTCTGCACACGCCTTGGCAAACGCAACGGCAACAGGGAGATTTCGCATGCACTCAGGCTCGCTCAAGGCGCTGCTCGCCGCCACGCTCGTCGTCTGTTCCGCGGCCGCGCTGGCGCAAAAGACGCAGCTCACCGTCTACACCGCCCTCGAGACCGACCAGTTGAAGGCGTACGAAGCCGGCTTCACCAAGGTCAATCCCGGCATCGAGCTGAAGTGGGTGCGCGACTCCACCGGCGTCATCACCGCCAAGCTGCTCGCCGAGAAGGCCAACCCGCAGGCCGACGCAGTGATGGGGGTGGCAGCGTCGAGCCTGGCGCTGCTGAACTCGCAGGGCATGCTCGTGCCTTACGCGCCGCTCAACCTCGACGCGATCATGAGCGCCTATCGAGACAAAGCGAATCCGCCCGCGTGGTGGGGCATGGACGTCTGGGGCGCCACGGTGTGCTTCAACACTGTCGAGGCCCAGAAGAAGAACATCCCGAAGCCCGAGACCTGGAAGGATTTGACCAAACCGGTCTACAAGGGCCAGGTGGTGATGCCGAACCCGGCGTCGTCGGGCACCGGCTATTTCGATGTCATCGCCTGGCTCACGCTCTTCGGCGACGACAACGGCAAGGGCGGCGGCTGGAAATACATGGACGGGCTGCACGAAAACATCGCCCAGTACACGCACTCCGGATCGAAGCCCTGCAACATGGCCGCGGCCGGCGAGTACGTGGTTGGCATCTCGTTCGAGTACCGCGCCAACGCCAACAAGGCCAAGGGCGCGCCGATCGACCTTGTGTTCCCGAAGGAAGGCCTCGGCTGGGACCTCGAGTCGTTCGCGATCCACAAGGGCACGAAGAAGCTCGAAGCGGCGCAGAAGCTCGCCGACTGGGCCTCGAGCAAGGACGCGATGCTGCTCTACGGCAAGAACTTCGCGATCACCGCGCAGCCCGGGGTCGCCGCGCCGCTCGCCAACGTGCCGGCCGACTACGAGAAGCGCCTCGTCAAGCTCGACTTCAAGGTCGCCGCCGACAACCGCGAGCGCATCCTCGCCGAGTGGAGCAAGCGCTACGACGCCAAGTCCGAGCCGAAGAAGTGAAGTGACGGGTTATCTGTGCCTGGAAGGCATCCGAAAGTCCTTCGGATCCTTCGAGGCCCTGCGCAACATCGACCTCGCGATCGCCAGGGGCGAGTTCGTCTGCTTCCTCGGGCCGTCGGGCTGCGGCAAGACGACGCTGCTGCGGATCATCGCCGGCCTCGAGACGCAGAGCTCCGGCGCCATCCGCCAGGGCGAGCGCGACATCTCGGTGCTGCCGCCGGCCGACCGCGACTACGGCATCGTCTTCCAGTCGTACGCGCTGTTCCCGAACCTGAGCGTCGCCGACAACGTCGCCTACGGCCTCGTCAACCGCAAGGACGGCAAGGCGAAGATCGTGGCCCGCGTCGGCGAGCTGCTCAGGCTCGTCGGCCTGCCGGGCAGCGGCGGCAAATTCCCGGCGCAACTCTCGGGTGGCCAGCAGCAGCGAATCGCGCTGGCGCGGGCGCTGGCCACCTCGCCCGGCCTGCTGCTGCTCGACGAACCGTTGTCGGCGCTCGACGCGCTCGAGCGCGTGCGGCTGCGCCAGGAGATCCGCTCGCTGCAGAGGAAGCTCGGCGTCACCACGATCATGGTCACGCACGACCAGGAAGAGGCGCTTTCGGTGGCCGACCGCATCGTCGTGATGAACCAGGGCGTGATCGAGCAGGTCGGCACGCCGCAGGACATCTACGAGCGCCCTGCGACGGCCTTCGTGGCCGACTTCGTCGGCAAAGTCAATGTGCTCGCCGCGACGGCGCTCGGTGGCTCGCGCTTTCGCGTCGGCCGCCTCGAGCTGCAGGGCGCCGAGCACTGCAGCGCACCTTCGGCCGGGCAGTCGGTGCGGCTCTACCTGCGGCCTGAAGACCGCATCGCCGACGGCACTCTCGACGGCGTCGCCAATCGCGTTTGGGCCAGCGTTCGCAAGGTCGAGTTCCTCGGCGGCTCGTGCCTGGCGGAGATGCACGTCGACGAGCTCGACGGCCAGCCGCTGCTCATCTCGTTCTCGCTCAACCAGCTGCACGACCTCGGCGTGTGCGCCGGCGCGCGGCTGGAGCTGGCCTTGCGCAGCGACCGCATGCGGGTGTTCTGAATTCGAGCGGCGCGCGCGTGTCTGCGATCCTCCCCATCCATTCGG
>JAYVNL010000351.1:0-2903 GCA_043758495.1 Rhizobacter sp.
GCGGTTTCAAACGCGTTGCAGGTGGCCGCAATGGCTGCGGCGCTTCGGCGACTTCCGCCCCGTACGCTTGGCCGATCCAGGGTGCCTTCCTCGGCAGCACCGTCTGCTCGAGCCAGCGCTCGATGTCTTCCGGCGCCTGCGGCTTGCTGAAGAGAAAGCCCTGCATGATCCCGCAGCCGAGGCGGTGCAGCACCTCCATCTGGCGGAGGTTTTCCACGCCTTCGGCGATCACGCGCAGGCCGAGCGAGCGGGCCAGCGCGATGATGGCCGTGACCACTGCCGAGCTTTGCGGCGTCATGCCGAGATCGCGCACGAAGCTGCGGTCGATCTTGAGCTCGCTGATGGGCAGCGTGGTCAGGTAGGCGAGCGACGAGTAACCCGTGCCGAAGTCGTCGATCGAGATCTCGACGCCGATCTCGTTGAGCCGGTGCAGCGCGGGGATCACGTTCTGCAGGTCCTTCATCAGGCCCGTCTCGGTGATCTCGAGCTCGATCATCGAGTGCGGCACGCAGTAGGTGGTGACGGCGTTGTGGATGTACTCGACCAGATCGCTGCGCTCGAACAGGCGGCTCGGCAGGTTCACGGCGATCGAGTCGGCAAAGCCGAAGTTGTCTTGCCAGATACGGGCCTGGCGCGCGGCCTCGCGGATCGCCCACTCGCTGAGCGGAACGATCAGCCCGGTTTCTTCGGCCAGCGGAATGAAGTCGCCCGGCGCCACGAGCACACCGTGGCGGCGCCAGCGCATCAGTGCTTCGGCGCCGACCATCTTGGCGCCGCGCACGTCGATCTTCGGCTGGTAGTGCAGTACCAGCTCGTTGCGCTCGATCGCCTTGTGCAGCGCACTCTCGAGTTCGAGCTTCTCGCGGCCGCGGCCGGCGAGGTTCGGGCGGTACAGCGACAACGCATTGCGGCCCGCCGACTTCGCCGCGTACATCGCGATGTCGGAGTTGCGCAGCAAGTCGGCCACGGTCTGGCCGTCACGCGGAAAGAGGGCGATGCCGACGCTGGCGGTCACGAAGCACTCCTGCATGCCGATGATGATCGGCGTGCGCATCACTTCGAGAATGCGGCCGGCGACGCGCTCGGCATCGGCCTCGTCGGTCACCTCGGGCAGCAGCGCCACGAACTCGTCGCCACCGAGCCGCCCCACCGCTTCGAGCGTACGGTGCGAACGCACGCCCACGCTTTCGAGCGAGCTCTCGAGCACCTGGTCGGAGTGGCGCACGCACGAGCGAAGGCGGCGCGAGACTTCCATCAGCAGCTCGTCGCCGGCGCCGTGGCCGAGCGTGTCGTTGACGACCTTGAAGCGGTCGAGGTCGATGAGCAGCAGCGCCACCTGGTGGCCGAGGCGGCGGCCATGCTCGAGCGAACGCTCGGCACGCCAGATCAGTTGCCTCCGGTTCGGCAGACCGGTGAGGGTGTCGAAGTTGGCGAGGTGGCGGATCCGGTCTTCGGCGAGGCGCCGGTCGGTCACGTCCTGCACGATGCCGGTGTAGCCGACGAGATTGCCGTGCTCGTTGAACTCGGGCTCGGCCTCGATGTGCACGATGCGCTGGCGGCCGTCGCCCAGACGCGCATGGATGTCGGTGGCGAGCACGGTGCTGCGGTCCATCGCGCTGTGGGCCAGCTCGAGGAAGGCACTGCGCTCTTCTTCGGGAACCATGCGCAGCATCGAACGGAAAGCAGGCTTGTCGCCCGGGCCGAAGCCGAACACGCGCAGGCCTTCGACCGAATAGATCGGCCCGCCCTGGCCTCGCTTCCAGTCGAAGCTGCCCATGCGCGCCAGATCTTGCGCGCGGGCCAGGCGCGACTTGCTGCGCTCAAGTTCCGCGCGTGTGCGCGAGGCGCGCAGCAGGTAGCGCAGGCGGCCGGCGAGCAGGCTCCATTGCGTCGACTTGACGAAGAAGTCGGTGGCGCCGACTTCGTACGCGTGGGCGATGGACGCGTCGTCATCGAGGCCGGTCAGCATCAGCACCGGCAGCGACTCGAAGCCGGGCAGCACGCGCAACTCGCGGCAGGTCTCGAAGCCGTCGAGCCCCGGCATCACCGCATCGAGCACGACCACGTCGGGCAGCCAGTCGGCCAGCACGCGGATCGCCTGCTCGCCGCTCGATGCTTCGGTGACGGCGAAGCCCTGGTCGCGCAGGGCAACCGAGGTGAGCAGTAGATTGACCTCGTCGTCGTCGACGAGCAGAACCTTGGGGCGTTCCGGTAGGTCGTCTGCGAACGTTCCGGCGAGCGAATTCATGGTGGCGGCGTGCCCTTCAGCATGGGCTTGACCATTTGTAACACGGCCTGAAGTCCGCGGTCCACCGCATCCAGGCGCGAGTCGAGCTCGACGTGACTCCCGTCGCGCAACGAGCCTTCGATTTCGGCACAAAGTCGCGCCAGCGAAAGTGCGCCGATGCTGGCCGACGACGATTTGAGCGTGTGCACGACCAGCCGGACGCCGGCCGTGTCGCCGGACCGGCGCGCCTCGGCGAGCTGCCCCGCGAGCCGCGTCGAAGACGACTCAAACGCTTCGAGCACGCGCTCGAGCAAGCGGCCGTGGCCGCCCGGATCGAGGTCGTGCAGGCGCTGCAATGCAGCAGCGTCGAGCGTGGTGTCGGGCTCGTCGCTCACAATGCGCAGCCGTATCGAGAGTGGAGAGGCACCGCTCATTTTCGGCCCTGAAGCGGAAGACTTGAACCGGGCCTTGCCGTGCTCCAGTGCACACGAGCCGCGGGGGGCGCTACTTACAATCGCCACCGATGGCCTGGCCTTCCTTCGCCCTACTCGCCGCACTCGTGGTCGTGGCTGCGGCGATCGGTGCCGGCGTGGCGGCGCTGATGTTCCGGCACACCGATCGGCGCGGGCAGGCTCGATCTGGCGGGCCGGACGAAGCGGCAGCCGGTGGCACCATG
>JAYVNL010000352.1:0-9045 GCA_043758495.1 Rhizobacter sp.
AGCGCCTCGTCGAGAACGCTCACGAGCGGCCGGCCCGTGAGGTCGCCGGCGACCGGCTTCTTCCAGGGCACGATGTAGAGCACCTTGGGCAGCTCGCGGTTGCCGATGATCTGGGTCCGGTCGATGTCGGCGCGGTCCTGCGCTATCGCAGCGGCGCAAGACACGAGGGCGATGGCGGCAGCGAGGCCCGTCTTCAGCTTCATTCCTTTTCCCTTCGACTCACGGTGATCGGTGCCGGCTTCCTGTTCTTGAGGTCGGCGACCCACTTGGTCACCGCCGCGTCGCCGCTCGGCTGCATCGCGAGGTAGCGGTCGTACAGCTCGAGAGCGCGCCTGGCGTCGCCGAGGTAGAGGTCGTTGAGGATGCCGAGGTTGAGGACCGGCGCCGCGTAGCCCGGGTCGAGCGCCATCGCCGTCTCGTAGGCCTCGCGCGCCTTCACGAACTGGCCTTGCTGGCGGTAGGTGATGGCGAGCTGGTTGAGGTAGAGCGGCTGCTTCGGGTTGAGCTTGACGGCGCGCTCCAGCTCGCCCGCCGATTCGGGCAGCTTGCCGGCCTGGCGATAGATGAGGCCGAGGTTGGCGTGCGGGCCGCCGAGCTCCGGGCTGGCGTCGGCGACGGCGCGAAAGCCGCGCTCGGCATCGGCGGCGCGGCCGGCGCGCAGGGCGCGGGCGGCGTCGTCGAAGGCACGTTGGGCGGCGGGGCTGACGGGCGCGTCGGACTGCGCGGCGACGGGGCGCGCTGGCACCGCAGCCTTTGCCGTGGCGACCGTCGACGAGCCCGAGCCAGACGAACTCGACGAACTCGACGTGACGGCATCGCGGATCGCCTTCAGCGACTCGCCTGTCGCGGCGCAGCCGGCCAGCGTCGCTGCCAGCACCATCGGCAGCACGCCGCGCACGAGCACTTCAGCGGATCGCATCGACGACTCCTTCGCTCTTCTCGTTCTTGCCGTAGCGCACCGGCCGCAGCTCGCGCAGGGCATCGAAGCTGCTCTTGACCCACTGGTCGTAGACGCCGCTCGCGGCGCGGCGGGCGTTGATCTCGTGCAGCTCGGTCGCCTTCTCATCAAACGGATCGGCCTGTTCCTCGAGCAGTACGTTGTACTGCTCGAGTTCCACCTTCGAGAGCTTCTTCGGTCGCTCCGACGCCATCAGCGCCTTGCCGAAGTCGCGGTAGACGACGGCGGTTCGATACGTCGCGGCGGTGGTGACGTCGGCGACGCCGTAGTCGGAAGCGACCGCGTAGGCCTTCAACGCTTCCTCCATCTTCGTTTTCTTGAGCGCGAGCTGGCGCTTCAGCGGCTCGGTAAGCGCGACCTTGCGGTAGGCGTCTGCCACCGGCTCGGCGAGCGCCAGCGCCGCGGTGGCGCCGAGGTAGCGGGTGCGGTCGGTACGGGCAGCGCCGCCGCCCTGGTCGGCCTGGAAGATGTCTTTCATGAGCGCCAGTTCGCGGCTCGCGTTGCCGTCCTGCTTCGCGATCTTCGCGAGCCGGAATCGTGCTTCCACGGCCGGCGACAGCGGCTGCGGGTTCTGCGTGAAATAGCGCTCGTAGTCCTTGGCGGCGGCCGCCCGCGCGCCGGCCTTCTCGTGGAACTCGGCCGCCTGCCAGAGCGCGTCGCGCGCGATCTTCGGATCCTTGCTCGTCGCCGCCACGCGCTCGAATTCCCCCGCGGCGCCGCTCCACTGGCCCTTCTCGATGTAGGCCAGCGCCAGCTTGCCGCCGACCTCCGACTGCAGCGGATGGTTCGGGTAGCGCTGGCGGAAGTCCTCGAGGGTGCGGGTGGCGGCGTCCCAGTCCTTCAATGCGATGAGGCTCGCGGCGGCGTCGTACTGCGCGGTGGCGCGCACGCTCGACTGCGGTGCCGCGGTGCCGACGCGCACGAAGTGGCCGACGGCCTCACGCTCCTGGCCGGCGGCGCGCGCCTTCTCGCCCTGCTTGTAGATGGCAGCCGCCTGCCGCTCGACGAGGTCGCCGCGTGCCGCGTCCTTGTCGGCGGTGAGGCGCAGCACCTCGCCGTAGCCCTTCTCGGCGCGGTCGAACTCGCCGCGCTCAAACGAGGTGTGGGCCAGCACCGTCCAGGCGACACGGCGCTGCGCATCGGCAGCGGCCGGCTGCAGGTCGAGCACGCGCTGGGCGACGCTCGCGGCCTGCGCGCCGTCTTTCAATGCGTAGAGCTTCTCGGCAGCGTCGGCCAGCACCGGGCCGGCGCGGGTGTCGGCCGGGTTCGCCTGCGCGAAGCGCAAGGCGCTGTCGACGCTGGCGCGCTGCAGCGCCGGCAGCTCGGCGGGCGCCGCCTTCTTCTGCTGCTGCGCATAGCCGAGCAAGGCGGCATAGCCGGCATCGGCGCTCGTCGCGTGCCTGGGGTAGCCGTAAGCAGTCTTCTCGTACTCCTGACTCGCCTCGGCGAAGCGGCCGTCTTCGAACAGCAGCTCGGCGAGCAGGAAGTTGTTCTGCGCCGCTTCCGGATCGCTCGGGAACGACGCCAGGTAGGCGCGGTACCACTTGACCGCCTCCTGGTAGTCGGCGCTGGCGCGGCTCTTCTGGGCGCTGGCGTGATGGTGGCGCGCCAGCTCGGCGAGATGGGTCTTCACGAGCGGCTGCGCCTTCTGCCAGCCGGCCGGATTGGCCTTCCTGAAATCGCCCTGACTGCCGTACGCGACGACGTAGTCCTTCTTCGCTTCGAGGGCGAGGTTGGCGAAGCCGCCGCGCTCGTAGATCTCGATCACCCGCGCCTGCAGCTGCGGCGCTTGCGCATGCAGCGGGTTCTTGCGCGCGAACAGGCCGAAGGTGTCGGCGGCGTCTTTCGTGCGGTCCTGGCGGATGTAGAGCTCGCCGAGCTGCTCGTAGACGCGGAACTCGTAGCCCTTGCGTTGCGGCGCCTGCATGTAGGCCGGGATCGACTCCGCCCCCTGCAGGTTGGCGAGGCTGATGCTGGTGACGCGGAAGGTGTCTTCGACGAGCTCGCGGTCGGCGCGGCTGAGGCCCCGCAGCGTCTCGATGCCGCCCTCGCCGTCGCGGCCCCCGAGCTTGATGTCGAGGACGGCGAAGAACGCGGCGAGGCCATCGTCGAGGCGACCTTGCTTGAACGTCGACCAGCCCTGCATGTAGAGGGCGCGGTCGTGGTACGGATTGGCCGGACCCGCGCCGAGGACCGTTGCATAGGCTTTCTCGGCGCCGACGTAATTGCGTGCCGTGAAGAGCAGCTCGCCGCGCCGGAACTGCACTTCGCCGCGGTAGCTCGTCGCCGGGTACTCGGCGACGAGTCGGTCGAGCGTCTTCAGTGCCGTGTCGAGGTCGCCGCCCTGCTCGTAGGCACGACTCAGCTGGTAGAGCACGCGGTCGTTGGCGGGGTCCTTCGGATAGGTCTTCAGGAACTCCTGGTAGCGCGCCACGGCGAGGCGGTAGTCGGGCGCGCTCGCCGCCGGGTCGGCTGCGCTCTTGACCTCGGCACGCTCCATCTCGAGGTCGCCGATCCGGCGCATCGCTTCGGCGCGCTCGGGCGCCTTCGGCGTCTTCGCGGTGATGGCGAGGAACTTCGCGTAGGCCTCGATCGCCTGCTCTTCGCTGGCGGCGGCGACGACGTCTTTCTCGACGGCGACAGTGCGGCCGGCCAGCACCTTGAGCGTCGGCTCGTTGTCGGGCGTGCCGCGGCGGCCGAAACTGCAGCCGGCGAGCACGGCGGCCGCCGCGACGGCAAACAGCAGGAGGCTAGGGCCGCGCCGCACTGACCGACTCCTTCCTGTTCGCATTGCCGCGGCTGCCGCTGCCGGCACTGCCACCGTTCGCGCGGTCGTAGAGCTGCGCCACCGCGAAGCGCGCCTGCGTGGCATAGGCCGCGAGGCGCTCCTTCTGCTGCACGAGTTCGGCGACGGCGATGTCCTGGACCACGCCCTGCTGCTGCCGGCTCAGCGCCGCCACCTTCGGCATCATGGTCTGCAGCAGCGGATCGATGGCGGTGATGCGGCCTGCAAAGCGCTCGATGCGCGCCGGCTCCTCGCGCTGCGCTTCGGCGAGCGCGGCGTCGCGCTGGAGGGCTTGCGCGAACTGCTCGTTGATCGTCACCAGCTCCTTCTTCGCGTCCCAGGCGCGGCCGGGCCAGGCCTGCGCGAGTTGCCACGTGAGCGCACCGCCGGCGAGGCGTGCGCGCTCCTTCAGCAGCGCCAGACCGGCTTCGTCAACGGGCAGCTTCAATGCCGCCATCACGCTGTCCAGCCGCTCGAGCAGCGCATGCTCCCTGGCATCAGCGAAGACGACGCCGTCGGCCGCGGTCTCACCGGCATCGATGTCGGCGGCGACGCGATCGCGGCGCTTCGTCAGCGCCTCGAGGCCGATCTCGCTGGCACGCTCGCGCACGGCCGGCAGCCGATCGGCGTAGGCCTTGCGGCGCGTCGCCAGCATGTCGTCGAAGACGCCGAGCTTGTCCTTCCATTCGGCGAGGTTCTTCGCCAGGAAGCGAAGGTCGCGGTAGTTCTTGAAGGCTTCCTGGAACTCGTGCTGCGCCAGCACCTGCGACAGGTGATCGGGGTGCGGCAGCTGCGGCAGGTCGCGCAGCGCGAAGAACCAGCCCATCTCGCCATCGCCGGGGTTGCGCTCGATCAGCGCCTCGACGACGCGGCCGGAACGGATCGCGGCGATCGATTCGTCGAGCGCGGCGCTCTCGCTCTCGAAGGCGCCGATCGCTTCGTTGTAGCGCGACAGCGACTGGCCGTAGGCGCCGAGCTCGGCATACGCATAAGGCACCGCGATCTGCGATTCCAACGCCGCCGAATCGCCGAGGCCGCGCTGCGACAGCTCGAGCCACGGCACCAGCGCCAGCTTCGGATCCTTCAGCGACGCTGCCGCCCAGCCGAAGCCGAGCAGTGCCTTGTTCGACTGCTGCCCTCGCAGGCGCACGCGTTCGAGAAAGGTGCGCGCTGCCTGCGGGTGGTTGTCGGCCAGCGCCGCGAAGCCGAGGGCGACGTTGGCGCGGTCGCGCAGGCTGCGGAACTCCTCGTTCTCGGCACCGGCCTTGCCGAGCTCGTCGAGGATCGGGATACCGCGGCCCGGGTCGCCGGCGCGGATCAGGGCGATGCCGAGGTTGAAGCGCACGTAGCGCGTCGCCGGCGTCTTCTTCGGGGTGGCGGCAAGCGCGATCGCGGCGCCGGCGTAGTCGGAGCGCGCCATCATCAGGTTGGCGCCGAGCAGGATGCGGTCGTCCTCGAGCGGCGACGGCAGCGGCCGCTCGACGCGTGCGAACGCTTCCTCGGCCTCCGCCAGGTAGCCGCGCTGGTAGCGAACCTTGGCGAGGAAGTACCAGGCGCGGTCGCGCACCGCCGGCGCCGCGCCGCGCTCGATCAGCTGCGCGAAGATCTCGCCGGCCTGGTGCGGCATGCCGTAGGAAAGCAGCATGCCGCCGCGCAGCACCTCGGCCTCGTCGGCATGGTGTTCCACGCGCTCCTGCTTCTGCGACACCATGAGCGACGTGATCGACGTGAAGTAGTGGTCCTGGAAGAAATTGAACAGCGTGTCGCCGTAGTGCGGGTCGCGGATCTCGTGCGAAGGCCTGTCGGCCTCGGCCGCGGCGATCGCGACCGGCGCAGCGAGCGCGGCGACGCAGCCGGCGGCGATCGCGATGCGCCGCACCGACGAGAGGGTGCGCAAGGTCGCGCCCATGGTTCGGGCTACTGCCAGACCTTGACGTCGAACTCCGGCTGCATCTTGCCCATGGAGTCCTGGATGCGCAGCTCGATGTACTTCGGGTCGGTGCCCTTGTCGAACTTCACCGTGGCGCCGCGCTTGTAGTCGCGCTCGTGCGGGCCCTTGCCGGTGAAGAACGCGACCAGCTCGTGGTTGCCGGTGCGCAGGTTGCCGAGGAACACGCGCTGGACGCCGCCACGGTGCAGCGCCTGCACCTCGAGCGGCGTGTAGAGATAGCTGGCAACGACCTTGTCGTCGAGCTTGACCTGTACCGAGTCGAGCTCGAACAGCTTGCCCACGTCCATCGAAACGAACAGCGCGACCTGGGTGTTGGCCGGGAACAGCAGCTCCTCCTCGAGCACGAGCAGGTCGCGGTTGATCTTGATCACGTCCATCTTGACGTCCTGGATACGGCCGTCGAGCGTCGCCGCCTCGGGGGCGCTGGCAGCGGCCCCGGGAGCGCTCGCTGCCAGTGCGGGTGCGCTGGCCGACAGTGCCGGGGCCGGGGCCGGGGCGCTGGCGGCGACGGCAGCGACGGCAGCGACGGGCGCGACCGCGTCGGCGCTCCACGCCGGTTGCAGCAGCGCTGCGGCGAGCAAAGCGGCGAGGGACAGGAATCGGTTCTTCATGCAAAGACCCATCAATAGGTGGCGGTCACGAACAGCTGCACGACGCTGGCGTTGAACGCGTAGGCGCCGCCGGTCCGCACGTCGGTGAAGTCGCTGTACTTGAAGTGCACGTACTCGTACGCGCCGTTGAGCTTGACGTCGACCTTGCCCGGCACCTTCTTCACTGTCCACGACAGCTTGGCGCCGAGGCCGATGCTGTTGAAGGTGCTGAGCTGGCGGTTGCGCGACACGAACACCGTCTCGGTCTGGGCGTTGTCGCTGTAGAAGAGCGCGTGCTTCTGGCTGTAATAGCGCAGGGAGGTATCGGCCAGAAAGGCGTCGCCGAAGTAGCGGCTGTAGCCGAGTTCGGCGGTGTGGGCCTTGATGTCCCAGGTGTCGGTGAAGTAGCGGTACGAAGCCTGGAAGGAGTCGCGCGAGCCGAGGTCGCCGACGAGCCTGAGCTTCATGGCGCGAGCCGACCGCGTGCGTGGGTTGCGCTCCGGCACGAAGGCGCCGAACACGCGCGCCGAGCGGTACGGGCTGCCGAGATAACCGTCGTCGGACAGCGCTTCGACGTTGGCGCTCATGATCCAGCGCGGCGTCAGGATCTGGCTGATGCCGAGCCGGTACTGCCAGTGCCGGGCGCTGTCAGAGAACTCGGGTGCGTTGTGCTTGCCGACCTTGTCTGCGCCGCGCGTGAAGCCCAGGCTCACCGAGGTCATGCCGCCGAACACCTCCTGCGTGACGTCGACGCTGCCGGCGTTGGCCGTGTAGTCGGGCTCGCGACTGGTGGTGGCGCCGATCGTGATCTGCGAGTCGCGGTAGACGTAGTCGGCGGACAGGCCGACCTCGTTGCGCGTCTCCTTGTACTTGCTGGCGGTGGTGACGACATCGATCGAGGCGTTGCTGACGGCGTCGAGGTAGTAGGTGCCGGTCAGCGCGAAGCGGTCGGCGATGTTCTTTCGCACCAGCAGCGCTGGCCCGTAGGCGTTGACACCGCCGCCACTGTAGGTGTGGATCAGCGCTTCGGCGCGGTCTTCGGGGAGGTCGATAGCGTGGGATGCGCTGGCGCCGAGCAGGCCACCGACGAGAGTGGCGAAATGGGCGATCAGTGATCGCAGCAGGCGAGATCCTTCGTTGCGCTCAGGCCGCGCGGCCGCGCGGCCGCGCCGCCGTTCAATTGCAGCCACAGCCGCCTCCCTGCACGCCGGTGGCGCCGCGCGCGCCCTCGCGCACGTCGCGGATGTGCTCGACGTGCTTTTCGGCGAGGCCGTTTCGCGAGAACTTCATGATCGGATCGGCCAGGCGCTCGCGCTCGTAGGGCTTGACCCAGGGCTCGATGGGCTTGAGCGCGCAGCCCCCGACCAGCGCCAGCGACAGGGCCGCGACGATCAGCCGTGCGCTCACTTGAGGAGCTCCCGGACCTGCTTGTCGTAGATGTCCTCGTAGCCGCTGAGGTAGCCGCGGTGCACGTAGCGGACCTTGCCGTCGCGGTCGACGAGCACCGTCGACGGCATCGTGCTCAGGTCGTAGAGGCGGCTGACCTGCTTGTCGGTATCGAGCAGCACCGGGAACCGCACCCCGAGCTTGGTCGCCACCGCCGCGGCGTTGCGGGTGTCGTCGTCGACGTTGATGCCCATCAGCACGAAGCCCGACGACTTGTACTTGTCGTAGAGGCGGTCGAGGTGCGGCATCTCCTGCCGGCACGGGCCGCACCAGGTCGCCCAGAAGTTGATCATCACGACCTTGCCGCGCTGCTCCTGCAGGCGCATGTTCGGGCCGTTCATCGTGTGCAGCGTGAAATCGGGCGCCGTCGACGAAGGCAGGGTCGCGGCGACCGCGGTGCCGGCGACGAGCACGGCCATGGCGGCGGCGCGGCGGAGGGTTGCGGGCATCGCGGCGGCGAACGAAGCGGTGACGGCGCGCATGGTCAGAAGAAGAACGAGAGACCGCCGGTCAGCTCGAGGTTCTGCGTGCTGGTGCGCTTGCCGAGCAGGTCGAGCGAGAAGACGTGGTCGCGCATGTCGACTTGCAGCGCCGCCCAGTCGGCGAGGAAGACGCGGTAGCCGAAACCGAAGTTGAGCGTCGGCCGGCGCTGCACGTCGATCTTCGTGCTGCCGACGCCGGCGATCACGTAAAGCGCGGCCGGCCGGGCCCAGCGGCGGCCGATGAAGACCTCGCCGGGCAGCAGGTTGTAGCCGAACGAGAGGTTGTAGTAGCTGAGCTTGGGCTTCTGGGTCGGGAAGATGCCGCCGGGCAGGATCTGCCGGAACAGCTCGTCGTCGACCTTGCTGAGCGCGTAGACGCCTTCGACGAAGAAATCCTCGGTGATGTGATAGCCGAGGCGGACGCCGCCGACCGCGTTGGCGCCGAAGTTCTGCGTCGAGTAGGTGCCGCCGAAGAGGCCGATCTCGAAGTCGTTCGAGGGAAATTTCGGCACCCGCACGTCTCTGCGATCGACCTCGGGAACGATGACCTGGTTGTCGGTGTTGCGCGGCGGGTCGGCGGCGATCGCGGCGGCCGAGAGGGCCGCCAGAGCGACAGCGAGAAACGAGGCGCGCAATGTTCTTGTGTTCATGAGGTGGCGTCAGAAAAAGAAGGAAACCCCGGCCGTGACGGCGTGGTACTCGGTGGTGCGCGCGTCGCTCACGAACGCTGTGTAGAGCGTGTAGTCGGCACGCAGCACGAAGCGCTCGGTGAGGTAGAAGCGGGCGCCGAGCACAGCGTTGGCGAGCTTGGCGCGGGTGGTGGCGGCACCGAT
>JAYVNL010000353.1:0-2895 GCA_043758495.1 Rhizobacter sp.
GGAGCCGCCGCCGCCGAGGCCATCGACGTGCAGGATCTTGATGCCCTCGATCTTCTCCATCGGCCGCACCGACTCGCGGATGATGCCTTCGGCCTTCTCGACCAGGCGCATGCGCAGCGCCGACATGCGGGCGTCGGGCGAGAGCATGTTGTGGGCGTCGTTCATCATCCGCAGCGCCTCGGCCTCGATCTCGGCGCGCACCCGCATCGCCATCGACCTGATCTTGTCGGCGTCGGCATCGGCCTCGGCTTGCGCGCGCACGGCGGCGCCGCGGTCGGCGCTGGCGTCTTTCTCGGCACGGGCGGCGCTCGTCAGGCGCAGGGCATCGCGCTCGGCGACCTGGCGCGAGCCGATCAGCTCGATCGCCTTCTTGCGCTCGGCCATCTCGACCTCGCGCGCGGTGAACACCTTCTCCTCGGCGGTGACCGCCTCGGCGCGCGCCGTGTCGGCGGCCGCCTGGGCGTTGCTCTGCGCCTCGCTCTCCTTCGCCACCGCGATGGCGCGCTTCTGCTCGGCGAGTTCGACGTTCATGCGGCGATCGATCTCGGCCGCCTGGATCGTGCGCTCCTTGCCGATCCGCTCCTGCTCGATCGTCTGCTCCGAGCGGATGCGGGCAGCGTCGATGGTCTGCTTGGCGGCGATCTGCGCGCTCTCGCCCTGCTCCTCGCGCTGCGCCCGCTCGGTCATGAGCTCCGAACGCTGGCGCGCCCGCGCGACCTCGACGTCGCGCTGCTGGTTGAGCCGCGCGTACTCGCCCTCGCGGTCGATGTCGAGCGAGAGCTTCTCGGCCTCGAGGTTCTTGTTGCGGATCGCGATCAGGGTGTCCTGCTCGACGTCGTTCCTCTGCTTCTTGCGCTGCTCGATCGTTTCGGTCAGGCGCGTCAGGCCCTCGGCGTCGAAGGCGTTGCTCGGATTGAAAAATTCCATGCCGGTCTGGTCGAGCTGGGTCAGCGACACCGACTCGAGCTCGAGGCCATTCTTGGTCAGGTCCTCGGCCACCGTTTCGCGGACCCGCTTCACGTAGGCGCCACGCTTCTCGTGCAGTTCCTCCATCGTCATTTCTGCCGCCGCCGTGCGCAGGGCGTCGACGAACTTGCCCTCGACGAGCTCCTTCAGTTGCTCCGGCTCCATGGTGCGCAGGCCAAGCGTCTGCGCCGCCGCCGCCACCGACTCGGGCCTCGCCGCGACGCGCACGTAGAACTCGGCGATGAGGTCGACGCGCATCCGGTCGCGGGTGATGAGCGCCTTGTCGCGGCCGCGCGTGACCTCGAGGCGAAGGGTGTTCATGTTGACGGGGATGACGTCGTGGACGATCGGCAGCACGAAGGCGCCGCCGTCGAGCACTACCTTCTGGCCGCCCAGCCCGGTGCGCACGAACGAGCGCTCCTTCGAGCTGCGCAAGTAGAGCCAATGGAGCAGCCAGACACCGATCGCGACGACGATCGCGACGACGACGAGGCCGAGGATGAAGCTGCCGAACTGGGAGCCGGTCATGGTCTGTCTCCTGAGATCTGGGTAAAGCGCCGCGTCGTCTCGGTGAGCGCGCTCTCGACCGGCAGTCGCTCCATCGAGCTGGCGCCGTAGAAGCCGTGGCACGACGGGCAATTCCTGAGGATGTAGGCAGCGTCGTCGGGCGTGGCGATCGGGCCGCCGTGGCAGAGCACGATGACGTCGCTGCGCACCGCCTTCGCCGCCGCAGCGCGCGCTTCGATGAGGGGAACGCAATCGGCAAGCGTCAGTGCCGTCCGGGCGCCGATCGCGCCGCCGGTCGTGAGGCCGAGGTGGCAGACGACGATGTCGGCGCCGGCCACAGTCATCGCCGTGGCGTCGGCCTCGCAGAAGACGTAGGGCGTGGTCAGCAGATCGAGCGCATGGGCGCGTGCGATCAGATCGACCTCGAGGCCGTAGCCCATGCCGGTCTCTTCGAGGTTGGCGCGAAAGGTGCCGTCGATGAGGCCGACGGTCGGAAAGTTCTGCACCCCCGAGAAGCCGAGACCGATCAGGCGCTGCAGGAACAGGTCGGCGATCATGAACGGGTCGGTGCCGTTCACGCCCGCCAGCACCGGGGTGTCCTTGACCACCGGCAGCACCTCGTGCGCCATCTCGCAGACGATCTCGTTGGCGTTGCCGTAGGCGAGCAGGCCGGCGAGCGAGCCGCGCCCGGCCATGCGGTAGCGGCCCGAGTTGTAGATGACGATGAGGTCGATGCCGCCGGCCTCCTCGCACTTGGCCGACAGACCGGTGCCGGCGCCGCCGCCGATGAGCGGAAGGCCGGCGGCGATCTTGGCGCGAAAGCGCGTGAGCAGGGTTTGTCTATCGATGCGAGGCATGGCTGCGGGCCGGTGTGGAGGCGGGTGCTCGCGAAGCGAGCTCGCGCCAGGCGGCGACGAGCGCGTCGATGAACGCCTCGTCGTTGACATGGTGCGGCAGGCGCACGAGCTTGCGATCGGCGCTCGGACGGAAGCGCTCTTCGATCGCGGCGAAGAGGGCGCGGTCGGCGTCGGCGTCGTGGAATGGCTGGCCGGGCCGGTCGATCGCCGAGACGCCGCCTTCGGGAATGAGAAAGCGCACCGGGCCGGCCATCGCGTTGAGCTTGTCGGCGAGGAAATGGCCGATGGCACGGCACTCTTCGACGGTGGTTCGCATCAGCGTCACCGTCGGGTTGTGGCGGTAGAGCTTCCTGCCGCGAACGCGCTCGGGCACCGTCTCCCAGGCGCCGAAGTTGACCATGTCGAGAGCGCCGCACGAGCCGACGTAGGGCAGTGCGTGGCGCGCGAACACGTCGAGCCGGGTCGGCCCGGCCGACAGCACGCCGCCGCCGATCTCGTCGGCGATCTCGGTGGTCGAGACGTCGATCACGCCGGCGAGCAGGCCCGAGTCGGCGAGCTTTTCCAT
>JAYVNL010000354.1:0-8986 GCA_043758495.1 Rhizobacter sp.
AACGCCTGGGGCGTCTTACTTCTCGACCACGGCGAAGAGGTCGTCTTCGCGCATCGTCAGCAGTTCTTCGCCGTCGACCTTGACGGTCTGGCCGCTGTACTTGCCGAACAGGACACGGTCACCGGCCTTGACGTTCATCGTGACGATGTCGCCGCGCTCGTTGCGCTTGCCAGGGCCGACCGACAGCACCTCGCCCTGGTCGGGCTTCTCGGCTACGTTGTCGGGGATGACGATTCCGGAAGCAGTCTTGGTTTCCTGCTCCACGCGCTTGACGATCACGCGATCGGCCAACGGACGAAGTTTCATGGCATCTCCTTGAGAGTTAGCGCCTACTATATGTTTTTTGGACGAGGCCATCACCGCGTACGGCGAAACGGTCCTCGGGTCAGTTAGCACTCGCCAGAGCTGAGTGCTAACAAATGCATTATAGGGAGCGTCCGTTGCATTTCAAGGTCTCGGCGGGGCGGCGTCATCATCGCGACAGCGCCGCTCGCCCCGATCGCTACAGTTCGCCACATGGCCCGTGGACTGATCGCACTTGACGCCGACGGCGTGCTTCTGGACTTTCACCTCGGCTACGCCGGCGCCTGGCAGCGCGCGTTCGGCATGTTGCCGAGGGAGCGCGACCCGCTCGCCTACTGGCCGATGGACCGTTGGGACGTCGAGCGGCTCGACGACCCGGCCCGGCGCGCTCACTTCCGCGCCCATTTCGACGACCTGTTCTGGTCGTCGGTGCCGGCGCTGGGTGGCGCGGTCGAGGCCTGCCATCGTCTGCACGACGCCGGCTTCGACCTCGTCTGCGTCTCCGCCCTGGATGCCGAGTTCGAGTCGGCGCGACTGCGCAACCTGCGCGACCACGGCTTCCCGATCGAGCGCGTCGTCGCTACCGGCAATGCTGCCGGCGAGCGCAGTCCGAAGGCCGATGCGATCTCGGCGCTGAACCCCGAGGCGTTCGTCGACGACTACCTGCCGTACTTTCGCGGCCTGCCTGTGCACGTGCACACGGCGCTGGTTCTGCGCAACTCGAACGGTAGTCCGAACCGCGGCAGCGAGATGACGCTGGCCACGAGCACGCACGACGACCTGCCGGGCTTCGCCAGTCATTGGCTGGCGCGCTGATCCGGTGTCGGTGCGGTCGCGCCAATAGATCGTGACTTCTCGCACATCCCCAATGAGACTGACGGCGCCGGCTTGACGCCTTCGGGGGGCCGCTATACAACCTCGCCCCAGTCACCCGCGTCGGGTCGCTGCCGCGGAATCGGCGGCGCGAGAACGCGGGGCACCACAGAAAGCATAGGGACGCTGCATGCCGACGACCGTCGACAGCTGGCTTGAGCCGCTCGCCGATTCGCCGTGCGGCGACAACCTGGAATACGACGACGATTTCCGCGCCATGGAGAAGGCCGCGGCGGGTCGGCCGCCGAGCCAGTTCGAGACCGAAGGCGTCGCGCCCGACTGGCGCACGGTGCTCAATCAGGCGCAGGCCCTGTTCGAGCGGACGCGCGATCTTCGCGTGGCGATCCACTGGGCGCGCGCCCGCGTTCGCCTCGACGGCGCCACCACACTGCCCGAGGGCTTGCGCCTGACCGCGGGCCTGCTGGCTCGCTTCTGGGACACCCTGCACCCGCTGCCCGACGACGGCGACGCCTACGCACGCGTCAACGCACTCAACGACATGTGCAGCCAGAGCGGCCTGCTCGGTGACCTGCGCGAATCGCTCATCGTCGCCGACCGCTCGATCGGCGAGCTACGCGGCCGCGACGTCGAGATCGCGCTCGGCGCTGTCGAGCCGCGCGTCGACGAATCGTCGCCGGGTCGCTCGCAGGTGGAGCAGATGCTGCGCGACGCCGTCGCTGCCGAACCCGCGCTCGCCGTTTTCCCGGAAGCGTCGCTCGCCCACGTGGCCGAATTGCAGCAGCTGATGCGCGACCGGGTCGGCTACGCCACCGCGCCGGAACTGCAGCCGTTCGTCGCCGTGTTGAACGGCCTGCGCAGCGTCATGCCTGGCGAGGACACGGCAGCAGCCGAAACCGGCGAAACGGTCGGCGAAAGCGTCGATACGGAGCCCGGCGCGCCGCGACGCGGTGCTCGCGCCGGCCTCAGCGGCGGCATCGAGTCGCGTGCCGATGCCTTGCGCGCGATCGACATGGTCTGCGAGTACCTCGAGCGCACCGAGCCGACCAATCCGGCGCAGCTCTTGCTGCGCCGGGCGAGGAAGCTCGTCAACAAGAATTTTGTCCAGCTGGTGCGCGAGCTCGCTCCCGAATCACTGGACTCGGTGGCCCGTGTCATGGGTATTTCTGCTGAGGAACTTTTGGCCATCCAGACGCAGGATTGATGGCAAGATAAATGGCTCGCGGCGCCCCCGAAGCGCGGAGCCGGCCAACCGTTAGTAACGAGGAGTCCGCATGGGCAGTAGCCAGAAATTCATCGCGCGCAATCGCGCACCCCGCGTCCAGATCGAATACGACGTCGAGCTCTACGGCGCTCAGAAGAAGGTGCAGCTGCCCTTCGTGATGGGCGTGATGTCCGACCTCTCGGGCAAGCCCGAGGAGGCCCTGCCGTCGGTGGCGGACCGCAAGTTCCTCGAGGTCGACGTCGACAACTTCGACGCCCGCATGAAGTCGATGAAGCCACGCGTTGCCTTCCAGGTCGAGAACACGCTCACCGGCGACGGCAGCCTGCCGGTCGACATCACCTTCGAGAGCATGGACGACTTCTCGCCGGCCGCCGTGGCCCGCAAGGTCGACGGCCTCAGCAAGCTGCTCGAGGCGCGCACGCAGTTGTCCAACCTCATCACCTACATGGACGGCAAGACCGGCGCCGAGGAACTGATCGCCAAGGTCCTTGCCGATCCGGCGCTGCTGAAGACGCTGACCGACGAGGCGAAGCCGCAGGAGTGAAGCAGCGCGGCACGTCGACACGGCAAAAACATCGAACTGGGAGCTACTGATGGCTGAACTCGAACGACAAGGCTCGGCGCTCGCCGGCGTCACCCTCGAAGGCAACGACTTCGCGGCGTTGCTGAAAAAGGAATTCAAGCCGAAGACCGACGAGGCCAAGAGCGCCGTCGAGATGGCGGTACAGACCCTCGCGGCCCAGGCGCTCTCCAACACCAAGATCATCAGCGGCGACGCGATCCGATCGATCGAGGCAATGATCGGCGCGCTCGACAAGAAGCTCACCGAGCAGGTCAACAAGATCATCCACCATGAGGACTTCCAGAAGCTGGAATCGGCGTGGCGCGGCCTGCACTACCTCGTCAACAACACCGAGACCGACGAGCAGCTGAAGATCCGCGTGCTCAACGTCTCGAAGAGCGATCTCGGCAAGACGCTGAAGCGTTTCAAGGGCACGGCCTGGGACCAGTCGCCGCTTTTCAAGAAGCTCTACGAAGAGGAGTACGGTCAGTTCGGCGGCGAGCCGTACGGCTGCCTCGTCGGCGACTACCACTTCGACCACACACCGCCCGACGTGGAACTGCTGACCGAAATGTCGAAGCTCGCCGCTTCGGCGCATGCGCCCTTCATCACCGGCGCCGCGCCGAGCGTGATGCAGATGGAATCGTGGCAGGAACTCGCCAACCCGCGCGACCTCACCAAGATCTTCACGACGCCGGAATACGCCGCCTGGCGATCGCTGCGCGAATCCGACGACGCGCGCTATCTGGCGCTGTGCATGCCGCGCTTCCTGGCCCGGCTGCCCTACGGCGCCAAGACCAGCCCGGTCGACGAGTTCGATTTCGAGGAAGACACGGCTGACGCCAGCCACACCAAGTACAGCTGGGCCAACGCCGCCTATGCGATGGCCGTGAACGTGAACCGCTCGTTCAAGACCTACGGCTGGTGCTCGCGGATCCGTGGCATCGAGTCGGGTGGCGCGGTCGAGAACCTGCCGACGCACAGCTTCCCGTCCGACGATGGCGGCGTCGACATGAAGTGCCCGACCGAGATCGCGATCTCCGACCGACGTGAGGCCGAACTATCGAAGAACGGCTTCCTGTCGATGATCCATCGCAAGAACTCGGACTTCGCGGCCTTCATCAGCGGCCAGTCGCTGCAAAAGCCGCAGGAGTACGACGATCCCGACGCCACCGCCAATGCAGCTCTCGCCGCACGGTTGCCCTATCTCATGGCCTGCAACCGCTTCGCGCACTACCTGAAGTGCATCGTGCGCGACAAGGTCGGTTCATTCCGCTCGCGCGAGTCGATGGAGAACTGGCTCAACGAGTGGATCATGAATTACGTCGACGGCGATCCGCAGAACTCCGGCGAGGACGTCAAGGCGCGACGCCCCCTCGCCGCCGCGCAGGTCGAGGTCGAGGAAGTCGAGGGCTCCCCCGGCTACTACCAATCGAAGTTTTTCCTGAAGCCCCACTACCAGCTCGAAGGCCTGACGGTGTCTTTGCGGCTGGTCTCCAAGCTACCGTCGGAAAAGTCCGGCGGCTAAGCCCTTACCTTTTCACCTACAGGAGAGTCGATCATGGCAGTCAACGCATTTCTCTCGTTCAAGGACGGCAAGGCCGACGGCGAGTCGATACAAAAAGGCAAGGAAAAATGGATCGAGATCCAGGGCTGGGACTGGGAAGTCGAATCCGAGTCGAGCTGGACCAAGGGCGGCGGCGCCAGCGTCGGCAAGCCCAATCCGGGCAAGCTGAATTTCGAGCATTACTTCGACACCTCGTCGACCGTGATCCTCGGCTACATCTGCTCGGGCAAGGCGTTCCCGAACGTGCAGCTCGAGATGATGAAGACCACCGGCAAGGGCAGCCCTGAAACCTACTTCACGATGTTCATGGAAGGCGCCTTCATCACCAAGGTGTCAAACAACGGCACCGAAGAAGGCAACGTCGTGCAGAAGGTCGAGATGGTCTTCAAGACCGTGAAGATCGAATACAAGCCGCAGAACAACAAGGACGGCACGCTGATGGGCGTGAAGACGTACACCTGGGACATTCCGGGCGGCGTGGCGTCGCCGAACGGCGCCTGACCGGCTGATTTGCGGCGAGGCGCTGCAGCCGTCCGGAAGGGCGGCGGCAGCGACCTGCGAGCGAACCCATGGCTTGGTCGAACATCTTCCTGCAGTTGATCACCGTGACCGGCCCGGTCATCGGCGAGGGCTTGCTCACGGGCTGGGAAACGTCGATCGAGCTTGAATCGTTCAAATGGGATTGCGACTTTCGCGCCGACGCGGACGCGGCCAAGAAAAAGAGCTTCGGCGCGGCCCTGGGCGGAGCGGCGCTGTCGATGCTCGGCGTCGGCGGCGTGAATCTGAAGATGAGCAACCTGACGATGGAGAAGCGGTTCGACATCGCTTCGGCCATGATTCACACCTGCCTCGACAACCATCTGCCGATCATCTCGGCATCGATCACGGTGCTGAACATCAAGCACGGCGGCCGAGGCATCCATCAACCCGGCTTCACGCTAGTCGCCGCCGACGGCTTCATCACCGACGTCGACGTGAAGATGGTGCCTTCGGGCAACGGCGTCGAGGTCAAGGAAACGATCACGTTCGACTTCAAGTCGATCGTCATCAGCTATCTCAAGGTGAACGGCAAAGACAACATTCCCACCAACCCGTTCTACTACGTCGCTCCCGACAAGAAGAGCGCCCTCGGAGGGCTTTGAGACATGGCGAACTCCGTTGCCGAGGCCTACCTTCTCATCCTGCGTTCGACGATGGTGCCGGTGATGGGCGAAGCCGTGCCGTTCCCGTTCGAATTTCAGATCGAGCTCGACGAGTGGAGCTGGGAGCTCAAGCACGACGAAAAGGCCAACGAGGGCATGGGTGGCACAACGGCGCCTGCGGCAGGCTCGTCGGCCGACGAAAAGAGCCCTTACGAGGGCGACAAGCTGATCCGTGCTGTCGGGGACATCCAAAAGAACGCCCGCATCTCGCAAGACGAGCGCAACAAGCTGGTGATGGCCAAACTGAAGCAGGCCAAGGAGGCGCAGGAGAAGATCGACAAGGCAGCCGGGGCTGGCGACGGAGCGGCGGGAGGGGCCGAGGCGGTTGACGATGGCAACAAGCTGACCTTCACGTTCAGGAAGGGCGTCGATCTGGCGAGCACGCAGCTCCTCAACTCAATGAAGGGCGGCGAAAAGATGCCGCGCGCTGTCGTCACGCTCCATCACCGCTCGAGCAACGCCCCGGTGACCCTTGTCGTCACCTTCGGTCACGTCATCCTCATAAAATATGACCTCTCGGTGGATGTGTCCGACACCATGGCTGACATGAAGGAAACCTGGACGGCGAGCTACGAGACGGTCGACTACGTCTACAAGAACCGGCCGGCGGCAAGCGGCTCGAACGGCATCACGCAGGGCACGGCGCGGGTCTTCAAGATGAAGAAGACGGTGCTGTACTGAGCATGGCTCTCAACAACATCCGCGACATCAGCACGCCGCTCGGCGACATCGGCGCCGGCTTCCAGTTCGAGTTCTTCTGCGAGAGCTGTGGCGATACCTGGAAGACGCCGTTCAAACCCTACCGATCCGGCCAGGCGGCGGGCATATTCCGGCGCTTCGGCAGCCTCGTCAACGAGTTCTACAAGATCGGCGCCGTGACCGACATGGTCTACAAGCTCAGTCGCGTCAGCGGCACCTCGGTCGAGGTTGTCGGCGGCAAGGGCAAGGCGGCGGCGCTGGAAGAAGCGCAGGCGATGGCGGCGCAGCGCTACCACCGCTGCGGCAGCTGCCACAGCCAGGTCTGCGCCAACTGTTTCGACGAGCCGAGCAGCCAGTGCAACAAGTGCCAGGCAGCCGAACACGGCGGCGGCGGCCAGGGCGGGATCGCCTCGGCGGCATCGTCGACGGCGTGCCCGAACTGCCAGACGGCGTCGCAGGGCGGGCGCTTTTGCCACGAGTGCGGCTTCGACATGGCGAGCACGCACAAGAGCTGCCCGTCGTGCGGCGTCACGATGAACCGCCAGGCCCGCTTCTGCACCGATTGCGGCCACGGCTTCTAGGCCGCAGCCGGCCCTGCCGCCAGCGGCCACCGACCTCCTCCGAACCCAGTCACCGCCATGGCCGATCCGAGACTCGACGCTGAAACCGCCTTGCGCGCCGGCGACCCTCGCGCCGCGCTCGCGCAGCTGACGAGCGCGGTGCGCGCCAAGCCGGCCGATGCGAAGCTGCGCATCTTCCTGGCGCAACTCCTCTGCGTGCTCGGCCAGTGGGAGCGCGCGCACACCCAGCTCAACGTCGTCGCCGACATGGACGGCCAGACCGCCGCGATGCGCGAGACCGTCGGCCACGCCATTCGCTGCGAGCTGATGCGCGCCAAGGTGTTCGCCGGCCAGCGCACGCCGATGGTCTTTGGCCAGCCCGATGAATGGCTGGCGCTGCTGATCGAGTCGATGCTGCAGAAGGGCCGGGGCAACGACGCCATGGCCGCCGACCTCGCGGTCCGCGCCTTCGACGCCGCGCCCGAGGTCTCGGGCCGCCTTGACGGCGAGGCCTTCTCCTGGATCGCCGACGCCGATTCGCGGCTCGGCCCCGTCGTCGAGGCCTGCGTCAACGGCCGCTACTACTGGGTGCCGTTCTCGCGGCTGTCGAGCGTCGTCTTCGACCCGCCGGAGGACCTGCGCGACTGCGTCTGGATGCCGGCGACGCTGATGTTCTCGAACGGCGGCGAGACCGTCGCGCTGGTGCCGACGCGCTACCCGGGCTCCGAGCTCAGCGACGACGGCGCCATCTGCCTGGCCCGCCGCACCGAGTGGCAGGACATCGGCGATGGCCGCTTTGCCGGGCTCGGCCAGCGCGTGTTCGCGACCGACGCCGGTGATCACGATCTGATGACGATCAAGAGCATCGAGCTCGACGACGTGCCCGCCGCCGCCGAGGTGGCCGGCGAGGCCGCATAGTGGCCGGGCTGACCTCCCAGGAGCGCCTGCAACCGTCGCTGCTGGACCGCCTCACCGACCTCGACACGGCGAGCGCACGCGAAGCGATCGACGCCCGCGTTCTCACCAAGCAGCAGCTCCGCGCCGCGGTGCTGCGCGATCTTTCCTGGCTCTTCAACACCACCCGCGCCGAGCCCGATGCGCAGCGTGGCGATCCGCAACAAGTCGCGGAGTGGAAGAGCGCACCGCAGGTCCGCAATTCGGTCATCAACTTCGGCATCCCGGCGCTGTCGGGCATCGTCCTCTCGCGGATGCAGTTCGCGGCGCTAGAGCACGCGTTCCGGCAGGCGATCGTGCAGTTCGAGCCGCGCATCGACCCGAAGACGCTGGTTGTCGAGGTCAACCGCGAGACCGGCTTCAACATCCAGCACAACAGCCTCAGGCTCGTGATCCGCGGCCACATGTGGAACCAGCCGGTGCCGCTCGAACTGCTGCTGTCGGCCGATGTCGACGTCGAGACCGGCATGGCCGCAGTGCGCGACATGCGCAACTAGCCAGACGCGATGGACCCGCGCCTCCTTCGCTACTACAACCAGGAGCTCCGCTATCTGCGCGAGATGGGCGGCGAGTTCGCGCGCGAATTTCCGAAGATCGCCGGCCGGCTCGGCATGGAGGGCATGGAAGTCTCCGACCCCTACGTCGAGCGCTTGATCGAGGGCTGCGCCTTCCTCGCTGCGCGGGTACAGCTCAAGCAGGACGCAGAGTTCCCGCAACTCGCCCAGCGCCTCCTCGAGATGGTCTGCCCGAACCTGACGGCACCGATTCCATCGATGCTGGTGGCGCGCATCCAGTGCGCCAACGACCCCAACCTCATCAACGGCTTTCGTGTCGCCCGCGGCAGCGCCCTGATCGGGCCGGAGACGGCGATGAGCCGCACGCGCTGCGAATTCCGCACCGCCCAGGAGGTCACGCTCACGCCGGTTCGCGTCGTCGGCGCCGAGTACTTCCTGAGTGCCGCCGACCTGGCGCTGTCGAACCTGCCGCTGCCCGAGCGTCCGCGCAGCGGCGTGCGCCTGAAGCTGGAACTGCCGGTCGGCGTCGCTTTCAGCCAGCTCAAGCTCGGCACGCTGCGCTTCTTCC
>JAYVNL010000355.1:0-8951 GCA_043758495.1 Rhizobacter sp.
TCGGCTGGAGGCCGCTCGGCCTATGCCTCGGCCGGCGACCTCACGCCGCAGAAAGCGCGCGTCGAGCTGCTGCTCGAGCTGCTCTCGGGACCGCTCAAACGACGTTGAGCGTGACCTCGATGTTGCCGCGGGTGGCGTTCGAGTACGGGCACACCTCGTGCGCGGTCTCGACCAGCTTCAACGCCGCGGCCTTGTCCATGCCGGGAATGTTCACGTGCAGCGCGACCTGGATGCCGAAGCCTTGCGGGATCGGGCCGATGCCGACGTCGGCCGTGATCGAGGTTTCGGCCGGGAGGGCGATCTTCTGCATCATCGCAACGTGCTTCATGGCGCCGATGAAGCAGGCGGAGTAGCCGGCGGCGAACAGCTGCTCGGGGTTGGTGCCGGCGGCGCCGTTGCCGCCGAGGCCCTTGGGCGTGGTGAGCTTGGCGTCGAGCGCGCCGTCGTCGCTCTTCGAAGTGCCTTCGCGGCCGCCGGTGGAAGTGGCGTGCGCGGTGTAGAGAATCTTTTCGGGTTTGATCATGGTGGGCTCCGGGGGCCGTTGTTTAGACGACAGATTCTGCCAAGACATCGAGTTGCGCGCTGACCTCGAGCCAGCGCGCCTCGAGCTGCTCGATCTGCTCGCCGATCGCTTTCAGCCGGCGACCGCTCGCGGCGAGCGCGGCCGGGTCGAGCTCCGTGCTGTCGAACGATGCTTCGATACCAGCGCGGTCGGCGAACAGCACGCCGAGCTTGTTGTCGAGCTGGCTCAGTTCCTTGCGCAGCGGCTTGGCTGCTTCGCTGCGCTGCGGGGCTGCGACCGGCACCGACGCGGCATCCTTGCGCGGTGCCTTGCTCTTGGCATCGGCGGCCGACGTGCGGGTGGCCTTGGCCGCGGCCTTCGACTGGTCGAGCAGCCACTTCTGGTAGTCGTCGAGGTCGCCGTCGAAAGGCTTGAGCACGCCGCCGGCCACGAGCCAGAACTCGTCGCAGGTCTCGCGCAGCAAGGCGCGGTCGTGGCTCACCAGCATGACCGTGCCTTCGAATTCGTTCAGCGCCATGCTCAGCGCTTCGCGCGTGGTCAGGTCGAGGTGGTTGGTGGGCTCGTCGAGCAGCAGCAGGTTGGGGCGCTGCCACACCAGCATGGCGAGCACCAGCCGCGCCTTCTCGCCGCCCGAGAGCGTGCCCACGGCCTGCATCGCCATCTCGCCGGTGAACCGGAACGAGCCGAGGAAGTCGCGCAGCTCCTGCTCGCGTGCGGCCGGGCCCACGTCGCGTGCCAGCCGCACCATGTGCATGAGCGGGCCGTCGGCGGGCGAGAGCACGTCGAGCTCCTGCTGGGCGAAGTAGCCGATCGTCAGGCCTTTGCCCGCGACGATCTCGCCGCCGAGCGGCGCCAGGTCGCCGGCCACGGTCTTCACGAATGTCGACTTGCCCTGGCCGTTGGCACCGAGGATGCCGATGCGCTGGCCGGCCAGCACCGAGCGGTCGATGTGGTCGACGATGCGGATGTCGTGGGCGCCTTCGGAGGCGTAGCCGCACGAGACGTCGGAGAAGGCGAGCATCGGGTTCGGCAGGCTCTGCGGCTCCTTGAACTCGAACTGGAAGTCGGCGCTCGTGAGCACCGGCGCCAGCTTTTCCATCCGCGCCAGCGCCTTGACGCGGCTCTGCGCCTGCTTGGCCTTGCTCGCCTTTGCCTTGAAGCGGTCGATGAAGCTCTGCAGGTGCGCCATCTTCTCCTTCTGCTTCGCGAAGCTGGCCTGCGCCTGCGAGATGCGGATGGCGCGCATCTCCTCGAAAGCGGTGTAGTTGCCGGTGTAGCGGTTCAGCTTGGTCTCGTCGAGATGGACCGTCACCTTGGTCACCGCATCGAGGAACTCGCGGTCGTGGCTGATGACGATCATCGTGCCGGTGTAGCGCTGCAGCCAGGCTTCGAGCCAGACGAGGGCGTCGAGGTCGAGGTGGTTGGTCGGCTCGTCGAGCAGCATCAGCTCGGCCGGGCACATGAGGGCGCGGGCGAGCTGCAGGCGCATGCGCCAGCCGCCGGAGAAGCTGTCGACGGGCGCGTCGAGCTCGGCACTCTTGAAGCCGAGGCCGAGCAGCATCGCCTGGGCGCGCGGCCGGGCGTCGAAGCCGCCAGCCTCGGCGATGGTGTGGTGGGCCTCGGCCATCGCGTGGCCGTCGTCGGCGGCTTCGGCAGCGACGAGCGCGGCCTCGGCTTCGGCCAGCGGCGTGTCGCCGGCGAGCACGAAATCGGTGGCGCCTTCGGAGGTCTCGGGCATGTCCTGCGCGACTTCGGCGATGCGCCAGCGTGGCGGCATCGAGAAGTCGCCGGCGTCGGCCTGCAGTCGACCGGCGACGAGGCCGAACAGCGACGACTTGCCGGCACCGTTGCGGCCGACCAGGCCGACCTTTTCGCCGGGCTGCAGGGTGAGGGCGGCGCGGTCGAGAACGAGCTTGACGCCGCGGCGCAGGGAGAGCTGGGAGAGAACGAGCATGGCGCGATTGTCGCGTCGTGCCGGGATCTCAGCGCAGCAGTGCCGCCCTCTCGATCAGCACCACCTGATCGCTGCCGCCACTCGTCTCCAGCCACGCGCATTCGAGGCGCGGGAAGGCGGCCTCGAAGTGGTGGCGCTCGTGGCCGACTTCGAGCACCAGCACGCCGATGTCGCTCAGGTGCGTTGCGGCCTCGGCGACGATCCGGCGAACGAGGTCCATGCCGTCGGCGCCGCCCGCCAGCGCCAAAGCCGGCTCGGCCCGAAACTCGGCGGGCAGGGCCGCCATGCTGGCGTCGTTGACGTAGGGCGGGTTGCAGAGGATGAGGTCGTAGCGGCCGGGCAGCATCGAGAACAGGTCCGATTCGACGACGGTGACGCGCCCGCCGAGGCGGTGCCGCTCGACGTTGATGCGCGCCAGCTCGAGTGCTGCGGGCGAGACATCGGCCGCGTCGACCACGATCTCCGAATAGACCATCGCCGCGATCACGGCGAGGCTGCCGTTGCCGGTGCAGAGGTCGAGCACGCGCCGGGTGGTGTTGGAGAGCCAGCCGTCGAGGCTGCCGGTTTCCTCGGGATCGACGAGCAGCTCGGCGATGAACGAGCGGGGCACGATGCTGCGCTCGTCGATGGTGAAGGGAATGTCCTGCAACCAGGCTTCGCCAGTAAGGTAGGCGGCGGGCTTGCGGCTCTCGATCCGCTCGCTGATCAGTGCCGCGACGCGAGCCTGGCCGGCGTCGTCGACGGCGGTCTTGCCCTTCGCATCGAGCGCGTCGAGCGGCAAGGCGAGCGCCCAGGTGACGAGCCAGGCGGCCTCGTCGAAAGCGTTGGTCGTGCCGTGCCCGAACGACACGCCGGCCGCCTTCAACCGCGCCGCGGCGGCGACGACGAGCTCGACCAGCGTCATGCCAACAGGCGCTCGAGGACGCCGCGGTAGACGTCCTTCAGCGGGTCGATGCTCGCCACCTCGACGCACTCGTCGATCTTGTGGATGCTGGCGTTGACCGGGCCGAACTCGATCACTTCCTTGCACATGCGTGAGATGAAGCGGCCGTCGGACGTGCCGCCGGTGGTCGAGAGCGCGGTGGCGACGCTGGTGCGCTCGCGGATCGCGGCCGCGAGCGCGTCGCTCAGCTTGCCGGCGGGCGTCAGGAAGGGCTCGCCGCCGAGCGTCCAGGCGATCTCGTACGGCGCGCCGCTGCGGCCGACGATGGCCTCCAGCCGCGACTTCAGCTCGGCTGGCGTGGATTCGGTGCTGAAGCGGAAGTTGAAGTCGATCGTGATCGCACCCGGGATGACGTTGCCGGCGCCGGTGCCGGCGTGGACGTTCGACATCTGCCAGGAGGTCGGCAGGAACTCGTCGTTGCCGCGGTCCCACTCGACGGCGACGAGTTCGACCAATATAGGTGCGGCCAGGTGGATCGGGTTCTTCGCCAGCTGCGGATAGGCGATGTGGCCCTGCACGCCGTGCAGCGTGAGCTTGCCGGAGAGCGTGCCGCGGCGGCCGTTCTTGATCGTGTCGCCGAGCACCGCGACCGACGTCGGCTCGCCGACGACGCAGTAGTCGAGCCCGATGCCTGCGGCCACCAGCCAGTCGCAGACGCGCTTCGTGCCGTGGGTCGACGGCCCTTCCTCGTCGCTGGTGATCAGGAAGGCAATGCTGCCGGCGTGGGCGGGGGTCGCATCGACGAATTCTTCGGCCGCGACGACCATCGCGGCGATGGAAGTCTTCATGTCGGCGGCGCCGCGGCCGTAGAGCCTGCCCTCGCGGATGACCGGCACGAACGGGTCGCTGGTCCATGCGGAAAGCGGCCCGGGCGGCACGACGTCGGTGTGGCCGGCGAAGGCCAGTCGCTTGCCGGCCGCGCTGCTGCCAGGCCGATGCGCCCACAGGTTGCTGACACGGGCAGCGTCGGCGCCGAAGGGCAGGGTGGTGCACTCGAAGCCGACGCGTGCGAGCCGCTCGGCGATCCGGGCCTGGCAGCCGCCGTCGTCGGGTGTGACCGACCGGCGGGAGATCAGCTCCTCGGCGAGGCGCAGCGTCGCCGACACGTCGCCGGAATCAGAAGCGGCGGAAGTTCGGCGACATGCCGGCGACCTCTTCCGGCCGCACGTCGATCGTGATCTCGGTGAAGCTCGGCTGGTCGCTGTCGTCTTCCTTCTTCGGGACGATGCGCGACACCGGCGTCATGTCGTTCTGCAGCCGCCACATGAGATTGGTCGGCGAGTCGGCGAACGACAGACCCTCCTCGCGGCTGATGACGTTGGCGTTGATCATCCGCGCCAGGTCCTGCTCGAAGGTCTGCGAGCCTTCGGCCATCGACTTCTCCATCGCTTCCTTGACGCCGCTGAAGTCGCCGCGCTCGATCAGCTCCTGGATCAGCTTGGTGTTGAGCATCACCTCGACCGCCGGCATGCGGCCGCCGGCGACGCTTCGCACCAGGCGCTGCGAGACCACCGCGCGCAGACCGGCGGCGAGGTCGGCGAGCAGCGCCGGCCGCGCTTCCGGCGCGTAGAACGAGAGGATCCGGCCGAGCGCGTGGTAGCTGTTGTTGGCATGCAGCGTCGACAGCACGAGGTGGCCGGAGAGCGCGTACGAGATCGCCGCCGTCATGGTTTCGCGATCGCGGATCTCGCCGATCATGATCAGGTCGGGGGCCTGGCGCAGGGCGGTCTTGAGGCCGATCTGCAAGGTTTGCGTGTCGCGGCCGACCTCGCGCTGATTGACTACCGACTTCTTGTTGTTGAACAGGAACTCGATCGGGTCCTCGATGGTCAGAATGTGGCCGGCCATGACCTGGTTACGCTGCTCCAGCATGGCCGCCAGCGTCGTGCTCTTGCCGGCGCCGGTGGCGCCCACCATCAAGATCAAACCGCGCTTCTCGAGCACCAGCTGGTTCAGGATCGACGGGACGTTGAGGCTCTCGAGCGACGGGATCTCGAACGGAATGCAGCGGAACACCGCCGCGATCGAGCCGCGCTGCTTGAAGCCGGAGAGGCGAAAGCTGCCGACGCCGGCGAGGCCGACGCCGACGTTGAGCTCGCCGGTGTCCTCGAGTTCCTCGAGCTGGCTGGGCGTGAGCAGCTCGGCGAGCAGCTGGCGTGGCTGGGTATGCGTGAGCGGCTGGTCGGAGAGCTGCAGCAGCTGGCCGTTGATCTTGATCAGAATCGGCGAGCTCGCCGACAGGTACACGTCGGAGGCACCCTTCTCCGACATCAGCCGGAGGACCCGCTCCATGTTGCCGCCGCTCATCGGTGCCCTTTCAGCTTCGAAGCAAGTCGTTGATGCTGGTCTTCGCCCGCGTCTGCGCGTCGACGCGCTTGACGATCACGGCGCAGTAAAGGCTGTGGCTGCCGTCGGCTGCCGGCAGGTTGCCGCTCACCACCACCGAGCCGGCCGGGATGCGGCCGTAGCTCACCTGGCCGGTGGCGCGGTCGTAGATCTTCGTGCTCTGGCTGATGTAGACCCCCATCGAGATGACGGAGTTCTCCTCGACGATCACGCCTTCGACGACCTCCGAGCGAGCGCCGACGAAGCAGTTGTCTTCGATGATCGTCGGGTTGGCCTGCATCGGCTCGAGCACGCCGCCGATGCCGACGCCGCCGGACAGATGCACGTTCTTGCCGATCTGCGCGCAAGAGCCGACCGTGGCCCAGGTGTCGATCATCGTGTTCTCGTCGACGTAGGCGCCGATGTTCACGTAACTCGGCATCATGACGACGTTCTTGGCCAGGTACGAGCCGCGGCGGGCCACGGCCGGCGGCACGACGCGAACGCCACTGGCACGTAACGCGGCCTCGCTCTGGCCGCCGAACTTGGTCGGCACCTTGTCGAAGAAGGTGAGGTCGCCGGCGTGCAGCGGCCGGTTGTCGCTGAGGCGAAAGCTGAGCAGCACCGCCTTCTTGATCCACTGGTTGACGGTCCACTCGCCGACGGCTTTCCTCTCCGCGACGCGCAGCGTGCCGGCGTCGAGGCCGGCGATGACCTGCTCGACGGCGGCCCGCACTTCGGGACTGTTGGTCGCGTCGAGCGAGGCGCGACCTTCCCAGGCGAGGTCGATCAGGCTTTGCAGTTCAGTGGTCATCCGGGGGCGTCGGCAGCTCGGCGAAATCAGGTCGGCGGCGGCGCCGCACGAAGGCTCGCATTGTAGGGAGGGTGGCGGCGGCGCCGGGCCGGCGGCCGGCGCGCCTCGGCACTATTGCCCACCTTCGGCGTGCTTGACTCGACACCGGTCGCTGACCATCATTGCCCGCTGCGCAGCGAGTCACGCTGTCGCGCCGAATCCTCAGGGAGAAATCGATGAGCGCAGTGAACTTTCATTCGGACCTGACCAATGCCAGCTGGGACAAGCACAAAGCCAACATCGCCAAGGACAAGGCGGTTGCCGCGAAGCTCGATGCCGGCAAACTTTCGGAGGCGCTGAAGAAACTGAACAAGGCGCACGGCGACTTCAAGTACGAAGCTCTGGAGTTCTCGGCCGCCACCAGCGCGAAGCAGCTCGAAGACGCAGTTGGCGAGTTCGAAGCCCTCGTCAAGGGTTCATTGAAGATCATTTGCGACGCCGCCAAGACGTCCGGCGACGCTGCCGATGCGTTCGCCAAGGAAGCGCAGAAGGTCGCGAGCTCTTTCAAGGGCGACAGCAACAAGCTCGTCACCACCGAGGGTGCCGCTGCGACTGCGGTGTCGAAGGCGGCCGGCGCCTTCGACAAGGACATCGTCAAGACCATCGATGCAGCGCGTGCCGATCTCGACGCTCGCCTCAAGCAGGCGAAAGAGAAAGAGAAGAAGGGCGCTGCAGCTCCCGCGCCAGGCGGCAAGCCGGTCGAGACGAAGGCCGGCAAGCTCGTCCGCACGCGCGCGCTCGAATGCATCCGCAAGATCAAGAAGCCGCAGCCCGGCGCCAAGCCGTTCCGCTTCGTCGTCGTCGCCGGCAAGGCGTCGGTCACGGTCTACATGGGCCCGATCGCGAGCACGTCGCAGGAAAAGATCCTGAAGGGGCTGATCCCGACCGAGAAGCCGTACAAGGTCTACAAGGATCCGAAGGGCGAGGTGATCTGGGAGAAGAACGCGATCACGCTCGTGAGCGACCGGCTGCCGATGGGCCTCGCCAAGAAGATGCAGATCTGGCTGAAGAAGCTGACCAAGCTCAACGCCAAGATCCGGATCAGGAAAACGACCGGCGAGGTCGAGGAGAGCGACGAAGGCGAAGACATCAAGGACGACCAGCTCCAACCCGATGCCGCCGACGCGGCCGACGCGGTGGCGAAGAAGCAGGCCGGCAAGGACTTCGCGAAGCGCCTGGACAGCATGAAGGGCGATATCAAGGCAGCGGCCTCCGGACCGATGTCGGAGGAAATCAGGGAGTTGATCGCGAGCATCACGAAGGCCGGCAACGCCAAGGACTTTGAAGAGGCCGATGCCCAGCTCGATGAGATGGAGGCGCTCCTCGCCGAGTCGGCCGAAGCCGACAAGAATGCGCCGGTGATCTCGATCGCCGAGGTCAACAAGGCCAAGGCGGCGTGGGGCGGTGCGCGCACCGAGGCGATCAGCGGGATCAAGGATCTGGCCTCGCAGATCGGCGCCGCCTTCAAGGACGAGACCGCGCAGAAGGCGAAGGTGGGCGAGGCGGTAACGCGCCTCTACGGCCTCATCCCCAAGCTCGGCACGACGCTGGAGTCCCAGCTCGACGCTGCCGTCGGCGAGAAGGACCCGGTCAAGCAGAAGCAGCTCGTCACCCGGGCCAAGCTCACGGTCGACAGCCTGTCCAAACTCCTCGACGAAGACGAGCTGTTCATCAACATCGACAACAACGAGGTCAAGAAGACGAAGATCGTCGAGACGATGCGAAACCGTTTGTCCGAGGTCGAGGCGGCGCTGGGCTGACGCCGGCGCGTCACCGTTGCAGGGGGTGGTCGGCGGCGTCCAGAATGACCGGGGATGCCGGCTTCCAACCCTTCTTGCGATGCTCGGCGACGACGTTCGTGAAGATGCCGCCACGCACGTTCCAGCGCGCCACGATGCGGGCGAAGCGCGGCTTCGTGGCGGCGACGATGGCGTCGAGGATGTCGTTGGTGACCTTCTCGTGGAAGGCGCCGGCGTCGCGGTAGCTCCAGAGATGCAGCTTCAGGCTCTTCAGTTCGACGCAGAGCTCGTCGCAGATCATCTCGATCCTGAAGCTGGCGAAGTCGGGCTGGCCCGTGAGCGGGCACAGGCAGGTGAATTCGGGGATCTCGAACTCGATCCGGTAGTCGCGGCCGGGCTTGGGGTTGGCGAAGACATCCAGATGCTTCTGCGGTGCCGTGACGACGCCGGCGGCTCGCTGCGGAAGGGTCGGAAGGCGGGAAGGACGGGCCATGGCGCAAGGTTTCGACTCGCCCGGAATGGGCGCGCTGGTATCGTAGTCTGAGAGGTCGTCTGAGAGGATTTCGATCGATGGGCAGTCTCCTCGAGGCGCTCGGCCTGACCGGGCGAAAGGC
>JAYVNL010000356.1:0-2866 GCA_043758495.1 Rhizobacter sp.
ATCTTGACCGCGACACGCGAGCCGGTCGCCACCGCCCGGATCCAGAGTCGCAGCGCCAGGGCGGCCGGCGGGCCGCCGTGGTCGAACAGCGCCGCCGCCTCGTCGCGATGCCCCACCTCGTCGCCCTGGCACGTCAGCAGCAGCGCTCGCACCGCCTGCAGAGCCGGCCGAATGCGGCTGGGGTCTTGCGCCTCGATCCACTCGATCTGCTCGGCGTAGTGGCCGTCGACGAAGGTCTCGACGGCCTCGATGGTGGCGTAGGTCGCCCGCGGCCCGGCGAGCGCTGGCAGCGCTCCCGTCAACCAGCCGGCGATGCGCCAGAGCGGCAGCAGCCGGCTGCGTTGCAGCGGCGCCAGCAGCGGCTCGATCTGGGCCAGATGGCCTTCCTCGGTGCCGAGGTGCCGCGACGCGAATCGGCGGACGCCGTCGTCGCGGCTGGTGGCGAGGATGCCGCGGTAGATCATCACGTCGCCGGTTTCGCCGGCATGGTCGGTTCGCAGGTCGGCGATCAGTGCCGGCGGCAGAGGTTCGGCCTCGCGGCCTTGCCCGCCGGCCGGCCACGTTGCCGCTCGCGCCGCGCCGACAGCGGCGGTCTCGCCGGTCATGGTCGCGCGGCGCCGCAGGCGCGAGAGGACGTTGTCTTCACTACACTGATTGGCTCGCATTCACTGTGTCGTCTCATCGACGCTCCTCGCGCTTTGTGGGGTGGCTCACCTTCACTGATACGCCGGACAGGCGGCAAAGTTGCATGACCACCGCAGATTTTTCTCGCGTCGAGGCCGTCGACGGATTTCGGCCCGTGACCGGCGCCCGCGAGGCGCGCTCAGGCGAACTGCTGCTGGCCGGCGGCATCGACGCGGCTTTGATCGAGCGCGCGAGGCAGGGCGAGATCGTCGCCTTCGAGTTGCTGGTGGTGAAGTACCAGCGCCGGGTGGCGGCGACGATTCGGCGCTTCGTGCACGACGATCGCGTCGCCGAGGAACTGACCCAGGAAGTCTTCCTGAGTGTTTTCGTCGCCCTGCCCGACTTCAGACCCGCAGGCGATTTCGCCCCGTGGCTGTTCACGATCGCCCGCAACGAAGCGAGGAGCTATCTGCGCAGCGCCCAGAACCGGCAGGACGATCGACCGGTTCAACGGGTCGGCGAAACCGGCGAGGACGACGGGTTCGCGGTGGCGCCGAGCCCCGAGGAGGAAGCCATGGCGCACCAGCTGGTCGACCGCATCGACGCCGAGGTGGCGGCCTTGCCCGAGGCGCAGCGGCGTGCGCTCCTGATGCGCGAAGTCGACGGCCTGGACTACAAGGCCATCGCGGCAGCGCTCGGGCAGCCCGTCAACACGGTCAAGTCCCATATTTTCCGGGCGCGCGAGGCGATCGCCCGTCGTGCCGGCCCGCTGCTCGCGTCGACGCGCGAGCGGCGCTGGTAGGGAGATCGCCATGGACAGTGCTTCACGACTTCTGGACGGCGAGTTGAGCACAGCCGAGCTGACCACGCTGCTCGATCGCCTGAAGCGCGACCCGGCGTTCCGCGACGAAGTCTCGACACAGCAGCTGATCCGCGATGGCCTGGCGGGCCTGCGCACGGCCGACGACGGCTATTCGTTGCGCATCATCGCCAGGCTGCGCCGGGCCCGACCGGGCGGAGCGGGACAGCGTCCGATCGGCTGAACAGGTCAGCGGCCACGCGGCCCGGCGTTGGCGCCACGATTCGCGACGCGCCCGGACTGCAGCGTTGGGTCGACCGCGACACTCACGCCGCCACGGCGCCCGTGCCTGCCGACGCGACGATCACCGCCAGCGCGACCGACGCGATGCGCGAGGGCAGCGAGTCGGCGCGCGAGGTCAGCACGATGGGCACGCGGGCGCCGAGCACGAGGCCGGCGCACTCGCCGCCGCCGATGTAGACAAAACTCTTGTAGAGCATGTTGCCGGCGTTGAGGTCGGGCATCAGCAGCAGGTCGGCATCGCCGGCGACCTGCGAACGCATGCCCTTGATGCGCGCGGCCTCGGCGGACACCGCGTTGTCGAAGCCGAGCGGGCCTTCGACGATGGTGTCGCCCCACTCGCCTGCTTTCGCCAGCACCACCAGCGCCTCGGCGTCGAGCGTGGCCTGGATCGCCGGGTTCACAGTCTCGACGGCGGCGACGATGCCGACCTTCGGCCGCACGACGCCGAGCGTTCGCAGCAGCGCGATCGCGTTGGTCAGGATGTCGCGCTTGGCCGGCACGTGCGGCGCGATGTTGACGACGCAGTCGGCGAGCGCGAGCAGTTTCGGATAGCGCGGCAGGTCGAACACGAAGGTGTGGCTGATGCGGGTGGAGGCGCGCAAGCCGTGGCTCTTGTGGATCACCGCCGACATCAGCTCGTCGGTGTGCAGCGAACCCTTCATCAGTGCCTGCAGATGGCCCCTGCGCGCCAGCGTGGTCGCGCGCAGCGCGGCTTCGGCCGGCACGTCGGCCGTCTCGATCAGCTCGAAACGGCGCCGGTCGACGCCGGCCGCCTCGGCGGCGCGCGCGATGGCCGCACGCGGGCCGATCCGCACCGGCGTGGCGATGCCGGCTTCGAGCATGCGGGCCGCGGCGTCGAGCGCGAGCCCATCGCCCGGGTAGACGATGCCAATACGCGCCGCGCCGTTCGCCGCGACATGCTCACGCGCCCGCTCGATGAGCGCCGCGAGGCGCGGGTGGCTGACCTGCGCCACGGGCTGACTGTTCAGACGTAGTCCTTGTACTTCTCGAGAAAGCGCACCGGCTTGGCCAGCGCATCGCGGCGGAACGGATCGCCGAGTTCACGTGTGCACATGATCTCGATGACGGTCGTCTTGCCTTCGTTCATCTGCGCGGCGATCGCCTTCTTCAAGGCCGGGC
>JAYVNL010000357.1:0-2865 GCA_043758495.1 Rhizobacter sp.
TTCTCACCGCCGGCGACCGTGCTCACGCTCGAGCAGAACTACCGCTCCACGGCGCCGGTGCTGGCGGCCTCCAACGCCGTCATCGCGCTGGCCGCCGAGCGTCACGCCAAAGCGCTGTGGAGCGCCGGCGCGGCGGCCGAGAAGCCGTCATTGGTCTGGGTCGAAGACGAATCCGCCGAAGCCGTGTGGGTCGCCGAGCGGGTGCTGGCGCTGCGCGAATCCGGGCTGGCCCTGAAGAGCCAGGCGGTGCTTTTTCGCACCGCCAGCCACAGCCATGCGCTCGAGCTCGAGCTGGCACGGCGGAACATCCCGTACGTCAAATTCGGCGGCCTGAAATTTCTCGACTCGGCGCATGTGAAAGACGTGCTCGCCGTGCTCCGCTTCGCCGCCAACCCGCGCGGCCAGCGGGCTGCGTTGCGGGCAATTCAGCTGGTGCCGGGCATCGGTGCCGTCGGTGCCCAGCGCCTGCTCGCGGCCCTGGCGACGGCCGACGATCCGCTCGCCGCCGTGCGCGCGCAAGCGATCGCGGCGCCGGCCTGGGCCGAGTTCGCGGCGCTGTTCGCGGCCTTGCGATCGGGCACCGCGGCATGGCCGGCGGACATCGATGCCGTCGCCGCCTGGTACCGGCCGCTGCTCGAGCGCCGTCACGACGACGCTGTACCGCGCGCTGCCGACATCGCCCACCTGGCACGACTCGCGGCCGGCTACGTCTCGCGCGAGCGCTTCCTCACCGAGCTCGCCCTCGACCCGCCGGCGGCCAGCAGCGACGAGTCGGGGCCGCCGCTTCGCGACGAGGACTATCTCGTCCTCTCGACCATCCACTCGGCGAAAGGTCAGGAATGGAGTGCGGTCTCCGTGCTCCGGGTCGTCGACGGCTGCATGCCGTCGGACATGGCAACGGGGAGCGCTGCCGAGATCGAGGAGGAGCGGCGCCTCCTCTACGTCGCCATGACGCGGGCCCGCCACCACCTCCACCTGCTGGTGCCGCAGCGCTTCTACGTCACGCAGCAGTCGGCCTGGGGCGACCGCCATGTCTACGGCGCGATCAGCCGCTTCCTGCCGGCGCCGGTGCAGGCGCTGTTCGACCACGTCGCACCGGCACCGAGGCACGCGACTGCGAACGCAGCCGGCAATGGAGCCGCCGTCGACCTCGGGGCCCGCGTGCGCTCGGCGTGGGCGTGAGGCCCAAATGAAAGCGGCAGTGACGGCTCGCGCCGGCACTGCCGCTGATGACGGGCCGCCGTCGTTTCGGCGTCGGCCCGACCTGCTGTCGCGGTTCGTCAGAGTTTGTCGACCGCGCCCTTGACCTTTTCCTTGGCATCGCCGTAGCCCGCCTGCGTCTTGCCGGCGGCCTTTTCGACCATGCCCTTGGTTTCGAGATTCTTGTTGCCGACGACCTTGCCGGCGGTTTCCTTGATGGCGCCCTTGGCCTCTTCGACACGGCCCTTGACTTGATCCTTGTTCATCGTGTCCTTCCGATCTGCAGTGGTTTCGTCGGTGCCGAGACCCGTTGCCGCGGCGATCCGAAGACTTCACTATCCGCGCCGGCGAGCGCTGCGAATGTCGGCGAGGTGAGGCGGTCTCTGTAGGAAAGCTTCGACTGCAGGCGTCGCCCGAGGCGCGGTCTCGTCAAGCCGGCAGCGTCATCGCGCCGTGCTGGTCGCGAGCGGCGCGGGCGAAGTGGCCGCGTGCCAGATCCATCAGGAAAGCGCCCAGCCAGGTCGAGCCGGTGCCGATCGAATACATCCGCTCCTCGCCCGTCGACCAGCAGCGCACGCGCATGAGCCCGCCGACGACGCCGAACAGGTCGCCGAGTCCGCCGCTGCTGTCCTCCTCGAGATCGAAGTCGCGAACCGCGAAACCCTTGGATTTCAGCACGCCGTTCAGGGTTGCCGCCGTGGCGGGGGAAGGACATGACGAGAGGCGTGCCATGGCGGTGCGACCAGAAAATGGAGACCTGCATTGCCGCACGTTTGATGCCAGCTCCCTATCGGACATCACCTACTCGTGATGTCGGCGCGACTCGACGGTGCCTGCGCCCGTGATTGCTTCACGACCCGGGCTCCGCCTTCTTCGCGCCGCGGACGTTGAGCGCGGCAAGGCAGGCCTGGAGAGCGCCGGGGAGAGCTACAGTGCGTCTTCCCGTTTCTCGCGCCCGGCGCCCCGATGTCATGAAGAAGCTTTTCTGGTGGTCGCTCGTCGCCGCCGCGACCCTCGCCGGTTGCGCCACGCCCGACGACGGCAAGGCACCGGCGCCGCGCCCAACCGTGCCGGCGCCACGCGACGAGCCAACGTCGGCGCAGTCGGCACCGACCTCGACCCCGGCGCCGGCCGCGGCCCTGACGGCCGCGCCCTTCGCCGAAGCCGTCGCACGCGCCGGCGAGCGACTGTTGCAGGACGCCCAGGGCGCCGTCGGCCCGGGAGCGCGCGAGCTCGTCATCGACCCGTTGATCGATGCCAGCACCGGCCAGCAGACGGTCGGTACCGTGCAGATGGGCCAGCAACTGGCCGCGCTCATCAAGACGCGCGTGCCGGCCTGGAACGTGAAGCCGCTGTCGCGCACCAGCCTGTCGGGCCGGCCGCTGCTGCTGATCGGCACACTGACTGCGATCAACGTGCGCAACGTCAAGGACCAGAAGGCCGACGCCTATCGCGTCTGCCTCGTTCTTATCGACTTGCGCAGCGGCAAGCTGGTCGCCAAGCGCGTCGATCGGGCGACGCTGGCGACGGTCGACTCCGAGCCGATCGCGCTGTTTCGCGACGCTCCCACCTGGGCGCTCGACCGTACCGCGATGGCCTACATCAAGTCGTGCCAGGGCAGCTCGCCGGGCGACAGCGTCGACCCGGGGTACCTGCTGCGCCTGC
>JAYVNL010000358.1:0-25054 GCA_043758495.1 Rhizobacter sp.
TGTACGTCGGCGCGCTGGTCCTCCAGCTCGTGCTGGGCGTGGCGCTGGGCTTGCTGCTCAATCGGATCGAGACCTGCAAGGGCGTCATCCGCACGGTGATGGTGTCGCCTTTCATGCTGCCGCCGGTGGTGGTGGGCATGATGTCGATCGTCATTCTCGACCCCGGCATGGGGGTGGCCAACTACTTGCTCCAGTCGGCCGGGCTGCCGACGAGCCTGTTCATGGCCTCCACCGATTTCGTCATCTTCACGATGATCCTCATCGACACTTGGCAGTGGACGCCGTTCGTGGCCCTGATCGTGCTGGGCGGGCTGCAATCGCTGCCCACGCGCGTGTACGAGGCCGCAGCCCTCGACGGCGCCGTGGGCTGGCGCCGCTTCGTCTACATCACGCTGCCCCTGCTCGGGCCGACCATCGTCACGGCCGCGGTGCTGCGCAGCGTCGACCTGCTGCGCTTCTTCGACGTCATCTACATCACCACGCAGGGCGGCCCGGGCTACGCCTCGTCGACTTTGAACATCTACGCCTATCGCAAGGGCTTCGAGTTCTCCGACATCGGCTATGCCTCGGCGCTGATGATCACGCTGTCCACCATCGTCTTCGGCGCGGTGCTGGTGTTCGCGCAGTTGCGGCGCAAGGTGGCGTGGTGACGAGTGTGGAATCACGATACGCAGTGCGGCCCGGTCTGGGTGCTCTGGCGCGCGGCATCCAGATCGTGGTGCTGATGGTGGTGCTCTTCGCGCCCATCGCCTGGATGATCCTGGCCAGCTTCAAGAGCCGGGTGGACATCACCCGCTACCCCCCGCAGTTGCTGTTCTCGCCGACGCTGGAGAACTACCGTGAACTGTTCGTGCGCACCGATTTCCTCGACAACACGCTCAACAGCTTCTATGTCGCGGCCGGGTCCACTGTGCTCGGATTGCTGCTCGCGGTGCCGGCAGCGTTTGCCATCTCGTGGCACCGCCTGACGTGGCCGGCCACGCTGACCCTCTTCGCCCGCATGGCACCGGGCACGCTGTTCCTGCTGCCCTGGTTCATCATGTTCTCCAAGGTCGGCCTGTCCGGCACCCACGCGGCGCTGATCATCACGCATGCCGTGATCACGCTGCCGATCGCGCTGTGGACGATGCTGCCGCACTTCGACGGCCTGCCGCGCGAGTTGAGCGAAAGCGCGCAGATCGACGGTTGCCGCTCGCTGCAAATCCTGCTGCGCATCGCACTGCCGGTGGTGATGCCGGGTCTCATCGTGGCCACCATCCTGAGCTTCATCTTTTCCTGGAACTACTTCCTCTTCGCGCTGGTCTTGTCGGGCATCAGTTCGAAGACCGCCATCGTGGCCTCGTTCAACTTCATCGGCGAAGGCGTCACCAACTGGGGCACGCTGATGGCGGCGGCAACCGTGATCGCATTGCCGCCGATCATCCTGACCTTCCTGATCCAGCGTCGGCTGGTGTCGGGGTTGTCGTTCGGTGCGGTCAAGGGTTGACCTCATGCGCCACGCGAAGTTCGTCGGCGAAGGCCGCATCGAGATCACCGAGTCGGCTTGGCCCATCGCCGGGCCCGGCGAAGTGCTGCTGCGCGTGCTGGCCTGCTCCTTGTGCGGCAGTGACCTGCGCCCGCTGCGCAACGGCTGGCCGGTGACGCCGGGGCATGAGATCGCCGGCGTTGTCGACCATCCGGGGCACCGCCTGCATGGTCAGCGCTGTCTGGTCTACATCCCCGTGTGGTGTGGGCGTTGCGAACAATGCTGCGGCGGCCACACGCACCTGTGCGAGAACGGCACCGATTTGATGGGCTGGCAGCGCGCCGGCGGTTATGCCGAAGCGCTGGCCGTACCCCAACAGTGCCTGCTGCCGGTGCCCGACGATGTGCCCACTTACCTGGCGCCGCTGCTGCTGGACACCATCGGCACCGCGGCGCACGGCGTGCGGCTCGCCCAGACGCTGGTGCCGACAGGCCGAGCTTTGATCTTCGGTGCAGGGCCGATCGGCCTGGGTGCGCTGCTGGTGTTGCAGCAGTTCGGCTATGGCCCGATTCACGTGATCGACCCCAATCAGTTCCGCCGCGGCATGGCCGGCGAGTTGGGCGGCATGCCGCTGGACGCGCTGGAAACAGGCGCACGCTATCCGCTGGTGCTGGAGTGCAGCGGTAAGGACGCCGCACGCCAGGCGGCGCTCGAGGCCGTCGCGGTGCGCGGCGTGGTGGTGCAGCTCGGCGAGGCCGATGCCTGGCAGGTGAACGAGACCAAGGCCATCCGGCGCAAGGACTTCTACTACCTGCGCTCGTTCTATTTTCCGATCGCCGATTACACGCCGAACATCGAACTGCTGCGCGCTGGCCTCGAGCGCTACGAGCGTCTGGTCGATGCACGCGTGCCGCTGGACGGACTGCAAGACCTGTTCGCGCAGTTCGCGCGCGGCGAGCGGCTCAAGCCGCAGTTGTCGTTTGCGCTATAGAGAAGACCATGAGTGCCGTTTCCATCCGCAAGGTCAGCAAGCGCTATGGCGCCGTGGAGGTGATTCGCGAGCTCAGCGTGGAAGTGGAAAGCGGCGAGTTCATGGTCTTCGTCGGCCCATCGGGCTGCGGCAAGTCCACGCTGTTGCGCATGGTGGCCGGGCTGGAAGGATTTCAAAGCGGCGAGATCGCCATCGGCGATCGCGTCGTCAATACGCTGCATCCGAGCGAGCGCGACATTGCCATGGTGTTTCAGGACTATGCGCTGTACCCGCAGATGACGGTGCGCAAGAACATGGGCTTCGGCCTGAAGATGCGCCGCCACGCCGCCGCCGACATCAACAAGCGCGTCGCCGACGCCGCCGCCATCCTGCAGATCGGGCACCTGCTCGAGCGCCGCCCACGCGAGCTCTCGGGCGGGCAGCGCCAGCGCGTGGCAATGGGCCGCGCCATCGTGCGCAACCCCGAGGTGTTCCTGTTCGACGAGCCCCTGTCGAACCTGGACGCCAAGCTGCGCGTCGACATGCGCTCCGAGATCAAGGCGCTGCACCAGCGCCTGGCGACGACCTCGATCTACGTCACGCACGACCAAGTCGAGGCGATGACGATGGCCGACCGCATCGTCGTGCTCAACGCCGGCCGCATCGAGCAGATCGGCACGCCGCTGGAGCTGTACCACCGTCCGCAGACGCGCTTCGTCGCTGGCTTCCTCGGCGCGCCGGCGATGAACTTCCTGCCCGCCACGGTGGAGGGCACGACGCTACGGCTGCCCGGCGGCGGCGCGCTGCCGACCCGCGTCGCGCGCCAGGGTGCGGTGGAGTTGGGCGTGCGCCCCGAGCGCATCCGCGTGATGGCCCCCAGTGCGGGCGCGACGTTGCGTGGCACCGTCAGCGTGGTCGAGCCGCTCGGCGCCGACACGCTGGTGACGCTGCTCTGCGCAGGTCATAAAGTGGTGGTGCGAGTGAGCGGCGACAGCACGCAGCGCGTGGGTGACGAATCGGGCCTGGCGCTGGACGCCGACAGCGTGACCCTCTTCGACCCGCAAACAGGCCAGCTCTGGTCCAGCCAATGACGGCCATGCCCGCGTTGATCTGTCTCGGCATTGCCGTCCGCGACCTGGTGTTCAGGGTGCCGGTGCTGCCCACCGGGCCGCAAAAGCTCACTGCGAGCAGCTTGTCACGGCGCGGCGGCGGCATGGCGGCCACGGCCGCGGTAGCCGCGGCGCGCCTGGGCGGCACGGTGTCGTTCTGGGGCCGGCTGGGGGACGACGCCGAGGGTCGCGAGTTGCGCCAGGAACTGCAGTCGCACGGCGTGCGCACCCCGGCGCCGAGCGTCCCCGGCACCCAGACGCCGACCGCCGCTGTGCTGGTGGCCGACCACGGTGAACGCCTGCTTGCGGTCTTTCGTGGGCAGCTCGACGACTCGCCGGACTGGTTGCCGCTGGCGGAGGTGGCGGCCGTGCAAGCCGTGCTGGCCGACTTCCGATGGCCGCGCGGCGCGCGTGCGCTGTACGCGGCTGCGCAGGCACAGAACATCCCGCGTGTGCTCGACGCCGATGTCGGCGACCCGCAAGGCGTGCACGGCCTGCTGCCCTGGGTCGACCACGCGATCTTCTCGCAAGCCGGGTTGGCGCAGGCGTCCGGCCATGGCGAAATGGGGCCGGCCGACATTGAACTGGCGCTGCGGCGTATGCGCGAGCGATGTCCCGGCGTCGTCGCCGTGACGCTGGGCGAGCACGGCAGCGTGTTCCTGATCGACGGCGTGATGCACCGCGTGCGCGCCATTCGCGTCGACGCGAACGACACCAACGGTGCCGGCGACGTGTTCCATGGCGCGTATGCGCTGGCGCTGGCGCAAGGGCTCGGTGTGCTCGACGCCGCGCGCGTCGCCAGCGCCGCGGCGGCGCTGAAGTGCAGCAACGGCACCGGTTGGGCGGCAGCGCCCGACCGCGCCGACGTCGATCAACTCCTGAAAGAAACCCAGTGGTAGAAATCAGTCCGGGCAAGTTGTGGGGTATGCGCCGCCTGGCCGACGCGGCCGGCCGCTGGAAGATGATCGCTGTCGACCAGCGCACGCCGTTGATGCAGCCCATCGCGCGAATTCGCGGCGCGACCGAGGCGCCTTACGACGACGTAGCGGCGGTGAAGGCCGCCATCACGCGCCGTTTGTCGCCGCTGGCCACCGCAATGCTGCTGGACCCGAACTTCGCCTACCCGCGCTGTGCGAGCGAGATGTCGCCGGCCACGGGGCTGTGCCTGTCGCTCGAACACCACGTCACGCAAGACGGCTTGGACGCCGGCCGGTACTCCGAGGTCATTCCGTCGTGGAGCGTGCGGCAGATCCGCCGCATCGGGGCCGACGCGGTCAAGCTGCTCGTCTGGTACCGCCCCGACGCTGACGCTGCCGTGCTCGAACATCAGCAGAACTTCGTGCGACGCATCGGCCAGGAATGCCGCGAGCACGACATCGTGCTGTTGCTCGAGCTGCTGGTGTACCCCTTGGCGGGCGATGCGCCGGGCCGCCTGGAAGCCCAGCGAACGCGCCTCGTGCTGGATTCGATGCGGGACTTCGCGAGTGCCGAGTTCGGCGTCGATATCTACAAACTCGAGCCGCCCTTCGCGCTGCGCGCCGTGCCCGACCCCGATGGCGCCCAGGCCGCTGCGGTGCAGCGCGCGTACGACGAACTCGGCGCGCTGACCACGAGGCCGTGGGTGCTGCTGAGCGCGGCGGCCGGCCCGGCCGACTTTGAGCGCTCGCTGACCTATGCCTACCGGGCCGGTGCCAGCGGCTACCTTTGTGGGCGTGCCATTTGGCAATCTGCGTTCGAGCGGTTCCCGGACATGGGGGCGCTGGAGCACGAGCTCGAATCGGTGTCGTCGCGGTACGTGCAAGCCCTCAATGCGCTGACCGACCGCCTGGCCACACCGTGGCAGAAACACCCCGCATGGTCAGGCGGCGTGGCGATGGCGGGAGACGGGCCGGCCTTCGCGCAGCAGTACCCGAGCGGCTGAAGCGCGATGACCTCGGCCGCGCGCCGCGAACGCATCCTGGAGCTGATCAAGGATCGCGGCTACATGCCGATCGACGACCTGGTGGCGCATTGCAGGGTCACGCCGCAGACGCTGCGCAGCGACCTCAACCGGCTTGCCGACGCAGGCCGCGTGATCCGCCACCATGGCGGCGCTTCGATGCCCTCCAGCGTCATCAACAGCAGCTACGCGCTGCGCCGCACCGAGTTCGCGCGCGAGAAAGCGCTCGTCGCCGAGCGCCTCGCGCAGTGGCTGCCCGACCGCTGCTCGCTGTTCCTGACGCTGGGCACGACCATGCTGGCGGTGGCGCAGAGATTGACGATTCGCAAGGACCTGAAGGTCATCACCAACAACCTCGAAGCCGCACAGGTGCTGGTCGCGCAGCCGGGCATCGAAGTCATCGTGCTGGGCGGGCGCCTGGAGCGCCGCAACCTGGGCGTGAGTGGCACCTCGACTTTGGCTGCGGTCGAGCAGTACCGTGCCGACCTGTGTCTGTTCAGCGTCGGCGGCATCGACCCCGACGGCAGCCTTCTCGACTATCACGAAAGTGAGGTCGACGTCGTGCGCCTGATGCTGCAGCGCGCTCGCCAGCGCGTGCTGGTGGTGGATCACACCAAGTTCGGCCGCACCGCGTCAGTGAGGGTCGGATCGATCACCGAGGTTTCGGTGATCGCCACCGACCAGGCGCCACCACCGGGCATACGCAAGCTGCTGCGCGGGCGACAAGTGGAGGTGCTGAAGGCGCGAAGCTCGCGGTGAGAACACCCGGCCGGCCAGCGTTCACGCGGGTCGGGGCTGCCCTGCAGGTGGTACTAGCGAAAATTCCGCTTGCACGGCGCTCGAGGTGAATGTCGGCGCCGCAACGGCTGTTCTCGAGGCGGCTCCCGACGGCCTGGAACCGTATCCCGGAGTGTTGAGATCGGCCACTGACCCGAAGCGTTGGATCAGCGTGACTGCGCCGCTGTCGGCGACATCGACCTTGAGGCCAGCCTGGCCCGTCGGCCACGCCGCGGCGCCGTCGCCGCGGCGATCACGCGGCGACGGCGACCAAATTCGACATCGGCTACCGGCGCGAGTTCCTGACCGCCAAGCCGGTGCAGCGCGCCACGCCGATGTCGACGGCGACGCCGCTCAGGACGAGCCAGGCCGTGCCCCAAGCGGCCGCGGCGACGACGTCGCTGAAGTAGTGGGCACCGAGATAGATCCGCGTCGTCCCGACCAGGACGACCATGAACAACGCCAGCGCGAACAGCGTCAGCCGCCTTCCGATGTCTGGCGTCCGGGCGGCGAGATAGGCAGCGAGCAGGCCATAGAACAGAGTCGCTCCGGTCACGTGCCCGCTCGGAAAGCCGTAGCCGGCAAGAGACAGCAGCGGCTCGTCGAAAGCAGGTCGGCCGCGCTGGAAGATCTGCTTCAGGAGCACGTTGCCGAGCATGCCGCCGGGCAGCACGAAGACGAGCGTCAGCAGCCACCAACCCTGGCGTCGCCATGCCAGGAGGAGCGCAAAGAGCAGACCGAGGGCGCTGATCGGGCCGGCACCGTGAGCGTCGGTGATCCATCTCATCCAGCGAGTGACGCAGGTCGTCGCGTGGGCATGCAGCCAACGGCTGATGGCATGGTCGACGGCGACCAGAGGGTCGCCGGTGACGACATCCTCGGCAACGCCGGCGAAGAGCCATACCGCGCCGATGAACAAAGCCACGCTCAGGGTCAGGCGCAAGCCGGTGTCGCTGCGCCGTGCCAGCCGCGCCAGCAAGAAAGCCGACCAGCCGATCAAGGAGGGGCGACAGCTAACGGCTGTTCGCGAACTCGAGCACCACGCGCGCCTCGACGTCGCCATGGCGCAGCCGGTCGAAGACGCGGTTGATCGCCGCCAGCGGCTGCAATTCGACATCGGCCTCGACCTTGCCTTCGACCGCGAAGGCCAGCGCTTCTGCCATGTCACGGCGGGTGCCGACGAACGAACCGCGCACGGTGATGCAGTTCGCCACCACGTCGAAGAGCGGAAACGGAAAGTCGCCCGGTGGCAGGCCGACGAGCACGCAGGTGCCGCGCTTGCGCGTCATGCCGACGCCCTGCTTGAAGGCGGCGAGCGAAGGCGCCGTGATCAGCACCCCGTGGGCGCCGCCGCCGGTGGCGGCCTTCACCGCGTCGACGGCGTCGCTGGCCCTGGCATCGACCACCGCATCGGCGCCGAGACGGCGCGCGTGCTCGAGCTTGCCGCTGTCGATGTCGACGGCGCAGACGTAGAGGCCCATCGCCTTCGCGTACTGGAGCGCCAGATGACCGAGGCCGCCGACGCCGGAGATGGCGAGCCACTCGCCCGGCCTGGCGTCGCTGACCTTGATCCCTTTGTAGCAGGTGACGCCGGCACAGATGATCGGCGCGGCCGCGATCGGCGACAGGCCTGCCGGGATGCGCGCGACATAGTTCGGGTCGGCGAGGATGTACTCGGCGAAGCCGCCGTTTCGGGTGTAGCCGCCGAACTGCGCCGTGGCGCAGACGGTCTCCCACGCGGCCAGGCAATGCTCGCAGTGCCCGCACGCCGAATAGAGCCAGGGCACGCCGACGCGGTCGCCTTCCTTCACCTCGGTCACGCCCGATCCCACGGCGGCGACCCGGCCGATACCCTCATGGCCCGGGATGAACGGCAAGGCGGGCTTGAGCGGCCAGTCGCCGCCCGCCGCGTGCAGGTCGGTGTGACAAACGCCGCAGGCCTCGGTCTTGACCAGGATCTGGCCCGGCCCGGGCGTGGGGATGTCCCATTCCCGCAGCACCAGAGGTTGACCGAATTGCTCGACGACGGCGGCTTGCATCTGGAGTGTCATGGCGGTGTCCTCTGGCCCAAGGCCGGCTTCGATGCCTCGTCGCAGCGCACTTCTCAGGGCGCGGGCTTCTCGCAACTGCTGATTCCCAGCAGCGAGTACGCAGGGCACACGCGCACCAGGCCGGTGAGGAGCGGGAGGACGCCGATGTAGCCCCACGGCCCGATCGATCCGGCGATGGCGAGCCCGATCAGCACCACGCCCGCGCCGATGCGCAGCGCGCGATCCATATTTCCGATGTTGGCGGTCATGTTCGACATCCTCGATGTGAAGGGCGCTTGTCGCGCCAGGTGAATCAGCTCGCCGCGCCCACTGCGCGGACGAGCAGCACGGGCACCGGGCTGGCGCGCAGGACGTTCTCCGCGTCGCTGCCCAGAAGGACGCGGCCGATGCCGCGCCGCCCGTGCGTGCCGATGACGATCAGGTCGCACGACGCACTCCCGGCCGCGCGCACGATCGCATCCGCGACCCGGCCCTCGCTCAGATCGAGCAGATGCGTCTCGACCTCGAGGCCGGCACTGCGGGCGAGCGCCTTCGCGCTCTCGAGCACCCTCAGACCGTACTGGTGCAGTCCGTCCCGGTACTTGCTGACGTCGATGGCGCCGACCATCTCGCCCATGAGCGGGTAGTCGTTCGTCACGTGGACGAGGCACAGCGCCGCTTTCTGCTCGACGGCCAGGGTGATCGCTTCCTTCAGTCCGCGCTGGCCGGTGTCGCTGCCGTCGATCGGCACGAGAATTCTCTTGTACATGGTGTGATCTCCCAATCCGGACGTGTCAGCGCCTTCTGGATCAAAGGTGAACGAGAAACACCAGCCTAGGCCCGGGCAAGGCAGCCGCGTTTGATCTGCATCAAGCGAGCGCGCGGGTCGACGCTCGAGAATCGATATTCGATGCTGGCTGCGCCTCGAACAAGGGCAGAGGAGACCTCGATGGCGACGAAGTTGAAGGCTCCTCTCACCGCAGGGGTGGTGCTCTTCGGCGCGGTCCTCATCGGCTCGGGCGCGCAAGCCCAGTCGAGGGGCGAACTGCTCTACTCGACGCACTGCATCTCCTGCCACACGACCGAGATGCACTGGCGGGACAAGAAGGTGGCGGTCGACTGGACCAGCCTGCGCTTCCAGGTCGGGCGCTGGCAGGACAACGCCGGACTGGGTTGGACCCAGGCCGACATCGACGACGTCACGCGCTATCTGAACGAAAGCATCTATCGCTACCCGCAAACCGCGGTCTCCCGGACCGGCAACCGCTAGCCGCCGCGTCGCCGCCCGTGGCGACCCGAGGCGCATGGCCCCCCGCGTCAGGCCGACTTCAGGCCGACGTCACGCAACAGCGCCGAACAGGGTGCCGGCAGCGGCGGTGATCGCCATCGCCAATGCGCCCCAGAACGTGACCCGCCAGGCTCCCCTGAGCTCACTGGCGCCACCTGCCCGAGCCGACACGAAGCCCAGCCCGGCCAGGAACAGCAGCGATGTGACGGCGACCGAGGCAATGAGGCTTCGTCCGGGCACCAGCGCCGACACGGCCAGCGGCAGCGCGGCCCCGACCGCGAAGCTGGCGGCGGAGGCCAGTGCCGCCTGCACGGGCCGCGCGCTCATGGTTGCGGAGATGCCGAGCTCGTCGCGCGCGTGGGCGCCGAGAGCGTCGTGAGTCATCAGCTGCCTGGCCACCTGCTGCGCCAGTGCCGGCTCGAGCCCGCGTGCGACGTAGATCGCGGTGAGCTCCCGCAACTCCGAGGCGGGATCGCCGGCGAGCTCGCCCTGCTCGCGCGAAAGGTCGGCTTTCTCGGTGTCGGCCTGCGAGTGAACCGACACGTACTCGCCTGCAGCCATCGACATGGCGCCCGCCACCAGACCGGCGACCCCGGTCACGAGGATGTTGCCGTGGTCTGCGCCGGCCGCCGCCACGCCGACGACGAGGCTCGCGGTCGAGACGATGCCGTCGTTGGCGCCGAGCACGGCGGCGCGCAGCCAGCCGATGCGGTCGGTGCGGTGGTGTTCGGGGTGGGTGGTGCGAGGCATGGGGCTCCGCTCGGCCTTGGGTCTTGACCTTACCTGACCGTGGGCGGGTCGATGCCCTCCTGCAGGCCGAGCCGTCGCCGCCAGATCTTCACCAGGCAATCGGTGACGGCGAGCAGCAGTGGCCCGAGGACGATGCCGGAAGCGCCGAAGACGATCAGCCCGCCGATGATCGAGACGAAGACCGGAACCGCGTGAAGGTGGAGGCGGTCCTTGACGATCAGCGGGTAGATGAGGTTGTCGATGAGGCCGATGACGATCGTGCCAAAGGCCACCAGGAAGAGCGCGGCCGGCCATTGATCCTGCAATGCGAACCAGGCTGCAGCCGGCATCCAGACGATCGCTGCACCGAGCACCGGCAGCACCGACAGGAACGCCATCACCGCACCCCAGAGCAGCGGCGCGGGCAGGTCGAGCCACCAGAAGGCGAGCCCGCCGAGCGTGCCCTGGACCAGCCCGACGGCGAGGGTGCCCCACACCGTGGCGTGGATCGTGTCGCCGGCCACCTGGAACACTTCTTGTGCCTCGCTCCGCGTGAGAGGCATGAATCGCTCGACGGCCTCCAGCACGCGCGCCCGGTCGCGCAGGAAGAAGAAGAGCATGAAGAACATGATCAGCCAACCCGTTGCGCCAGCGATCGATCCCGCCAGCAACCCCTGCACCAACCGGGCAGCGCCCCCGCTCCACTGCCCGACAAGTTTTTCCAGATCCATGCGCCGACTCAGCCATTCGATCAGCGTCGCCAATCGAGGCTGGCGCTGCAGGGCGTCTTGCAACGCCCTCAACGCGTCGCCGCTCTGCAGCCAAGCGGCGGCGTCGGCGAGCTCTTGGAACAACTGGGCGACGACGAAGGCGAACGGCACCGCGACCAGCAGCGCGATCACGCCGACCACCACCGCTGCAGCCATCGCGGGACTGCGCATGCGGCTCTCCGTCCGGCGATGCAGTGGACGCGCCACCACCGCGAGCACCATGGCCCAGAGGATCGGCGCGAGCAACGGATAGGCGACGACGGCACAGAGGATGCCGCCGAGCACCGTCGCGATGGCCAGGCCTGTCGAACGGACCGTCATGCGGCGCGAGCTCCGGGTCTTGCTGCGATCGACGGGGGCGGGGTCAATTTCCATGCAGGGCCTGCGGCGCGTCGCCGACACTATGAATTCTGATGGGAAGCGCAGTGGATCATGACGATGACGATGACGATGACACGGACCCCGGCCGTGGGCTCACCTCGTCGCAAGCATCGCGCCGGCTGGTGCAGGACGGCCCCAACGAGCTGCGCTCCGCGCCGCGACAGCCGGCCTGGCGTCGCGTGCTGGCGCACTTTCACGATCCGCTGATCTACCTGCTGCTCGCAGCGATAGCGATCGCGCTGGTCGCCTGGGTGATCGAGGGCCGGGTCGGCTGGCCGGTCGATGCGATCGTCATCGCCACGGTCGTCCTGATCAACGGCGTGCTCGGTTTCGTGCAGGAAGCGAAGGCCGAGAACGCCGTGGCGGCCCTGGCGCGGATGATCGCGGCGACCTCGTCGGTGCTGCGTGACGGGCAGGTGCGCCGGCTTGCCAGTGCAGAGCTGGTGCGCGGCGACGTGCTCGTGCTCGGCGAGGGCGACGCCATCGGTGCCGATGCGCGTCTGCTCGAGAGCACGTCGTTGCGCGTCCAGGAAGCGTCGTTGACGGGCGAGAGCGAAGCCGTGCTGAAGGATGCCGCTGCCACGGTGGCGGCCACCGCAGCCCTCGGCGACCGACTCGACAGCGTGTTCAAGGGCACGGCGGTCGTGCAGGGCACGGGCCGCGCCGTCGTCACGGCCACCGGCATGGCCACCGAGATGGGGCGCGTCGCCGAGATGCTCGACGCGACGGCCCCGGAGCCGACGCCGCTGGAGAAGGAAGTCGGGCGCATCGGGCGCATGCTGGGCATCGCCGTCGTCGTCATCGCCGTCGTCGTGGTGGCGACCGTCCTGTCGATGTCGACCATCCGCAGCGCCGGCGATGTCACCCACGTCCTGCTGTTCGGCGTCTCGCTCGCCGTCGCGGCGGTGCCCGAGGGACTGCCGGCCATTCTCTCGGTGGTGCTGGCCCTTGGCGTGCGGCGCATGGCGAGGCATCACGCGATCGTCAAGAAGCTGTCGTCGGTGGAGACGCTGGGCTCGGCCTCGGTCATCGCTTCCGACAAGACCGGCACCCTGACCCGTGCCGAAATGACGATCGAGCGCGTGATGACGGCCTCCGGCGAAACCCGGCTCACCGGCGTCGGCTACGTGCCCGAGGGGCGCGTCGAGAGCGAAGGTGCGGAGCTGCCCGCCGGGGCGCTGCGCGACGAGAACGTGGTCGTGCTCAGCGGCGGCAGCCTGGCCGGCAACGCCGACCTGCGCCAGGGCGCGGGTGGCGAGTGGGAAATTCATGGCGACCCGACGGAGGCGGCCTTCCTGGTGGCGGAGAGGAAGCTCGGCGTCAGCGAGCGGCGCGCCCGGCGCTTCACGCGCATCGGCGAAATGCCGTTCACCTCCGAACGCAAGATGATGTCGACGATCGAGCTCGACCACGAGCACGGCGACGAGGTCGTGGTCATCACGAAGGGCGCTCCCGGCGTGGTGCTCGACCGCTGCACCCGGGCTCGCGTGGGCATGCAAACCGTGCCGCTCGACGAGACGTTGCGGGCGCGGATGCTGGCCGACGTCGACACCCTCGCCGATGCGGCACTGCGCACGCTGGCGGTGGCGTACCGCGCGCTCGCGCCGGGCGAAAACCGCAACGCGAAGGAGTCGCTCGAGCACGATCTCGTCTTCGTGGGCACCGTCGGCATCATCGACCCGCCGCGCGAGGAGGCGGCGATCGCCATCGGCGAGGCGCACCGGGCCGGCATCCGGGTGATCATGATCACCGGCGACCATCCGCGAACAGCGGTCCGGATCGCCACCGATCTCGGCATCGTCGAGGCCGACGCGCCGGCCCTCACCGGTACCGAGCTCGAAAAGCTCGACGACGCGGCCTTTGCCGACGCCGTTCGCAAGACGTCGGTCTATGCACGCGTGTCGCCGGCGCACAAGCTGCGCATCGTCGACGCGCTCCAGGCCGACGGCAACGTCGTCGCCATGACAGGCGACGGCGTCAACGACGCGCCGGCGCTGAAGGCGGCCGACATCGGTATCGCGATGGGCGTGACCGGCACCGAGGTCACCAAGGAAGCGGCCAAGATGATCCTCGCCGACGACAACTTCGCGACCATCGTCGAGGCCGTGCGCGAGGGCCGCGGCATCCTCGACAACATCAGGAAGTTCCTGCGCTACCTGCTGTCGTCGAACATGGGCGAAGTGCTGACCGTGTTCCTCGGCGTCGTCGGTGCGGGCGTGATCGGGCTGCGCGGCAGCGGCGACGCGGTGGTGCTGCCGCTGCTCGCCACCCAGCTCCTGTGGATCAACCTCGTCACCGATTCCGGGCCGGCCCTCGCGATGGGCGTCGACCCGCCAGTCGACGACCTGATGGCTCGCAAGCCGCGGCACATGAGCGAGCGGGTGATCGATGCCCACATGTGGGCCGGCGTGGTGCAGATCGGCCTGGTGATCGCCGTGCTGACGCTGCTGACCATCGACATGCATCTGCCCGGCGGCCTGATCGAGGGCAGCGGCGACCTCGCCACGGCGCGCACGGCGGGCTTCACCGTGCTCGTCTTCACCAGCCTGTTCACCTGCTTCAATGCGCGCTCCGACACGACCAGCGCGTTCACGCATCTGTTCGTCAATCCGTGGCTGTGGGCCGCGGTCGCGCTGTCGGCGTTGCTGCAGGTGGCCGTGGTGAACCTTGCCTTCCTCAACCTCGCCTTCGGCACGGTGCCGCTGTCGCTCCGTCAGTGGGTGGTGTGCATCGGCATGGCCAGCGGGGTGCTGTGGTACAGCGAACTGCGCAAGCTGGTGCGCCGCGTCTGGGCGACGGTTGAGCGGCGAACCGCGACTTCCGCGTAGACCGCAACCCCATGCCCATCGACTACGCCCGGCGACTCACGGGACGCATCCGAACGCCGAGCGCAGACCGGCATCTCGGCTACACGCTCGCCTTCGTCGCCGGCGCGGTCAACGCCGGCGGGTTCCTCGCCGTCCGGCAGTACACCTCGCACATGACGGGAATCGTGTCGTCGATGGCTGACAACATCGCGGTCGGCACCTTCGACCTGGCCCTCGGAGGTGTCGGAGCCCTGCTCTCGTTCGTGGCGGGCGCGGCCTGCACCGCTATTCTCGTCAACCACGCGCGGCGCAGGAAGCTGCACAGCGAGTTCGCCCTGCCTCTGTTGCTGGAGGCCGCGCTGCTGCTCTGCTTCGGTCTGCTGGGAACACGCCTGGCCCTCGTCGAGGGCCTCATCGTTCCGGCCACGGTGATGCTGCTGTGCTTCATCATGGGCCTGCAGAACGCAGTGATCACGAAGCTCTCGCGCGCCGAGATCCGCACGACGCACATCACCGGTGTGGTGACCGACATCGGCATCGAGGTCGGCAAGCTCGTCTACTGGAACGCGGCCAGCCTGGGGAGCGAGCCGATCGTCGCGGCGAATCGTGGCCGCCTCCGGGTGCTGACCGCCCTCGTGACGTGTTTCTTCCTCGGCGGCGTGGTCGGGGCATTCGGTTTTCAGCACGCCGGCTACTTCGCGACGGTGCCACTCGCTCTCGTGCTGGTCACCCTGGCGATCGTGCCGGCCGTCGACGACCTGACCGGCGCCGCGCGCCGATGGCTGCAGCGCTAGGCGGCAGCTGGGGCGCGATCCTCGGCCTCGAGCTTGACGTGCATCAAGCCGCCGCTCGGCGGGCTCGGGCATCGTCGCGACCTGGACTCGCAACTCAGCTGGGGAAGACATGAAGATCCTGATCGCTGCCGACGGCAGTGCCTACACCAAGCGCATGCTGGCCTACTTCGCCGCCCACGAAGAGTGGCTCGGCACCAGGCACCAGTACACCGTCATCCATTCGGTGCTGGCCGTGCCGCACCGGGCGGCTTCGTTCGTCGGCATGGAGACGGTGCGAAAGTTCTACGACGACGATGCCGAGATGGTGTTCAAGCCGATCCGGGCCTTCTTCGCGCAGCAGGGCATCGAGGCGATCTTCGTCCACACCGTCGGCCATGCCGCCGAGTCGATCTCGAAGCTGGCCGAGGAGGGCAAGTTCGATCTGCTGGCGATGGGTTCGCGCGGCCACGGCGATCTGGTCAACCTGGTCCTGGGCTCGGTGGCGACGAAGGTGCTCGCCCAGTGCAAGGTTCCGGTGCTGATCGTTCGCTGAGGCCGTGCCCACCTCACGCAGGAGGCGGCTTGCCGGTGCAGCGGCGCTCGGTGCGACTGCACCCACGCTGATGTCGTGCGCGGCCGGAAGCAGCGCTGCCGCTGCACGTTGAAGGCCGATCGCAGCCCCGAAGTGCGTCGCTCGTAGCGGTCGTCGCTGGACAGCGGCTGTCCGTCGTAGTCAGCCTGCAAGAGGGAAAAGCATCCATGACCGTCCTGGCCTGGCGCGCACTGGCGGTGGTCTGCCTCGCGCTCGCCTTCATCGGCCTGGTCCTGCCCGTGGTTCCCCAGCTGCCGTTCCTCCTGCTGGGCGCAGCGGCCGCGGCGAAAGGGTGGCCGCGCCTCGACGCCTGGCTCCTGTCCCATCCGGTCTACGGACCCGTCATCAAGGGCTGGCGCCACCGGCGTGCCGTTCCCGCTCCCGCGAAGGCACTGGCGACCTTCGGGCTGGCGATGGCGATGCTGGCGGTGTTCATGTTGACCGAGGCGGCGTGGCTGCACGTCTCCAGCGCCGCGGTCGCGGCGGCGACCGCCATCTGGATCTGGAGTCGGCCCGACCGGTAGGCGCACCGCCCTTCGAGGGCGCTCAACGCGACATCAGCGTCGGCACCGTCATGTGCCGGAGCAGGTGCCGGGTCGCACCGCCGAGCACCCACTCGCGCGCCCGGGAGTGGCCGTACGCGCCCATCACGATCAGGTCGGCGGACAGGTCGCAGGCGCGCGACAGGATCGCGTCGCCGACGTCGGCCGTCCGCGGCTCGCAGCGCGACGCAACGGCGATGCCATGCCGCTGCAGCCAGCCGCAGGCGGCGCCGAGGCTGGGCGAACCGCCGGGCGCCTCGCCGTCGCGCTCGTCGATCTCGAGCAGGGTGACCCGCTTCGCGCCGTGCAGGAACGGCAGCGCGTCGCGGACGGCCCGCGCTGCTTCGCGTGTGTCCTTCCAGGCGACCAGCACGTGCTCGCGGATCGCCGTGAAGTTGCCGGCGAACGGCACCAGCAGGACCGGCGTGCCGGCATGGATCAGAACCTGCTGCGGGAAGTCGCGGGCGATGCCGTCGACCGGCTCCTGCCAGTCGGCCTGGCCGACGATGACCAGGTCGCTGGTGCGGGCGTGGGCGACGGTGGCATCCACCGCCCCTGCCTCGACGACCAGCGACTCGAACGACGCGACGCCGAGAGATCGAGCCTGTGCCGCGAAGGCAGCCGCCGAAGCTTCGGCTCGCGAGCGGAGGTGGGCCGAGGTCAGCGCGACCAGGTCGAAGCTGTCGGGCACGGCGGCGTTGAGGGTGAGAACGACGTCCGGGATGCCGGTGCCGACCACGCCGACCAGGTGGCTGCCGTGGACCTTGGCGAGGTTCGCAGCGAGCGCGATGCGGGCAGCGCAGCGCGAGCCGCTGTCCAGGTGGACGACGAGGGTCGGGTGATTCATGGCGTCTGCCTCTCGAGTGAAGGACGTTGGCCAGACCGGACTCAGCCTTGCTTCGTCATGTAGCCCATCCAGGGCCAGTAAGTCGATGCAAAAAGGGCGAGGAGCAGGAAGGCCGCCAGCGTGATCCACAGTCCGGTGCGCACGAAGTCGCGCGCTTCGAAGGTGTCGGTGCCGTACGCGATCATGTTCTGCGGCGCGTTCACCGGCAGGATGAATCCGAAGCTCACGGCGAACTGAAGCAGCATCGTCATGCCGACGACGTTGATGCCCGGCGTCTGCACCGCGGTCAGGACGCTGATGATGATCGGCACCATCGTCGCCGCCAGTGCGGTGGCGCTGGCGAAACCGAGGTGGATGACGATCAGGAACAGCGACATCAGCATGAGGATCACGAAGGCGCTGGCGTGCTTCAGGCCGAGCGAGGTGACGACCAGGCCGGCAAGCCAGCTCGCCGCGTTCGTCTTCAGCAGCGCGGTGCCGACGCTGATGCCGATCGCGAAGAGCAGTACGGTCCCCCATGGGAAACCGCGCTGCGACTCCTTCCAGTCCATGACGCCGATCCGGGGCATCAGCATCAGCGCGATGGCGGCGATCGTGGTCGACGAGGTGTCGAAGTCGTGCAGCACCTTCTCCGTGGACCACAGGGCGAGCAGAGACAGGACGATGGCGAGAAGCTTCCACTCCCGGACCGTGGTCGGACCGATGGCGGCGAGCTGCTCGCCGATCCTCGCCTGCCCGCCCTCGATCTCGCGCATCTCCGGTTTCAGTGCCCGGGTCATGATGAAGTAGACGGCCACGCTCAGCAGCGCGGAGAACGGCGCGCCGGCGATAAACCACTCCGTCCAGGTGATCGTCGTGCCGAACTGCTTCTCGATGAAGCCGATGGCGACCATGTTCTGCGCCGCCGCGGTCTTGATGCCGATGTTCCACACACTCGCGGTCTGTGCTGCGGTAATCACCAGCAGGGCGGCGAAGCGACTGTGCCGGTCGACCCTGAACGCGAGGATGAATCCGATCATGATCGGCATCAGGCAAGCCACCCTCGCGGTGGTGCTGGGCACCACGAACGACAGCAGGAACCCCACGAACATCGCACCCATGACGATGTGATGGGTCTGCGCATCGACCCTGGAAAGCACCATTAGAGCGATGCGGCGGTCGAGGCCTGTCGCCGTCATTGCGGCGGCGATGAAGCAGGCCGCGGCGACCAGGGCGACGGCAGTGCTCGAGAACCCCGACAGCGCGAGGTTGAGCGCGGCGGCGGTGCCCATCGCCGCGCCGTTCGGCCTGGCTGCGTCGGGAACGAAGGCAAGCAGGAAGACCATCAGCGCCCCGATGACGACAGCGCTTACCGCGTAGTCGAGGGCCTCGGTCATCCACACGATGATCGCGAACGCGAGCACCCCGAGCATGACCTGTCCGGCGGCGGGCAGGTCGGGTGCAGACGGCCATGCGACGACTGCGCACAAGGCGACCAGCGCGATGACAAGGCCGATGCCGCCGGAGGAGACGGCGCGGGTCGGCGTCGGCGGCGCGAGCGAAGCTGGCGTGTTCATGAGCCTCCTGATCGTCGGATCGCCGGATCGTGCCCGGGAGGAAGCGCCGGCGGTTGACCTGCGTCAAGGCAGGTTCAGGGCGACAGCGACTCCGACCGTGCCGTGAAAATCCCGAGTAGAGGCTCGAACCGAAACGCCTGCGCTATCGCAACGACCGTCCGAGAGGCGCTGTCACCAAGTGCTTTCCTACCAAGGAATCGCTGCGCAGGCCCGCAGCGCGGCTCGGCCACAAGGCGCCAGAGCAACCAGGTCAGCATCGCTCGAATGTAGTCGGCACGCAGGCCCGATCATTGCGCCACTCGACGGAGGGACGAACACGTGGCCGCGTGGCGCGCGCCGAAACGGGTATCGGCATCGGAGTACCCTGAGTTCTCAGGTCAGGAAAGTCTTCCTGCCGCGTGTCGCCGCATGGAGACAACTCATGACCATGATGAAAGCAGCCATCTTCGTCGAGCCGGGACGCATCGTCCTCGACGACAAGCCGATTCCGGATGTCGGTCCGCAGGACGCTCTGATGCGCGTGACCACGACGACGATCTGCGGCACCGACATCCACATCCGACAGCCGCGGCGTCGACGTCGCCATCGAGGCGCTCGGAATCCCGCAGACCTTCGAGGCCTGCCTGCGCGTGCTGCGCCCGGGCGGCACGCTGTCGAGCCTGGGTGTCTGTTCGACCGATCTGACGATCCCGCTCGGGGCCTTCGCAGCCGGCCTGGGCGACCACAAGTTCGTCACCGCTCTGTGCCCAGGCGGCAAGGAACGCATGCGACTGCTGATGGCGGTGATGGCGGCGCGGCGGGTCGACCTCGGTGCGATGGTGACGCATCGATTCAAGCTCGACGACATCGAAGCCGCGTACGAGCTCTTCGGCCACCAGCGCGACGGCGTGTTGAAGGTCGCGATCACGCCATGAGGAAGCAGGCGGCATGAGCATTCGCCATCTCGAGCGGCTGCTCGAGCCGCGCTCGGTCGCGGTCATCGGCGCATCCGACCGTCCGGGCAGCGTCGGCGCGACGGTCTGGCGCAACCTGCGTGCCGGCGCGTTCGCCAGCCCGGTGTTCGGCGTCAACCCGAAGCACGCGACGCTCGACGGCGTGAGGCTGGCGCGCCGCGTCGCGGACCTTGCCGAGGCGCCCGACCTGGCGGTGCTGTGCACTCCCCCGGACACGGTGGCCGGCCTCGTCGGCGAGCTCGCGCGGCTCGGCACACGCGCCGCCATCATCATGACCGCCGGCCTGAGCGCGACGCAAAAGCAGGCGGCGCTGGACGCTGCGCGGCCGCACCTGATGCGCCTGCTCGGCCCTAACTGCCTCGGCCTGCTGTCGCCGCGGATCGGCCTGAACGCCAGCTTCGCCCACATCGATGCCTTGCCCGGCAAGATCGCCTTCATTTCGCAATCGGGAGCGCTGGTGACCGCGGTTCTCGACTGGGCTCAATCGCGGCGCATCGGCTTCTCGCACATGATCTCGCTGGGCGAGCGTGCAGACGTCGACTTCGGCGACCTGCTCGACCATTTCGCCAGCGACGAGCACACCCGCTCGATCCTGCTCTACATCGAATCGATCGAGTCGCCGCGCAAGTTCATGTCGGCAGCGCGCGCCGCGGCTCGGAACAAGCCGGTGATCGTCGTCAAGGCCGGGCGTGCTGGCAACGGACTGCAGGCCGCTGCTTCGCACACCGGCGCGCTCGCCGGGTCGGACGTGGTTATCGACGCCGCGATCCGTCGCGCCGGCATGCTGCGGGTGGACACACTCCAGGACCTGTTCATGGCGGCCGAGACGCTGGCCCACTTTCCCGCATGTCCCCAGCGCGGCCTCACGCTCATGACCAACGGCGGCGGCGCTGGCGTCATGGCCGCGGACGCGGCCGCGCTCGCCGGGGTCGACCTGCGGCCGCTGAGCGAGGCGGTGCGCCGCACTTTGGATGACGTGCTGCCGCCGACCTGGTCGCATGGCAACCCGATCGACATCATCGGCGACGCCCCGGTCGAGCGCTACACCGGCACCCTGCGCACCCTCCTCGATGATCCCGACGCCGGAACGGTGCTGTTCATGCACGCACCGACCGCCATCGTGCGCAGCGAGGACATCGCCCGTGCCTGCGCGCAGATGGCCCGCGAGGCGGCAGGCCGACTGATGGCCTGCTGGCTCGGCGACGCCAGCGTCGCGGAGGCACGGCGCATCTTTCAGGAGGCGGGCATTGCCGGCTACGAAACCCCCGAGGAGGCTGTGCGTGCGTTCGCGATGCTGGCCAGCTACCAGCGCAACCAGGCGTTGCTGACCGAGGCGCCGACGGCCAGCGAGGCCGCGCCGCCGGACAGCGGGGCGGCGCGCGCGATCGTCGAGTCGGCGCTCGACGGCGGCCGCGAGATGCTCGATGAGCTGGAGGCCAAGGCGGTGCTGAAGGCCTACGGCATCCCGATCGTGCCGACGGTCGCCGTCGGGCCTTCGGCCGACGCCGCGGTCGAGGCGGCCCGCACCATCGGCCATCCGGTCGCCCTGAAGATCCTGTCGCCAGACATCAGCCACAAGTCCGATGTCGGCGGCGTGATCCTCGGCCTCGGTGATGATGCCGCCGTGCGCTCGGCGGCCGAGCGAATGATGGCGCGGGTCCGCTCGCTGAGGCCGACGGCGCTGATCACCGGCTTCACGGTCCAGCCAATGGTGCGCCGGCCCTACGCGCAGGAGCTGATCGTCGGCGCGAGCGTCGATCCGGTGTTCGGCCCGGTCATCCTGTTCGGCCAGGGCGGCACCGCCGTCGAGGTGGTCGCGGACCGCGCCATCGGCCTGCCCCCGCTCAACCGCGTGCTGGCGCGCGACCTGGTGTCCGGAACGCGCGTCGCGAGGCTGCTCGCCGGCTACCGCGACCATCCGCCCGCGCGCATCGAAGCGATCTGCGACGTGCTCGTCATCGTCTCGCAGATGCTGGCCGACTTGCCCGAGCTGGCAGAACTCGACATCAACCCCCTGCTGGCCGATGGCGACGGCGTGATCGCTCTCGACGCCCGCCTGCGCGTCGTGCGCGGGCCGGGCGCGGGGACGGCGCGCTTCGCCATCCAGCCGTATCCGGCCGAGCTCGCGGAGACCTGGGCGTGGCAAGGGCGCCAGCTTCTGATCAGGCCGATCCGGCCTGAGGACGAGGCCCGGCATCGTGCCTTCACTCTGCAGCTCACCCCCGAGGACGTGCGCTTGCGGTTTTTCAGCATCCGCCGCGAGCTGCCGCGCAGCGAGCTTGCCCGTCTGGTGCAGATCGACTACGACCGGGAGATGGCGTTCGTCGCCCTCGAGACGCAGCCCGACGGCTCGCTGCGGACCCTCGGCGTCGTGCGCGCCGTCGCTGATCCGGACAACGTCGAGGCCGAGTTCGCCATCATTCTCGGTGCCGATGTGCAGCGGCAGGGACTCGGCCGGCGCCTGCTCGACAAGATGGTTCGCTATCTCCAGAACCACGGCACGCAGCACCTGATCGCGATGGTGCTGCGCGAGAACACGGCCATGCGCGAGCTGGCCACGCGGAGCGGATTCAAGATCGATACGGCGGGTTCGGACAACGAGTCGCTGCGTTACGTGCTCGAGCTGAAAGCGGCAGCGTCGCCGGCCGCATGGAATGACGATGCCTGAGCGGGCGCGCGATCACTTGCAGGCCGGCGGCAACATCGTCGCGATGACCGGCGATGGCGTCAGCGACGCCCCCACGGACATCGGCGCCGCGGCCGGCACTGGCGATGGGTATCGACCCGCGGACAGCGCACAGAGCCAATCGCTCAGCAGGCCGTGACAACAGTCCGGCCCCAGCGCGGGCAACGCCGGTCTCGAAGCGAGCGGCATCCGCTTGGCAAGGACGCTCACGATCGCACTTCCTGTCATCGCGCCGGTCCCGCCTCCGGTTTCGTCCCGCGCAGCCGCAGCGCATTCGTAATCACCGATACCGAGCTCAGACTCATCGCCAGCGCCGCGATCATCGGCGACAGCAGCCAGCCGGTGATGGGGTAGAGCAGCCCCGCGGCCAGCGGAACACCGAGCGCGTTGTAGACGAAGGCGAAGCCGAGGTTCTGCTTCATGTTGGCGACGGTGTCCTGCGAAATCCGCCGCGCCTGCAGGATGCCGCGCAGGTCGCCCTTGACGAGCGTCAGCTGGGCGCTGTTCATGGCGACGTCAGTGCCGGTACCCATGGCGATACCGACATCGGCCTTGGCCAGCGCCGGAGCGTCGTTGATGCCGTCGCCGGCCATGGCGACGATGCGGCCCTCGCCCTGCAGCTTGCTGACCAGCGCCAGCTTGTCGGCCGGCTTGACCTCGCCATGGACCTCGTCGATCCCGAGCTTCGCTGCGACGGTTCTGGCCGTCGTCAGGCCGTCGCCGGTGGCCATGATCACCCGCATGCCGACCGCTTTCAGGCCGGCAAGCGCTTCGGCCGTGGTCCCCTTGACCGGGTCTGAGACGGCGAGCAGCCCGGCCAGCTGGCCGTCCACCGCCAGGTACATGACACTGGCCCCTTCCTCGCGCAGAGCTTCGGCTTGCGGCTTCATGGCATCGAAGGCGACGCCTGCCACTTGCATGAGCGCTGTGTTGCCGAGCGCGACCGCCTGGCCGGCGACCGTGCCGCGGACGCCGATGCCAGTGCTCGACTCGAAAGCTTCCGGCGTCTCTAGCCGCAGGCCGCGTTCGCGAGCCGCGCGGACGATCGCCGCCGCCAGCGGATGCTCGCTGCCCTGGTCCAGGCTTGCCGCCAGGCGCAGGACCTCGTCCTCGCTTCTTCCGGCCGCGGCCACTGTGCGATCAAGTGACGGCCGGCCCTCGGTCAGCGTGCCGGTCTTGTCGACGATCAGGGTGTCGACCTTGCGCAGGTTCTCGATCGCCGCCGCGTCCCGGAACAGGACGCCTTGCGTCGCCGCCTTGCCGGTGGCGACCATGATCGACATCGGCGTGGCCAAGCCGAGCGCGCAAGGACAAGCAACGATCAGCACGGCCACGGCGTTGATCAGGCCGTAGACCCAGCTCGGCTCGGGCCCCAACAGGCCCCAAGCCAAGAACGTCAGCAGGGCGATGCCGATCACTGTGACGACGAAGTAGCCGGCAACGCGGTCGGCCAGACGCTGCATCGGCGCCCGGCTGCGCTGCGCCTGGCCCACCATCTGCACAATCTGCGCGAGCACTGTCTGCGAGCCGACCTGGCCGGCGCGCATGACGAGCGCGCCGCTGGTGTTGAGGGTGGCACCGATCAAGGTGTCGCCTGGTCGTTTGCTGACGGGTATCGGTTCGCCGGTCAGCATCGATTCGTCGACGGCACTGCCGCCTTCGGTCACGATGCCGTCGACCGGCACTTTCTCGCCCGGCCGCACCCGTAGCAAATCGCCGACGTGCACATGCGTGAGCGGCACGTCTTCCTCCCTGCCATCGGCCGCAATGCGGCGCGCCGTCTTTGGCGCCAGGCCGAGCAGCGACCGGATCGCCGCGGAGGTTTGAGACCGCGCCTTGAGTTCGAGCAGTTGCCCGAGTAGCGTCAGCGAGATGATGACGACTGCTGCCTCGAAGTAGACCGAAACCCGCCCCATCGACTGGAACGAAGCCGGGAAGACGCCTGGCACGACGGTCGCGACGACGCTGTAGGCAAACGCGGCCGCCGTGCCCGAGCCAATCAGCGTCCACATGTTCGGGCTGCGGTTCTTGACCGACTCGGCGCCGCGGACGAAAAACGGCCAGCCGGCCCAGAGCACGACCGGTACCGAGAGGACGAGTTCGATCCAGCTCTCGGTCGCCATATCGACCAACCGCCAGCGATGCCCGGCCATGGCGAGCACCGTGACGACGATCGTCAGCGGCAGCGTCCACCAGAAGCGGCGCCGGAAGTCGACCAGCTCGGGACTCTCGGCGTCGTCGAGGCTCGGCATCTCCGGCTCCAGCGCCATGCCGCAGTTGGGGCAAGAGCCCGGGCGGTCCTGGCGGATCTCCGGGTGCATTGGACAGGTATAGATGGCGCCGGCCGGAACCGGCTCGGCGACCTCGGCCACTGGGGCGACGCTGCCAGCAGTTGGCAGGTACTTGTCAGGGTTCGCTGCGAACTTGGCCTGGCAGCCCGCGCTGCAGAAGTAGACCGGCATGCCTTCGTGCTGCAGGGAGTGCGGCGAGGCGGCCGTCACGGTCATGCTGCAGACCGGATCCTTCAAGGCCGCTGCGCTCTCGGTGGCGGTCGTCGCCTTTGAGTGCCCGCTGCAGCTACTCTTGGCGGCGCCGTGCGCATGCTTGTCGACGTTTTCCATCATCTTTTCCCTCAGCGCAAGTTTGTCTCGCGAAGCGCAGCGTAGACCCTGTACCTATTCCCAGAGTCGAGGGACCTCTTTGCATGGCCACGTCGATCGACGGGTCGCTCACATCCCTCAGTAGCTGACAGTGAGGTTGTCCTGCACGTTCTGGACGCCGGACGTGCCCCACGCGGTGTTTCTCGCCAGGTCACGCTCGGACCAGCTGTGCACGTTGCC
>JAYVNL010000359.1:0-2861 GCA_043758495.1 Rhizobacter sp.
TAGCTGACAGTGAGGTTGTCCTGCACGTTCTGGACGCCGGACGTGCCCCACGCGGTGTTTCTCGCCAGGTCACGCTCGGACCAGCTGTGCACGTTGCCCGTCAGCGTCACGTCCGAGCCATGCACCTGGACCGAGATCTTCTGGGCATCGGCCGTCGCCCGGCGCTTCAATGCCGCTTCGATGTCCGACTTGACGGCGCTCGACGACACCTTGGGTTTCTTGATCACGATCTGGTCGCTGACACCCGTCACGCCCATGAGATAACGGACGGCTGTCTTGGCGGACTGGCGCTGGTATTCCCAGTCCACTTCACCGGACAGGGTGACCCAACCGCTCTCGACCATGACTTTGACATGATCCTTGGGGAGGTACGTCGACCACTGCAGGACGTTCTGAACGGCGCGAGCGACGTCGGCGTCGCTTCGCTTGCTCGACCCGGCGAGCTTGACGTCCATCTCGACCGCCAATGCTTTGACACCGGAGACGCGTTGCGCCGCACGCTCGGCATCGTACTTTTCCGCATAGGTGCCGACGTGCCCGGCCAGGGTCACGATGCCGTCCTTGACCTCGACGCCGATCTGCGCAGCGTTCACTGAGGGTTCCCACTTGAGTTCTGCAGTGACATCCTGCTGCAGTTGTGCATCTGTCTTCATGACCGTCTTTCCAAGGTGTTGAGGGGAGCTCAGAGTGCGCTCACCCTGATGCGCTCGCGTTGACATGGATCAACTCCGGATGGCTTGACACATATCAAGCCGGCGCGATGGATGGGGTTCGAGAATCGACTGTCGCAGGCTCATCGACCCCACGTTGCAACGCATCGCACCCACCATGGACTCCGCCCCACGGACCTTGACGAAAATTCGCGATCTGCTCACCCGGCGCAGGCTCGAACTGCGCGCCGAGGTCGAGGCCGCCGAGCGAGGTCGACGGGAGGCGAGCGACGCCGACGCGCATGAGGTGACCGATCGCAAGGACGAGGCGACAAGGCGACTGTCATCCGATCTCGTCGGGGTGCAGGAGCAGCGCGATCTCGGCGAGATCGCGGAGGTCGAAGCGGCCTTGCAGCGGCTCGATGGCGGGACGTACGGCGACTGTCGGGACTGCGGCCAGCCGATTCCCCCGGAGCGGCTACGGGTCCAACCTGCCGCAGAGCGATGCACGTCCTGTCAGACGGCAAGCGAGCGGACCATGAACCGTCTCACCTCATAAGTCGCATCCGGAAGTGCCTGCAGCATGATCGCGGCCCGCGTTGCCTGGCTCGGCAGCTGCTTCCTGCTGTGCGGCTGCGCCAACCTGCTGCCGCGCGGCGACAGCGAACGCCTATCGGGGTTCGACAGCTTCGAGGGCGCAGCGCAAGCGTTCGACTCGATCGTCCCGTACCGCACGACGATCGCGCAACTGAGCACCCTGGGCTTCGACGTGCAGTCCAGCGCCAACGTGACCCTGATTGCCTATCCGCAACTCACCGGTCGCCTGGCGCCCGATCGCGGCGTTCCGTTCGAGGCGATTGATCCGGGCATCCGGGAGTGCATCTTGGCGCGTCTCGCTTGTCAGGCCTACGAGTTCCGTCTCGGTGGTGAAAAGACTCGCCGCGAAGGCAACTTTCTGGCTGACTTTCTGAATTTTCGGCGCACGACACGGGTGACCGGCTGGCGCTTCGAGGGGCTGCTGGCCATCCGCGACGGCGTCGTCCTGTTCCGCAGCCGCGGCGGCGAGCCGCGAAGTGATCGAACCGACCGGGCGGTCAACCCGCTGGGCCCTTTGCAAGGAGCGGGTGATGCCGCCGGCAGGTTGCTGCTGCCCTGAGATCCTGCCGCGTCAGTGCGCCATCAGCACCGGGATCGTCATCGCCCGCAGCACAGTGCGAGAAGCGCCGCCCAGCATGAGTTCACGGGCCCGGCTGTGACCGTAGCAGCCCATCACCAGCAGGTCGGCGCCCACCTCGGCCGCGAGAGACAACATGAAGTCGCCGGCATCCGGGGGCGCCGCACGCTGGCGATGCAGCATGGGCACGACGCCATGCAGCTGCAGGTACTCGGCGATGTCGAGTTCGCCGGCGCAATGCGGTGCGGCCAAGTCGCTTGTTTGCAGTACGTGCACATGGCGTGCGCGGCGCAGCCAGGGCATCGCGGCGGTGACGGCGCGCGCAGATTGCGGTGTCGCGTTCCAGCCGATCAAGACATCGTTGCCGGCGGTCTGGAACTCGCCCTCGAACGGCAGGATCAGGGCTGGCTTGTCGGTGTCGATCAGCGCCGAAGCGACGAAGCCCGCGGCGACCGCCGAAGCGAGGCCCGGATCGTGCTGCCCGAGCACCAGCAAGTCGGCGTAGAGGGCTTGCCGCGAAAAGGCCGCCACCGCGTCGGCGTTGTCGTTGTCCAGCCATCGCATCGCGACGCCGCCGCCGGCCGATGCCGTGTCGAATACGGACTTCGTGCGGTCCGAGGCCGCCCAGTCGACGTGCTGCATCAAGGCTGCCGGGCTTTCCGTGAAGGCCATTTGCAGCGGCCACTGCGGCGGCGCGCCGACGAACATGGCGCACAGGGTGGCTTCGTGGCGTTGCGCCAAAGCGCGCGCGAACTGGAGCCGAACGCGGCTCGAGGGCAGGTCGTCGAGATGGAGCAGGACGGAGCGGATGGCAGTCATGGCGGTGCGTCCGGGTCGGGTCGGCTCAATGCGACATCAGCACCGGCACCGTCATCGTGGCCAGCAACCCGCGCGTGGCGCCGCCGAGGATGCGTTCGGTCCAGCGGGAGTGGCCGTAGGCGCCCATCACGATCAGGTCGACGCTCATGTCGGCCGCGCGGGAGAGCATGGCGTCGGTGATGTCGATGCCGGTCGTTTCGACGCGCACGTCGGCGGAC
>JAYVNL010000360.1:0-2846 GCA_043758495.1 Rhizobacter sp.
GGATGAATGTTTTTGCCTTGCCGATGTCGATCACGATGGATTACGTTGGTTTGGATGCATCGAATGTGGGGAGCATCGATGCCCTCGATCAGATGCCCCGATCGGCACAGGCTGAACGGGACATCGAACAATGGCGGCGAACCTCGGCGATCTCGCGGCACGGGTCGCCGTCGCGCGGGCAGGAGGTTTTCGCGACGCGGCCCGCGCCACGGACAGCAGCGCGTCCAGCCTCAGCGAAGCCGTGCGTCGGCTCGAGGCCAGGCTCGGCGTTCGGCTTTTTCATCGCACCACGCGCAGCGTCACGCCTACCGAAGCCGGCGCGCGGCTGCTCGACCGGCTCGGGCCGGCGCTGGTCGAAGTAGAAGCCGCCCTCGATGTCGTCAACGGCTTTCGCGACCAACCCACCGGCACGCTTCGCCTCAACGTGCCGGTAAGCGCCGTGCGCCTGGTGCTGCCACGCATCGTTCCGCCCTTCCTCGCGGCCTATCCCGATATTCGCCTCGACATCGTGGCCGACGACAGCTTCGTCGACATGCTCGCGGCCGGCTGCGACGCCGGGATCCGCTACGACGATTGGCTCGAGCAGGACATGATCGCCATTCCCCATCGGTCCCCGCGAACAGCGCTTCGCGACGGCGGCATCGCCCGCCTACCTCGATCGTCGCGGCCGCCCCGAGCATCCGCGCGAGTTGCTCGGCCACGCATGTCTGCGCGGCCGGTTCAGCAGCGGTGCGATGCCGGTCTGGGAGTTCGAACGCGACGACCAGGTCGTGAAGGTAGACCAGCCGGCCCGCTCATCGTTCGCGTCGGCGCGGCGACGGATCTCGCCGTCGACGCCGCCATCGCGGGGTCCGGCGTGATCCACCTGTTCGAGGACTGGCTGCGGCCATTCCTCGACAACGGCGCGCTCGAGCCCGCGCTAACGCCCTGGTGGCGCCCGTTCTCCGGCCCGTTTCTCTACTTTCCGGGCCGTCGCTACCTGCCGGCGCCGCTGCGCGCGTTCGTCGATTTCATCGGCTCACAGCGCCCCTGACCTGACGCTCCACGGGCACGTGCCCCGGCTCGCCCGCTGCCAGCCCCTGCTCCGGCAGAAACCCACCCGACTGGTGCTTCCACAGCAGCGCGTAGTGGCCGCCGAGCCGAAGCAGTTCGTCGTGCGTGCCCTGCTCGACGATGCGGCCCTGCTCGAGCACGACGAGCCGGTCCATGCGCGCGATCGTCGACAGGCGATGGGCGATCGCGATCACGGTCTTCTTCTGCATCAGGGCCACGAGTTGCTCCTGGATCGCGAGCTCGACCTCGCTGTCGAGCGCCGACGTGGCCTCGTCGAGGACGAGGATCGGCGCGTCCTTCAGGATCACGCGCGCCAGGGCGATGCGCTGGCGCTGGCCGCCGCTGAGCTTGACGCCGCGCTCGCCGACGTGGGCGTCGTAGCCCTTCCGCTCCTTCCAGTCGACGAGGTCCATGATGAAGTCGTGCGCCTGCGCCTGTCGTGCCGCCGCCTCGATCTCGGCGTGCGTGGAGCCCGGCCGGCCATAGGCGATGTTGGCGGCGATCGAGCGGTGCAGCAGCGAGGTGTCCTGCGTGACCATGCCGACCGCGGCGCGCAGGCTCTCTTGCGTGGCATGGCCGATGTCCTGGCCGTCGATGCGGATGGAGCCCTGCTCTACTTCGTGGAAGCGCAGCAGCAAATTCACCAAGGTCGACTTGCCCGCGCCCGACCGACCCACCAGGCCGACGCGCTCGCCGGGTCGGATCACGAGGTTCAAGTCGTCGAGCACGCGGCGGCCGTCGGCACGGCCATAGGTGAAGGTCAGGTGCTCGATGCGGATCTCGCCGTGCGGCACCTCGAGCTCGCGCGCGCCCGGCTCGTCGACGAGCGCGTGCGGCACCGCGATCGTCTCCATGCCTTCCTGGACGATGCCGATGTTCTCGAAGATGCCGGTCACCTCCCAGCTCACCCAGCCGGACACGTTGGCGATCTGCCAGGCCAGCGGCAGCGCGGTGGCGACGATGCCGGGGCCGATCGCGCCGCGGCTCCAGAGCACGATGCCGATCGCCGCCGTGCTCACCAGCAGCAGCGCGTTCATGATCGCCAGCGTGGCCATGAAGCGGGTGATGAGCCGCATGTGGGCGGCGATGGCGCCAGTGTGCTGGTCGATGACCTCGCGCACGTAGGCGTCCTCGTCGCGGGCACGCGCGAACAGCTTCACCGTGAGGATGTTGGAGTAGCTGTCGACGACACGGCCCATCACCATCGAGCGCACTTCCGACGAGGTCTTGGCAAGGTCGCGCATGCGCGGCACGTAGAAGGCGAGGAAGAGCACGTAGCCGCTGACCCAGAGTGCCGTCGGCACCGCAAGGCGCCAGTCGGCCCAGGCCATGAGAACGAGGGCGCTGATGCCGTAGATGGCGATGTACCAGACGGCGCGGATGCTCGAGACCACGCACTCGCGCACGGCGTTGCTGGTCTGCATGACGCGGTTGGCGATGCGGCCGGCGAAGTCGTTCTGGAAGAACGGCCAGTTCTGCCGCACCACATGCCAGTGGCTCTGCCAGCGGATCAGGCTGGTGACGCCGGGCACGACGGCGTTGTTGCGGATCAGGCTGTCGGCGAGCAGCACCACGGGCCGGCCGATCAGCACCAGCAGGGCCATGGCGACGAGCCCGGGCAGCGCGCTCGCGAAGGCGGCCTCGCGGTCGCTGGTCTGCATCAGGCCGACGAGGTGGCCGATGAAGACCGGGATCGCGGTGTCGATCAGCGCCACCCCGAGGCCGGTGACGAACATCGCCGCGTAGAGACCGCGCGTCTGGCGGATGAAGTGCCAGTAGAAGGCGATGAGGCC
>JAYVNL010000361.1:0-2841 GCA_043758495.1 Rhizobacter sp.
GGGTCGGCTGGCGTTTTGCGGGTCCATGCGCTGCAAGTCTGCCGCGGCGATGTAATATTTCAGGGCGGTCTTCATGTCACCCTCGTGGTTTTCGAAAAAGTTCGACATCGTCCAGACCGGCATGAGTTCGGCGCGAGTATCGGCGGCGGTCTTAAGGTAGCCGTGCTGCCTTTTCAGCCATTCGACCGTCACGGGATTGGTCTCGTCGTAGTCGGATGGAATCTGGTCGACGAAGCCGTTGCCACGCGGTCCCGTGCTCATAAAGGCCCACGCCGCATCAGGCACGTTTGCTTTCGCGGCCGCCTCGACCCATTGCACGCGGCTGGTGATCTGCCCAGGGCTGATGTCGCCGCACGCCGCCTTTTGCGTCGGGTTTTCAGTCCGGAACGCAATGTTTTCCATCTGAGTAGGCAAGCCGATGCCCGGAACACCGCGCGCCATCAGGCAACGCACAACCGTTTTGTAAGCCACGAAGGCATCGTCGGGCTTGCCGGAAGCGACGAGTGCGTCGATCCTGGTTGCTAGTGTCGCCGTCTTCTGCGCGGCAGCAGTCGTGGCAGGAGCCAGCGTGGCTGCGGCCCTGTTGGGGCCCTGCGTCGGATACGCCATCACCTGCGGCGTCAGCGTGCGCGGATTGAGCACGATGGCTGGTTCGATGCTGGGCTTGTTGAAGTAGCTGTAGCCGATCGCACTGGTCATCGCGACGACGGCGAGGGCGCCAAGCCCCCAACGAAGACCGGGCGACCCAGGTTTATCGACGCTTAAGATTCGAGACTTCATCTCTCTCTCCTCGATGATTGCTGAAGCGCAGCGTCGCCGGAATGAGCTTTAAATGAGTAGTCGGCCCTGCAGAATTCAAATCGAGCCAAGGCGACTGACGGTGCTGACATCGATGACGTCAACCGGTCGACGATATACCGGGCAAGCGTGGGCAACCGCGACGCAAACGACGACTTGACGCTGGCGGTCACCGTGAGGGTGGCCATCAACAGGCGCAAAAAAGCCAGCTTCGGGCCCAGACGTGCGATCGCCCGCAGCAGCCAGCGGATGTTGTAGCCCCCAGCCGTAGCGCACCAAGCCGCCGATGGGCGCTGAAATGACCCTCGGCACGCCCCATGACCTTCCGGTCATCGAACATGCATGCGTTGAAGCGCATTGTTCAGACCCTCCACAACGCAAACAACCCCTTGGATCTTTGAAGACAGACGTCCTAAATCTGCAGGCATCGGTCCTTCGGAGACCGCGGCTTCTGCTCAAAACAGGCCATGACAACCATTCGATCCGATTCAAGTGAGCGACCTCCAGGTCGCTCGGTGAACGCCCCCCGGGCAATCCCGCCGGGGGCCTTTGGGACTTGCTAGAAGCGAAGCTCGCCGTACCCTGGTTTGCGTTTGCCTTCGTCGGCGGCGTCCTGTTCGACTCGCTGCGGCTGCTCTCGTCGGGCATCGTTGCCGTGGCCGCCGAGATCGATACGTTCTTTCTCGCGATGGCGATGGCGGCGCTCGGCCTCGCGACTCATCTCGGCGTCAAGCCGCTGCTGCTGGCCGCCATCCTGTTCGTCTGGCTGGTGATGGGCGGCGCGCTCATCAATCGCCGGGCCCCCGCTTTGCTGGCATGACCTGCCAAGACAAACCTGCGAGTTTGGGAATGGAAGCGCCCCGCACTCCGTCTACCGCTCGAGCGCCATCCCCTCCTCGGCATCGCCATGAACACGTTCCACAAAATTTCTACCCTGTCGATATGCAGCGTCATGCTGGCAGCGTCGTTCAGCCTGCCTGCCGACGCCGTCGACCACCACGCCATGCACGGCCACGACGGCATGACCTCCGCACGCGGCGGGCCCTTCGTGGCCACCACCGACAAATCGTTCGCCGACTTGATGGGCGAATCGATGGGCCTAATGAACGACGGCATGGGCCGGGCCGCCATGACCGGCGACCCCGACCACGACTTCGCCACCATGATGATTCCGCATCACCAGGGCGCCGTCGACATGGCCAAGGCGCAATTGCTCTACGGCAAGAACCCGGTCCTGCGCCGCCTGGCGCAGGAAATCATCGTCACGCAAGGCTCCGAGATCACCGTGATGCGCTCGGCGCTCGACACGGCGCAGACCGCACCCGCTCACCCCATCAGCTCGCGCTGAATCACAGGAGACTTTCATGACTCGACTTCGCTTCGCCGCGACATGCCTCGTATTGACACCGGCGATGCTCGGCATCGCCTTCGCCGGCCAGGCGCCCGGCAGCGCCGAGGCGCCCGACATCGCGATCAGCTCGCGCGACCGCGTCTACCTCAGCGACCAGGCTTCGAACACGGTCTCGGTCATCGATCCGTCGAGCAACAAGCTGCTCGGGGTGATCCGGCTCGGCGACCTGACGCCCGGCAACCTCAGCCCCCTCTACAAGGGGCAGCTGCTGGTCCACGGGATGGGTTTCTCGCCCGACGGCAAGACCTTGCTGGCGGTGTCGATCGGCTCCAATTCGGTGACCTTCATCGACACCGCGACCAACACCGTCAGGCACACGAGCTACGTCGGCCGCTCGCCGCACGAAGCCATGTTCACCCGCGACGGCAAGGAAGTGTGGGTCACGGTGCGCGGCGAGGACTACGTGCAGGTGCTCGACGCCAAGACCTTCCAGCCGAAGCAGCGCATCGTCGTGCCGAACGGCCCCGGCATGACGATCTTCTCGCCTGACGGCAAGTACGCCTACGTGGTGTCGAGCTTCACGCCGCAGACCGTGGTGGTCGACACGCGAACGCACGAGATCGTGGGCCGCATCGAGCAGGCGTCGCCCTTTTCGCCGGACGTGGCCGCAACGCCGGACGGCAAGCAGCTCT
>JAYVNL010000362.1:0-8867 GCA_043758495.1 Rhizobacter sp.
GCCAATGCTTTCGCGGGCAGGCGCACCGGCGTGCCGTCGCGAACCAAGCCGGTGCTGGCAGCCAGCACGTTCGCGCCTTCGCTCACGCCCGACGTGATCTCGACCCAGGCGTCGCCGCCGACGCTGCCGCGGGCACCGAGCTCGACAGGCGAGGCCACCGCCTGACCGTCCTTCACGACCAGCACGTAGGGCCGCGACTGGTCGGTGCGCACGGCCGACAGCGGCAGCGCCAGTGCGCGCTGGCGATCGAGCTCGATGGTGCCGCGCACGAACAGGCCCTGGCGCAGGGCCGGCTGCGGCTCGACGGCGAGGTAGGCCATGATCGATCGGGTGCCGGCCTGCGCGCTCGGATTGATGCGGGCGACGCGAGCGCCGACCGGCGTCGACAGGCCGTCGACGCGCAGGACCGCGCGGCGGCCGATGGCGAGGCCGGCGACGTCGTCGGGCGCCAGCGCCGCCTCGAGCTCGAGCTGGCCGAGGTCGACGATCTCGAGCAGCTTGGCATCGACGGAGACGCGCTCGCCCGGCTGCGCCATGCGCTGCGAGACCAGGCCGGAGATCGGCGCGACCAGCGTCGCGTCGCTGCGGCCCTTTTTCGCGAGCAGAGCCGCCGAGCGCGCCGCCTCGTAGCTGGCACGGGCGCCGGCCTCGTTCGAGATCGAGGTCTCGAGGCCGGTTGCCGAGATGAAGCCCTGCGCCACGAGGGCGCGGTTGTTGTCGAGCGCGCGCAGGGCGATGTCGAGCTGCGACTTCGTCGACGAAGCGGTCTGCTCGGCCTGGCGCAGCCGCAGGTCGAGCTCGACGGTGTCGAGCTGGCCCACGATCTGGCCGGTGCGGACGCTGTCGCCCTCGCGCACCGTGAGCGACTTGACCTCGGCCGCGACCTTGGCGCGCACGACGGCGCTGTTGACGGCCTTGAGCCCGCCCGAGACCTCGAGCGTGCGCGGCAGCTCGATCGTCTGCGCGACGACGACGTCGCCGGCGGCGAGGTCGAGGCCGCCCGGCAGGCGCTGCGCGGCCGTGGCCGGTGCCGCCGCCTTGCGGCTCATGACGAGGCGCGCGCCGGCGGCAACCAGCACCAGCGCGGCGACGGCGGCGATCGCCCACTTGAGTCCGCGCTTCATCGCTGCTTCTTCTTCGCCGCCGTCTTGCCGGGCCCCGCGGGCTTGGCGGACTTGACTGCCTTGGCGGACTTGACTGCCTTGACTGCCTTGACTGCCTTGACCGCATCGGCGTGTCGAGGTTCCAGGCCGTAGAGCACGAGGTCGATGTGCGCGTTAATCACCGGCATCGGGTCGAGCCGGGCCGCCGCCGAGCAGGCGCCGAGCGAATGCTTGTTCATCACCAGGAAGAGCAGCGGTGCGACCAGCGCATGGACCACGTCGGCGACGGCGACAGCGCGGAACTCGCCGCGGTCGATGCCGCGCTGGACGAGCTCGGCGAGCATGCGGTCGCAGGGCATCGTGACCTCGTCGACATAGAACTGCGCCATCTCCGGGAAGTTGCGCACCTCCGACATCATCAGCTTGAGGATGCCCGAGGCGCGCGTCTCGCCGACGCGCTCCCACCAAAGCCGCAGGATGAGCGCGAGCAACGCCGAGGTCGACCCTTCGAAGTTGCGGATGATCTCGACGCCTTCGGCGATCTCGTTGACGACGTTGTGCCGGATGACTTCCTTCAGCAGCTCTTCCTTGCTCGGGTAGTAGAGATAGAGCGTGCCTTTGGATGCGCCGGCGCGGGCCGCGACCTCCTCGGATCGCGTTGCCGCGAAGCCCTTCTCCACGAAGAGATCCAGGGCGGCGTCGAGCAGTTCCTGGGGGCGCGCTTCCTTGCGGCGCTGGCGGAGCGGAACGGCGGCGGCTGCGGGCATCGGGATCAATAATGACTGACCAGTCAGTAGTGTAGACGGCGGTGCACGGCGACACGTCGAGAATGGCGCGATGACGCCAGACATCTCCCGCCGCCGCTTCGCCATGGTGCCGTTCACCGTCGTTGCCGCCGTCGCCGCGGCCGGCTGCACATCGTGGCTCGTGCCGCAGTCGATCGACGTGCCGGAAGCTCGGCTCCAGGAAGCGCTCGGCCGCCGCTTTCCGATCGTGCGCCGCATCGCCGAGGGCATCGAGGTCACCGTGGCCGTGCCGCATCTCGTGCTTCAGCCCGAGGTCGACCGTATCGCCATCGAGCTCGCGATGAGCGGTGGCGAAAATGTGTTGCAGCGCCCGCTCATCGGCGTCGCGGTTGCGAGCTGCGGCCTCGCTTTCGACGCGGCCAGCCAGAGCGTGCGGCCGGTCGACGTCCGCATCGAGCGCCTGCACTTCGACGGACTGCCTCCGGCGCTCGAGCGCGGCATCGAGCGACTGGCGCGGCCGGTCGCCGAGCGCTGGCTCGGCGAGCAGCCGATCTACGTGTTCCGGCCGCGCGACGTCGAGCGGCTGGCCGCGGCTGGCGTCGTGCCGGGGCCGATCCGCGTCACCACCGCCGGCATCTCGATCGCACTGCTGCCGCGCTGAATTGCTCCGATAAGCGCCGCTAAGATGCGCGGCTTCGCCTGAATGGATCGCTGCCTGTGGACACCCTGCTTCTCGTCAAGGCCGCCGTCATGGGCATCGTCGAGGGGCTCACCGAGTTCCTGCCGATCTCCAGCACCGGTCACCTCATCCTCGCCGGCTCGCTGCTCGGGTTCTCCGGCGACAAGAGCAAGGTGTTCGACATCGCGATCCAGACCGGCGCGATCTTCGCGGTGATGATTGTCTATCGCGAGCGGCTGCGGGCCACGCTCGCTGGCCTCGGCAGCGAGCCGAAGGCGCAGCGCTTCGCCGTCAACGTTCTCGTCGCCTTCATTCCCGCGGTCGTGCTCGGCCTGCTGTTCGGCAAGGCGATCAAGGCCCACCTGTTCACGCCGGTGGTGGTTGCATCGACCTTCATCCTCGGCGGCTTCGTCATTCTCTGGGCCGAGCGCCGCACGATCGTGCCGCGGATCGACAGCGTCGACGCGATGCGGCCGCGCGACGCCCTCGGCGTCGGCCTCTGCCAGTGCCTCGCGCTCGTGCCCGGCACCAGCCGTTCCGGGGCCACCATCATCGGCGGCATGCTGCTCGGCCTGTCGCGCAAGGCCGCCACCGAGTTCAGCTTCTTCCTCTCGATGCCGACGTTGATCGGCGCCGGCGTCTACAGCCTCTGGAAGGAGCGGGCGCTGTTGTCGATGGGCGACCTGCCGCTGTTCGCCGTCGGCACGGTGTTCTCTTTCCTGGCCGCGTGGCTCTGCGTACGCTGGTTGCTGCGCTACATCTCCACGCACGACTTCACGCCGTTCGCGTGGTACCGCATCGCCTTCGGCATCGTCGTGCTGGCGACGGCGTGGAGCGGCCTCGTCACCTGGGCCGATTGATCCGGCGGCGCCCGACTCGCGCCGGGATCAGAACCGGGTCCGCAGGCCGACGCCGAACTCGGTCTGGCTCGGCGCGCCGTTGGTGACGCCGACCTTGTAGCCGTCCTTCAGCTTCAGGTAGTCGGCGGCGATGTAGACCTCGGTGATCTTGTCGAAGTGATAGAAAACCGAGCCGTAGATCGTCGAGCGGCTGCCGGTGGCGGTGGCCTTGGCGGTGCTGGCGTTGGCGAACGCGTTCAGCACGTTGCCGGCGCCGCTGACGGCGGCGTTCTTCGCGCGCATGTCCTGGTAGCCGAGCTCGTAGTCGACCTTGCCGGCGGGCGCGAACTTGGCCGAGACGGTGTAGGCGTTGTCGCGGCGGTCGCCGAGCGCGGCCTGCTCGGCGGTGTAGTGGAAGTAGCCGGCGTTGAGGCGCAGCACGTCGAGCAGGAGGACGTTGCCGCCGACCGAGTACGAGCGATCGGTGAGGCCGGCGACATTGGCCGAGGTGACGAAGCCGGCCACGTTGAACGGGCCGCCGGCGTAGGCGAGCGAGGCCGCCTTCGTGCTGCCGTTGGAAAAGTTGCCGGCCTGGCCGCCGAACTGGTACTCGGCCGCGGCGACGAGGCCGCCGTCGAACGCCTTTTTCCAGGCCACGCCGTTGTCGATGCGGGTTCCCGTGGCGCTGCCGGCGTAGAAGATCAGCTGCTTGAAGTTGTTGTTGTTGGTATAGCCGCCTTCTTCCGTCGAAGGCGCGGCCGGGCCGTACGGATCGCCGTAGATGGCCGACGAAGCCGGGTCGCGGGTGATCGCGTTCTGCCGGCCGAAGGTGAACTTTCCGTACAGCGGGCTCTCTACGCCGACCCAGGCATCGCGGTTGAAGAGCACGCCGGCCGTGTCCATCGCGCCGGTCTGGTTCTCGAACTCGCTTTCGAGTCGGAAGATCACGTTGAGGCCGCTGTCGCCCATCGTGTGCTTGCCGGTGAGGCCCCAGCGGTTGCCGCTGAACCAGGACACGCGCGGCGAGGTGACGCTGTCGCCGTTCGGGTTGGCGTGGTTGATGTGCACGTAGGTCACGTCGATCAAGCCGTAGAGCGTGACGGAGCCACCCGGCGTGGCGAAGCTGAGGCCGTCGCCGCGCTCGTAGCTCACCCCTGCGGGCTTGCCGTCGGGGTTGGGCGCCGGCTGGTCGTTGGCCGCGGCCCGAACCGACGAGGGCGCTCCAGCCTGCGACGGGGCGCCACCCGACTGCACGGCAGGCGCCGTCTGCACCTGGTTGAGGCGGGCCTCGAGCGCGTCGAGCCGGGCCTTTTGCTGCGCGGCCTGGACCTTCTGCGCCGCGATCTCGGCTTTGAGGTCCGAAAGCTCGTCGGCGCACGCCGGCGTGGCCGCTGCATAGATGGCGAGGATGGCTGCGCACAGTACCGTTTTGTTCATGGTGTCTCCGAAGGGGTGTCGCTCCGAGGCGATTGTTCGAAGTCAAGCTTTCACCACGCTTTAGCGGTGCATGTGCACCACTATGGAAAACCCCGAGCGCGGCCGGCCGAGCACCGCAGCCCAATATTCTTTTTCAGGGAGGCGGCGGAACACAGCGCCGCAGACACCGATGCGTGTGCTGCTCGTCGAAGACAGCGTCAAGCTCGCGACCTGGCTCGCCCGAGCGCTCGAGCAGCACGGCTTCGTCGTCGACCAGATCCACGACGGCGCCCAGGCCGACGCGCTGCTGCGCACCGAGCGATACGACGCCATCGTGCTCGACCTGTCGCTGCCCACGATGGACGGCCTGGTCGTGCTGCAGCGGCTGCGCCAGGCCGGCGTCGCGTCGCCGGTGGTGGTGCTGACGGCGCGCGGCGATCTCGAAGATCGCGTCGAGGGACTCAATCTCGGCGCCGACGACTACCTCGCCAAGCCGTTCGAGCTGAGCGAGCTCGAGGCGCGCCTGCACGCCGTCATCCGCCGCGCCCACGGCGTGAGCTCGCCGGTGGTGAGACTCGGCCCGCTTCAGTACGAGAGCATCGGCAGGGCGTTCACCATCGCCGGGCGAAGGCTGAAGCTGCGGCCGAAAGAGCACGCGGTCCTCGAGGTGCTGCTGATGCGCATGGGCAAGGTGGTGAGCAAGGCGGCGCTGCACGACCGCGTGTTCGCGGTCGACACCACCACCGGCCAGGAGGTGGTGGAGATCTACATCCACCGCCTGCGCCGGCAACTCGCGGACACCGGCGTCGCGATCGTCACCCTGCGCGGGCTCGGCTATGTCCTCGAAGTGGCCTGAAAGCCTGCGGATCCAGCTGCTGCTCTGGCTGTTGATTCCGCTCCTCGTACTGCTCCTCTTCAACGCCTGGCTCGCCAATCGCGCCGCCGTCGCGGTTGCCAACGGCGCCTTCGACCGCCTGCTCACCGCATCGGCCGAAGCGATCGCGGAGAACGTCGACGTGAGAGAGGGCGAAGTCCACGTCGACCTGCCTTACGCGGCGCTGCAGCTGCTCGAATCGAACATGCAGGAGCGCATCTTCTACCGCGTCGTGGCGCCGGGCGGCAAGACCGTCACTGGCTACGACGATCTGCCCATGCCGTCGGTGCCGATGCCTGACGGCGACGAGTCGGTGCCGTACGGCGCCGAGTACCGCGGCGAGCCGGTCCACCTCGTGGCCCTGAACAAGCAGATCTACGGCACGACGCTCGCGACCGCTGCGGTCACGGTCGTCGTCGCCGAAACCGGCGAGGCGCGGCAGGCGCTGTCGCAGCGCATCGTCGCCGATGCGTTGATGCGGCAGTCGCTGCTCATCGTCGCCGCGGCGGTGCTGGTCTGGTACGCGCTCGTTCGCGGCCTGCGCCCGCTCGAGCGCCTGCGCGCGAGCATCGCGGCCAGGCCGCCGACCGATCTCGCGCCGATCGATCTCGCCGGGGTGCCGGCCGAGGTGGCGCCGCTGCTCGCCGCCCTCAATCACCACACCCGCCGCATCGAGGTGCTGCAGTCGAGCCGGCAGCAGCTCATCGCCGACGCGTCGCATCAGATGCGAACACCGCTCACCGAGATCCGAACGCAGATCGAATACACGCTGCGCCAGGACGATGACGGCCTGCTTCGCCGTACGCTGGTCGAAGTCGGCGACAGCGTCGCCGACCTGAGTCGGCTGCTGACGCAACTGCTGCTGCTGGCGCGCTCCGATCCCGACGTCGGCCCCGACCAGCGCCTGGCGCCGGTCGACCTCGGCGAACTGGCGCAGGCGACGACGCTGGAGCTGGTCGCGGCGGCGCGGCAGCGGGGCATCGATATCGCCTACGAGGCGCCGCCAGCGACGATTCGGGTGCGCGGCAACGCACTGCTGCTGCGCGAGCTGATCGCCAACCTCGTCGACAACGCCATCACGCATGGTCGCGGCGGCGGCCGCGTCACCGTGCGCGTCGTGGCCGGCGATCCGGTCGGCCTCGAAGTCGAGGACGACGGCCCGGGCATTCCGGAGGGCGAACGCGATCGCGTCTTCGAGCGCTTTTATCGTGGTGGCGACGGATCGGTGGCCGGCTCCGGACTGGGGCTGGCGATCGTCCGCAACATCGCCGAAACGCATCGCGCCAGCGTCGAACTGCGCACGCCCGCCGCCGCCAGCGGCCTCGTCGTGCGGATCGGCTTCGCCGCCGCGCCGGCCGGCGGCGACACCGATGCGGCTACTTCGTGAGGCCCAGTTCGCGCCGCCAGCGGCGCAGGAACTCCTGCCGCTTGGACTGGTCCTGGTAGACCAGCAATGCCGGTCCGACCGCGATCGCCTTGAGGCTGGGCCCCAGCGTCTGTCGAAGCGTCGCCGCGGTGAACTCGCCGGCCACGTCGGTGCGGATCGAGAACAGCTCGGAGTGCGTCGACAGCAGCGTCTGGCCTCGGCGCGACAGCAGGTAGTCGAGCCAGAGCCGGCCGGCGTTCGGATGCGTCGCTGTCTTCGAAATCAGCATGATCCTCGACATCACGAGCGTGTAGTCCTTCGGCAGCACGACGCCGATGGCGGCGTCGCGCCGTGCCCGCGTCAGGGCATAGGAGCCGATAAGGTTGTAGCCGAGGTAGTCCTTGCCGGCGGCGATGCGCTCCACCATCACCGACGTGTTGACCTCCATCTCGACGCCGTTGGCGCCGAGCGCCTTCACCAGATCCCAGAAGCCGGGCTGCAGGCGGCTGTCCTGGGTGGCGAACAGGAAGCCGAGGGCCGATTTCTCGACGTCGTAGGTGGTCACGTTGCCGGCGTACTTGTCGCGCTGGGTGGTGAGCAGGCGGGTGAAGTCGGCATGGGTGTGCGGCACGTCGGCGCCGGTCACGAAGCGCGTGCTGTAGACGAAGACGGCCGGCTCGAAGGTGGTGCCGAAAGCCTCGTCGCGCCACACCGCCCAGTCAGGCAGCGAGCCGGCTTCGGGTGATTGATAGCGGGCCGCGAAGTTGTCGTTGGCCAGCTTCATCTGCAGGTCCATCGCCGAGCTCCACAGCACGTCGGCAGAAGGTCGACGGGCGGCCGTCTCGGCGAGGTAGCGGTTGTTCAGCTCGGCGCTGTTGAGATCGTTGTATTCGACGCGGACGCCGGGGAAGAGCAGCTCGAAATCACGGATGAGCGCGGCGACGACGGAAATGTCGGTCGTCGAGTACACGACCACCTTGCCCTCGTTGCGGGCGGCGGCGACGATGGCGGCGTAGGAGGCTGGATAGGGTCCGGCCGGCGCTGCGCGGACAGCGGCAGGCGCGATCGCGAGCCACAGTGCGACCGCGACCGCGACCCCACGACCGACGTCGACGGGAAGTTTCATCGGTCGCCGGGCCCAGCGGGCGGGTCGCGCCTGCTGAAGACCAGGTCCCAGACACCGTGGCCGCGGTCGAGGCCGCGCTGCTCGAACTTTGTCAGCGGCCGCGCCGTCGGTCGCAATGCATAGCCGTCGCTGCTGTTGACGAGGCTCGGCTCGTCGGCGAGCACCTCCAGCATCTGCTCGGCATAGGGCCGCCAGTCGGTGGCGCAGTGCACGGTGCCGCCGGGCGCCAGGCGGGTCGCCAGCAGGCGCACGAAGGGCGGCTGGATCAGGCGCCGCTTGTGGTGGCGGTTCTTGTGCCAGGGATCGGGGAAAAAGATGTTCACGCCAGCGAGAGAAGCCGGCGCGACCATGCGCTCGAGCACCTCGACCGCGTCGTCCTGAACGATGCGCACGTTGTCGAGGCCGCGCTCGCCGATCTCCTTCAGCAAGGCGCCGACACCGGGCGGATGGACCTCGATGCCGAGGTAGTTCGTCTCGGGATGCGCCGCGGCGATTTCGGCCGTGGCCGCGCCCATGCCGAAGCCGATCTCGACGACAAGCGGCGCGCTGCGGCCGAACGCGGCGGCGGCATCGCCGCTTCCGGCCGACAGCGGCAGCACGAAGCGAGGGCCGAGCTCGGCCATGGCCCGAGCCTGGCCGGGGCCCATCCGCCCGGGTCGGACGACGAAGCTGCGCAGGCGCGGCCGCTCCATGGGCGGAACAGCGTCGATATACTCGG
>JAYVNL010000363.1:0-2825 GCA_043758495.1 Rhizobacter sp.
AGCCTTGCATTACAGAAGTCAAGTGGCTAATATGCAGTGTGTATGACCGACTCACCGAGCCCCGCCTGATCGAGCTGGCCGGGCGCTTCCCGGCCGTCGCCGTGCTCGGCGCGCGCCAGGTCGGCAAGACCACGCTGGCCCGGAGCGCCTTCCCCGGTTTCGCCTATATCGACCTCGAAGACCCGCTCACCGCACAGCGCTTCGCCGACGATCCTCGCTTTGCGCTCGACGCCATCGCCGGCGGTGGCGCCATCCTCGACGAAGCCCAGGCCGTGCCCTCGGTCTTCGCCGCGCTGCGCGGCGCCATCGACGCCGAGCGCGGCCGCAACGGCCGCTTCATCGTGCTCGGCTCGGCGCAACCGGCGCTCGTTCGCGGCATCTCGGAGTCGCTGGCTGGGCGAATCGGCATCGTCGAGCTCGACCCGCTCGCGGCCTGTGAAGCCGCCACCGGGACAGCGCCGCGCGCATGGCGGGAGCTGTGGCTGCGTGGCGGGTTTCCCGATGCGCTGGCGGCCGATGCCCATCGCGACTGGTGGGAGGCTTACCTGCGCACGGTGCTGGGGCGCGACCTGCCGCAATACGGCGTGTCGGCCGATCCGGTCTTCCTGCGCCGGCTGCTGACGATGCTGGCGCACCAGCAGGGCGGCCTCTTCAACGCATCCGCACTCGCGAACTCGCTCGGCGTCTCGTACCACACGGTGCAGCGGCACGTCGAGACCTTCGAGGCGGTGTTCCTGGTGCGCCGCCTCGGGCCGTACTTTCGCCACGTCGGCAAGCGGCTGACGAAGTCGCCCAAGCTCTACCTGCGCGACAGCGGCCTGCTTCACCACTTGCTGCATATCGGCAGCCACGAACAGCTCGCCGACCATCCGATCCGCGGCGCGAGTTGGGAAGGCTTCGTGATCGAAGACGTGCTGCGGCGCGAGCGCGTGGCGCATCCGGCGAGCCAGGCCTGGTTCTGGCGCACGGCGGCCGGCGCCGAGATCGATCTGCTGCTCGACCGCGGGCCCGGCCGCGTCGCCCTCGAGGTCAGGAGCGGGCGGCCGAACGGGCAAGCGATGCGCACCTTGCGCGAAGCGATGCCCGATGTCGACGCCGCGCGCGGCTGGTTCGTCGACCAGGTCGCGGGCAGCGAGCGCCTCGGACCCGACATCGCCCGGGTCGGCTTCGACCAGGTGCTCGGCGGAACACCGTAGCCGCCGGGCCGAGCGCTGCGCGTCGGGCTTGCGACTCGCTGCTGCCGGACAATGCGGTGATGTCGTTTCCCGATCGCGCTTCAACGCCTCCGTCCCGCCTGCTCGAAGGCCTCAACCCCGAGCAGCTCGCCGCCGTCACCCTGCCGCCCGAGCCGGCGCTCATCCTGGCCGGCGCCGGTTCCGGCAAGACGCGGGTGCTGACGACGCGCGTCGCCTGGCTGATCCAGACCGGCCAGCTCTCGCCGGGTGGCGTGCTCGCGGTGACCTTTACCAACAAGGCCGCCAAGGAGATGCTGGTCCGGCTCGACGCCATGCTCGCCATTCCCGTGCGCGGCATGTGGGTCGGCACCTTCCACGGCCTCTGCAACCGCTTCCTGCGCTCGCACTGGAAGCTGGCGGCGCTGCCGCAGGGCTTCCAGATCCTCGATTCCGCCGACCAGCTCTCGGCCGTCAAGCGCATCGTCAAGGCGATGAACCTCGACGAGGAGCGCCATCCGCCCAAGCCGCTGACCTGGGCGATCGCCAGCGCCAAGGACAGCGGCCTGCGCGCCAAGGACATCGAGGTCAAGGACGAGCAGAGCCGCACCCTGCAGCAGGTCTACGAGACCTACGACAACCAGTGCCAGCGCGAAGGCGTGGTCGACTTCGCCGAGCTGATGCTGCGCACCTACGAACTGCTGCGCGACAACACGCCGCTGCGCGAGCACTACCAGCGGCGCTTTCGCCACATCCTGGTCGACGAGTTCCAGGACACCAACAAGCTGCAGTACGCCTGGCTGAAGATGTTCGCGGGGCCGCCCGAGCTCGGCTGCGCACTCTTCGCGGTCGGTGACGACGACCAGAGCATCTATGCCTTTCGCGGCGCCCAGGTTGGCAACATGGCGTCGTTCGAACGCGAGTACCACGTCCGCAACCTGATCAAGCTCGAGCGCAACTATCGCTCGTTCGGCAACATCCTCGACTCGGCCAACGAGTTGATCTCGCGCAACTCGCGCCGACTCGGCAAGAACCTGCGCACCGAGGCCGGCCCCGGCGAGCCGGTCCGCGTCCACGAGGCGACGTCCGACTTCGCCGAAGCGCAGTGGTTCATCGAGGAAGCGCAGCAGCTGCACCGCGAAGGCACGCCGCGCCACGAGATCGCGCTGCTCTACCGCAGCAACGCGCAGAGCCGGGTCATGGAGAGTGCGCTCTTCAACGCGAGCATTCCGTACAAGGTCTACGGCGGCCTTCGCTTCTTCGAGCGCGCCGAGGTCAAGCACGCGCTCTCGTACCTGCGTCTGATCGAGAACCCGAACGACGACACCAGCTTCCTGCGGGTCGTCAACTTCCCGGCGCGCGGCATCGGCGCCCGCACCATCGAGCAATTGCAGGATGCAGCCCGAGCGAGCGGCCGCAGCCTCTGGCAGAGCGTGGGTTCGCTGTCGGGCAAGGGCGGCAACAACCTGGTCGCATTCACGGCCCGCGTCGATGCCATGCGCGAGACGACACGCGGCCTGACACTGCGCGAAATCATCGTCCGCATGCTCGAGGCATCGGGCCTGGTCGACTTCTACAAGACCGACCGCGAGGGCAAGGAGCGTCTCGAGAACCTCGAGGAGCTGGTCAACGCGGCCGAGGCCTTCGTGACGC
>JAYVNL010000364.1:0-2822 GCA_043758495.1 Rhizobacter sp.
CGCACGTATTCCACCGGCGACGCGGTCGGCACCTGGCCATCGCCGAGTGCGGCCAGCAGGTAGCGGATCTTGTCGGGGTGGGTGACGTCGGCGAACGCCAGCGCCTTGCGGTAGGCGGCGATCGCCTCGTCGTTGCGGCCGAGCTGGTCGTAGACGGCGGCTTTCATGATCCAGCCGTCGGCATAGTCGGGTTCGAGCCCGAGCAGGTGCTCGTAGCAGGCGAGCGCGGCCTCGCGCTCGCCGCGCTGCCAGAGCAGCAGGCCGCGGCCCTTCAGGGCGCGAACATGGTCGGGATCGAGGCGCAGCGCCCGCTCATAGCTCGCCAGCGCCGGGTCTTTGCGGCCTTGCTCGCGCAGCGTGTTGCCGAGGTTCGCATGCGCTGCGGCCACGGTCGGGTCGATGCCGATGGCTTGCTCGATGAGCGCTGCCGACGCTTCCCATTCGCCGCGCTGCGCCAGCAGCACGCCGAGCATGTGCAGGGCGTGAAAGCTTTCCGGCATGTGGCCGAGGATGTCGCGGTAGAGCACTTCGGCCTTCGCGTGCTCGCCCTGGCCATGCAGCGCCAGTGCCTGCCGGTAGCGGTTCTGCAGCACCGCTTCAGGGATCTTGCGCTGCGGCGGTGCCGCACGTCGCTTCACGATCAGGTGATCACCGTCGGCGTGCTGCGACCCGTGCGCACGGCGACGCCGGCGATGCGGTCGGCGAGCGCGATCAGCGGCGCCAGTGCTGCCTGCGTCTCGACGTCCTGCCGCGCTGGATCGGGCTCGAAGCGCTCGAGATAGACGCGCAGCGTCGCGCCTTCGGTGCCGGTTCCGGAGAGGCGAAAGACGATGCGCGAATCGTCGTCGAACACGATGCGGATGCCCTGGTGTTCGGTGACGGAGCCGTCGACCGGATCCGCGTACGCGAAGTCGTCGGCGTGGGTGACGGTGGCGGTGCTGCCGTCGGCGCGGTCGAAGCGGGCGCCGGGCAGCGACGGCAGTTGCTCGCGGAGGTGGTCGACGAGGCCGGCGGCGGCGGCGGCGTCGACGCCTTCGTAGTCATGGCGCGAGTAGATGTCGCGGCCGAAGCGGCGCCAGTGGTCGCGCACGATCGCCTCGACCGAGGCTCGGCGCACGGCGAGGACGTTGAGCCAGAACAGCACCGCCCAGACGCCGTCCTTCTCGCGCACGTGGTCGGAGCCGGTGCCTGCGCTTTCCTCGCCGCAAAGCGTCGCCAGGCCGGCGTCGAGCAGGTTGCCGAAGAACTTCCAGCCGGTCGGCGTCTCGTGGCACGGCACGCCGAGCGCAGCGGCGACGCGGTCGGCGGCGCGACTCGTCGGCATCGAGCGGGCGATGCCCATCAGGCCGCTCGCGTAGCCGGGCACGAGATGGGCGTTGGCGGCGAGCACGGCGAGGCTGTCGCTCGGGGTGACGACGAAGGGGGCCACGGCCGAACCGCCCGAGCCGCGGCCGACGATCATGTTGCGGTCGCCGTCGCCGTCGGAAGCGGCGCCGAAGTCGGGCGCATCGGCACCGGTCATCGCCTCGATGAGGTCGGCGGCGTAGGTCGGGTTCGGGTCGGGATGGCCGCCGCCGAAGTCGGCGAGCGGCACGCCGTTCATCACGCTGTCGCCCGGTGCGCCGAGGCGGCGCACGAAGATCTCCTGCGCGTAGGGACCGGTGACGGCGTGCATGGCATCGAAGCGCATGCGAAAGCGTCCGTCGCGAAGCAAGGCGCCGATGGCAGCGAAGTCGAACAACATCGCCAGCAGGTCGGCGTGCTCTGTGACCGGGTCGATGACCTCGACCGTCAAGCCGCCAACCTTGCTTTCGCCGAGCGTCGACAGGTCGACGTCGGCGACGCCGTCTTCGATCCGAAAGCGCTCGATCGATTCGCTCTTGCGCCAGATCGCCTCGGTGATCTTCTCCGGCGCCGGGCCACCGTTGGCAGCGTTGAACTTGATGCCGAAGTCGCCTTCGGGCCCACCCGGGTTATGGCTGGCCGACAGGATGACGGCGCCGAAGGCAGCGCGCTTTCGCACCACGCAGCTGGCCGCCGGCGTCGACAGGATGCCGCGCTGGCCGACCAGGACGCGGCCGAAGCCGGCGGCCGCCGCCATGCGCAGGATGACCTGGATCGCGGCGTCGTTGAAGAAGCGGCCATCGCCGCCGAGCACGAGCGTGCGGCCTTCAAAGCCGTCGAGGGCGTCGAAGATCGATTGCACGAAGTTCTCGAGGTAGTGCGGCTGCTGGAACACCGCGACCTTCTTGCGCAGGCCCGAGGTGCCCGGACGCTGGCCGGGGAAGGGTCGGGTGGGGATCGTGAGGACAGCCATGCGGAGGATTTTCATCGCAGCGCGAATGTCGCTCGCCCGATGCCCGTTTGCTGTTGCGCGGATGGCGGCTCGCCAGACGCTCGTTGGCCCGCCGATAGAACCGTTGTCATCGGGTGTCTCGCAGTTCTGCTGTTCGAGTGAAGCTGACGTTATGCCGTATTGCCTCGAGTCGTCACCTGTCGGTGGCGACCACGACGCTCGCCGATACTGCGCCGCCATGTCGTCCCTGGTCTTCACCAAGTTGTTCGTCATCTTCCTCGTCGTCGCGGCCGGCTGGGCGGTGGCGCGGCTGCGGCTGCTCGGCCCCGGCGACGTGGCCCGCACGCTCTCCAACGCCGCCTTCTACATCTTCGTGCCGGCACTGCTGTTTCGGACCACGGCGCGGCTCGACTTCGGCCATCTCGACAGCCGCGTCCTGCTCGCCTTCTTCGTGCCGACGCTGCTGCTGCTCGCCATCGTCTACATCGCCGCCCGCAGCCGCGGCCGGTCGCGGCCGCCGGGGCGC